>JAFMLQ010000033.1 GCA_017852075.1 Flavobacteriaceae bacterium | reverse complement strand
TTTCTCCTAATTTTAACCTTAGGCAGTTTGCTGTCCTGTTCACAAGAAAAAAATTATGATTTGAACACCAACAACCTCAACAAAGAAAGCAGTCCATACTTGTTGCAACACGCCCAAAACCCTGTGTTTTGGCAAAAATGGGATCCCGAGGTGTATCGTGTGCAAAACGACACTGACAAGCTTTTGATCGTCAGTATAGGCTATTCCAGTTGCCACTGGTGTCATGTGATGGAAGAAGAAACTTTTGAAGATCAGGAAGTCGCAGATTATATGAATGCACACTTTGTGAGTATGAAAGTAGACAGAGAGGAGCATCCTGATATCGATCAGCTCTATATGACTGCTACGCAGATGATGACTGGTTCGGGAGGCTGGCCGCTAAATGTCGTTTGCCTGCCCGACGGAAGACCAGTGTATGGTGGGACCTATCACACCAAAACGCAATGGCTAGAAGTATTGGGTAAAATCCAAAAACTCTACACGAACGACAAATCTCAATTGGAGGATTTCGCCCAACGCGTCGCAATGGGGATTCAGGAGGTCAATCACTTTGAGATCAATCCAGAACCGCAAGTCCTTTCCAAATCCATTTTAGAAGATGAAATGAAGTATTGGAGTAGAGAATGGGACACACTACACGGAGGAGAACGACGTACCCAAAAATTCATCACTCCCGTAAAATTCAATTACCTCTTGCACTACCAACAACTCACTCAAGACACCTCCGTCAAAGACTATCTTGAAAAAAGCTTGGTCAACATCGCCAACAGTGGGATCGTAGATCACTTACAAGGAGGATTTTTCCGCTATACGGTAGATCCTGAATGGAAGATTCCACATTTTGAAAAAATGCTTTACGACAATGCCCAACTGCTAGGCTTGTACTCAACAGCTTTTAAAGTTTTTCCAAAATCCGTGTTTAAAGATCGGGTATTTCAAACTTTCGATTTTTTACATAACACATTTAAAGATCCTTCTGGAGGCTATTATTCCGCCATAGACGCAGATAATAGTTTGGGAGAAGGACAGTATTATGTCTTTTCAAAAGAAGAACTCCAAACTATTGCACAGGAAGATTTTGAACTCTTACTCGAATTTTACAACATCGATTTAAGCGCTCCTTTTGAAACGCATTTTTATCACCTTCGACAGGGTAAAATCACCCCTGATTTTTTTAATAAACACCAACTCACTGAAGAAACCCTTTACATTAAAAAATCAAAGTGGGAAACCCAGTTTAAGGAATTGCTCCTTCAACGCGAGGTTCCCTTAATCGACACCAAAATTTTGACCTCTTGGAATGCCCAACTCATTGTAGGGTTAACCCAGTCTTACGAAGCCTTTGGATCAAAAAAATTCCTTCAAGAGGCTGAAGCTATTTATCGTTTTATAAAAACGACTGCCTTTAAAAAGAACCAATTGTTTCATACAGTACAACAGGGTAAACCCAAAGTGGAAGGCTTCTTGGAGGACTACGCCTTTTTAATTCAAGCTGCCAATGCCTTGTACCGAATTACTTTAAACACCTTGTATTTAGACGATGCGGAACAATGGACACAAACTATCCTAAAGAAATTTAGAGAAACAGAAAGCCCTTTCTTTACGTTTACCGAAGACCCTACTCTAGTGTCTAAACTCGTTTCCATAGACGACAATGTCATTCCTTCCGCCAATGCAATTATGGCAGACAATCTTTGGACTCTAGGACAGTGGTTGGGTAAAGAAGATTACCAAAACCAAGTACAAAAAATGTTGGAAGCTGTCTTGCCTAATTATCAAGAAGGGAGAAGCAGTGATTATTCTCAGTGGAGTCAACTCTTTGCCAAACTCGCCTTCCCCCATTATGAATTGGTTATCCTTGGACCTAAAGCTCAAGAATTCACAGCCGAATTTCAAAAACACCACTACCCCAATGTCCTTTTTCAAGGCAGTACTGCAACCAGTGACCTTCCTCTTCTAAAAGACCGCTTTGTAAAGGACGAAACCCATCTTTATGTATGTGAAAACAAAGTGTGTTATTTACCCGTTCAAACCTTAGAAGAAGCTTTGGAGCAAATTCGGGAATTAAAAAATTAACAAATCCTTGAACTTTTAAAGACACTCAAGGTTTGTGTCTGTTGTCTAAACCCTATTTATCAAAAGGTTTTCTTTTAGCTTATCACCCCAGACCCCAATAACTCCTTCCCCTGATACCAGGCTACAAACTGTCCTGAAGTAATAGCAGACTGAGGTTCTTCAAATGCCACATAAAGTCCTTCCTGGGTTTGGTAAAGAGTAGCTTGTTGTAAGGGTTGGCGATAACGAATACGTGCTTGAACATTCAGACTGGAACCCACTTCAATTTTTAGGTCTGTTCGTATCCAATGGATTTCTTCTGAAGTCACCTTTAGGGTGTCTCGGTACAAACCAGGATGAAACTTCCCTTCTCCTACATAAATAATATTTTCTTCTACATCAGTATCGATCACAAAAAGAGGCTCCTCAAATCCACCTATACCTAGCCCTTTGCGCTGACCAATAGTGTAAAAATGGGCTCCTTGATGTTCTCCTATTAGAGCACCGTCACTGAGTGTATAATGATATTTTTCTGCTTTTTGAATTAGGGTCTGATTTGTTCCATTCTCATTAGAATAGGCGGAAAGGGTTTCTGGAATCTTAATAATCTGTCCTGTTTTGGGCTTGAGTTGCTGTTGTAAAAAATCGGGAAGTCGCACTTTACCTATAAAGCACAACCCTTGAGAATCTTTTTTCTCTGCCGTAACCAGTTGCTCTCGTTGTGCGAGGGCTCGGACTTCAGCTTTTTCCAAATGCCCTATCGGAAAGAGTACTTTACTCAATTGCGCTTGATTCAATTGACACAAAAAATAAGACTGGTCTTTGAGCTTGTCTTGTCCAGCTAGGAGTTGATAAACCCATTCTCCCGTATCATTTTGAAATGCTTCTTTTTGGCAATAATGCCCAGTAGCGACAAAGTCTGCACCTAACGAAAGGGCGATTTCCAAAAAGACATCAAACTTGATCTCACGATTACAAAGTACATCGGGATTGGGTGTACGTCCTTGAGCGTATTCGTTAAACATATAGTCCACGATACGTTCTTTATATTCTTTGCTTAAATCTACCGTTTGAAAGGGAATTCCTAGTTTCTCGGCTACCAACATTGCATCATTACTATCTTCCAGCCAGGGGCATTCATTGGAAAGGGTAACGGATTCGTCGTGCCAGTTTTTCATAAACAGACCAATGACCTCATAGCCTTCATCTTTTAGAAGATACGCAGCCACACTGGAGTCTACACCACCAGAAAGTCCAATGACAACCCTTTTTTTCATACCGCAAAGATAGTCAGCTTCTCAGAATTATTTACCTCTCGCCTTTTTTTGCTTTTCGGCTTCTTCCATAGCCTTTTGTAATCGTGCAGAAAACCCTCCTGCTTTTTTAGGCTTCTTCTTATTTTCCTCAATTTTGGCATGGATCTTCGAATCGTCGATGATATAATTTTTTATGATCAACATCAAAAAGATCGTCAAGAGGTTGGAAACAAAATAATACAAACTCAATCCACTTGCATAGTTGTTAAAGAAAAACAACATCATCAAGGGCATCAGGTACATGATGATTTTCATATTCGGCATTCCCGGTTGTTGCGGCATGGGTTGTTGCCCAGTAGTCATTTTGGTGTAAAAGAAAATCGCTATAGAGGCCAAAATCGGGAATAAACTCACATGGTCTCCATAAAACGGAATACTGAACCCCAGGTCCAAAACCGAATCGTAAGAAGAGAGATCGTCTGCCCAAAGGAAACTCTTGTCTCTAAGTACAAAAGCTACAGGAAAGAACGAAAATAATGCGTAAAAAATCGGCAGCTGAATCAAGGCTGGCACACATCCCGACATGGGACTAGCTCCGGCTCGGGAGTACAAACTCATCGTTTCTTGTTGGCGTTTTACCGCGTCGTCTTTATATTTGGCAGTAATGGCCTCCACATCAGGACGTAATACTTTCATTTTGATTTGAGAAACATACGATTTGTAAGTGACTGGTGACATGGCTAGTCGCACGATAATTGTCATTACGATAATTGCTATACCATAGGACAAGAAAGACGATAAAAAGCCAAACAAGGGCAAGAAAATCACACGGTTGATCCATCCAAAAATACCCCAACCCATCGGGATGGATGCTTCTAAATCCCCCTCCAGATTTTGCAATGTTTTGTAATCTGTAGGGCCATAATAAAACTCAAATTGAGTATTGACATTTCCAGACTGTGAAGGCAAGGCATAGGTGGTTTCAAAGCGCTTGGTGAATTTTTCTTCCAAGCTTTCTTCGCTAGACAAATCTTTAGATTTAAGATCTGCCGTAACAATGGGGGTATCAGGAATGAGAATTGCACTAAAAAAGTGTTGGCGGTATGAAATCCATCGGATACCTTCCCGCGTTTCTTGATCCTCCCCACTCAGGGATAAATAATCCACCCGATCTTCTTCATAACCAAAGGTGTATTCAGTATAACGATTTTCATAATCTATACTTCTCGAGTTTCGATATACATCAGTAGTCCAGCTAACCTTGGGCGGTTGGTTTTGATCCAATAGCCCTTCCATACCCTCGGTTTTAAAATGTACAGTAAACAAATAGCCCGTTTTAGGAAAAACATATTCGTAAGCAACATACTGAGATTCTGAAAGTGCGGCTCGCATGGAAACAACAAAAGCGTCGTCCTGCTCTGTGAGGGTAGGTGTAAAATAAAAATCTCTTGTATTGAGTGCACGCCCATCTCTGGTATTTAGGGTAATATTAAAATCTACATTCCCATTTTGAACCATAGGTATAGGCGAGTCTTCGTAATTTTCAAATTCTTGAAGTACTAATTTGTGTATGCCTCCCCCTTGGGTTTGCAGTTCCAAAGTCATATTCTCCGTGGAAAATGAAACATTTGGAAAGTCTTTGGGAACAAATAATCCTCCCAAATCTCCATAAGCAATTATTTTTTGTTGCTGTTGTAGCGAATCTTGGACTGCTTGAGGTATGGAGGGCATGACAACCGGCTGTTCTGTTTGAACGGCTCCCGCATTAGGAACTTCTTCAGGACCATTGCGATACAACATCCACGTTAGGATCAATGCAATCAAAATAAATCCTATGAACTGATACGGATCAAATTTTTTTTCTTCCATTTTCGGGCGCTTAATGAGTTAATTTTTTAGCCAAGCTTGCTTGGACGAAACCTTTAAATAGTGGATGGGGGTTTGAAACTGTACTTTTATATTCGGGATGAAATTGGACACCTACAAACCAAGGGTGATTTTTATATTCAATAATTTCAACCAAATCTGTTTCCGGATTGGTCCCAGCGATTACAAAGTCGTTATCAAAAATTTGATCTAAATAATCGTTATTGAATTCATAACGATGACGATGGCGCTCAGAAACGGAAGCTGTGGGATAGATTTCAGAAACTTTTGTTCCAGGCTTGACCTCACAATCCCAAGCACCCAAACGCATAGTACCGCCCTTTTTGACAATACTTTTTTGGGACTCCATCAAATCAATGACTGGATGGTTGCAATCGGGATCCATCTCTGTTGAATTGGCATCCTTCAGTCCCACCTTATTTCGTGCATATTCTATGACTGCCATTTGCATTCCTAGACAAATTCCTAAAAACGGAATATTATGTGTTCTGGCATATCCTATTGCAGTTATTTTCCCTTCGATTCCACGTTCTCCAAATCCAGGAGCTACCAGCACTCCGTCTAGTTCATTGAGAATCTCGCCTACATTTTGCGAATTAATATCTTCAGAGTGCAAACTCACTACAACCACGTCTGTTTCTTGATCGGCACCGGCATGAATCAAAGATTCTAAAATTGATTTGTACGAGTCTTGAAGCTCAACATATTTCCCAACCAAGCCTATTTTGATTTGATGTTTCGGGTTTTTAAACCGCTTTAAAAAGGCATTCCACGCTTCCAGCTGATGGGATTGCTTGGGTTGCAACTGAAGCTTATTGATTACTACTCTGTCCAATCCTTCCTCCAACATTTTTAGAGGAACATCATAAATTGTGTTTACGTCTATAGATTGAATAATTGCTTCGCGTTTAACATTGCAAAACAGGGCTAGTTTTTCTCTTATTTCATCGGAGAGTTCGTGTTCTGTTCTGCATACAATAATGTCCGCAGAAATTCCACTCTCCATCAATGTTTTTACCGAGTGCTGCGTGGGTTTAGTTTTGAGTTCACCTGCCGCAGCTAAAAAGGGGATCAAAGTCAGATGAATCACCAATGCATTTTCTCTACCTAAGTCCCAAATCAGTTGCCGAACCGATTCGATATAAGGCAACGATTCAATATCTCCTACGGTTCCTCCAATTTCTGTTATGACAATATCATACGCTCCGGTTTCACCTAGAAGCTGCATGCGTTCTTTTATTTCGTTGGTAATGTGGGGAATCACCTGAACCGTCTTTCCTAGGAATTCACCTCTGCGTTCTTTTTCAATCACACTTTGGTAAACCCTCCCTGTGGTAACATTATTGGCTTGAGAAGTGGTCACATTCAAAAAGCGTTCGTAATGTCCCAAATCCAAATCCGTTTCTGCACCGTCATCTGTTACAAAACACTCTCCGTGTTCATAAGGATTGAGGGTACCTGGATCGACATTGATATAGGGGTCGAACTTTTGAATGGTGACTTTAAAGTTTTGTGATTGAAGGAGTTTTGCCAGAGAAGCAGCAATAATACCTTTCCCTAGTGATGAGGTTACCCCTCCTGTGACAAAAATGTATTTGGTATCGGACATCCGGTTGTTTTAATTCATTAACCTAACCGGGCTCAAATTTACAAAAATCAAGAGGAACTAGACGTCTCTACCCTCTATTCTTTTATTTCAATAATTTCATAACCCTGATGTTGCAAGATATAAAGGGCTTGATTGAGAAAAGATTCGTTTTCATTTTCTCGATAATAAAACCGATTCGACTGATATTCCGTCTCTCCCAACTCCAAAGATTGTTGAATTTCATTTGCATAAGCCGTTCGTAAAACGGCATCTGTAACCAGATCGTAAGCCCTTAGTGCTTCTTTGTTAGGAGGTTTGCCAAAAGCTACAATATAATCTGCTACAAAAGGATCGTCTAAAGGTTTGTCTAAAGGTTTGGATCCTGTAGGATAGGTAAATTTTATGGCACCTAGCACTTTTCGGGTAAGGTTTTCATTGTCGTAAGCATTACTTCGATAGGTGGTAAATACCTGCACCTCTCGGTTCTTAGTGTTTTGCGCATTGAACTGAGAAAGTGCACTAGCTATAAGGGGAAACGATTGGGTTTCTAAAATAATTTTATTAGGGATAGAGTCTATTAAAAGTGAATCTACAAGTTCGGGAAGGATGTAATCCGCTTTTTCAGGTCTAATTTTTATAGCCCAAGGGAATCGTCTCTGGAGTTGTTGTTCAATTTTTCGATTTGTAGAATCTGCGACTATGACTACATTTTGAGTTGTATCTAAATACTTTTCTAAATAGTCATACATCTTAGCACGAAGGTCTTTTTCTTCGGTTACGGATTGTATTACATTTTTTCGGAAAGCGACAGCTCGTGTAGATAAAGGAGCAAATTTGGGAATATTTTTTAAGCTGGGTTGATTAGAGATATAATCAAAGTTATTTGGAATTAAAGGCCCAACAATAAAGTCTAGATTCTCAAGTGTTTTAGACTCCACAATTTCTGTAAGTTTGGCTTGTTGGTTTTGAGTGTCAAAAGTCGTCAGTTCCACTTCAATTCCCTTTTGTGCAACTTGTTTTAATGCAAATAAAACTCCAGTATAAAAATCGAGAGAAAGGGTATGTAGGTTTCGCATTTCTAATGCTCGCTTGGTATCCTCTATAGAATCAAAGACAATCTCATTGGTCTTGAAAGGAAGCAAAACGCCTAATTTTATTTTATTTTTAACATAGGTAGAATCCAGTAAATTTACCCGTTCCACCAAAAGGTCATTTTCAATTTTTAACTTACCACTCAAAGAATCTGGAATTCGCAAAATCATTCCCACTTGAAGCCCTGTTTCGATCAAATTGGGGTTTAAAGAGTCCAATACACTTTTGCTGACACCAAGTTTTTTTTCTATGCGATAATACCCTTCTGTTGGAAGTACTTTATAATAATTGAAAAGACTGTCTTTTTCAGGAAGAACTTCTCTAAGATCTCTGTTTCTCACCCGAATCATTTGACCAATTTTAAGACCTTCGGAAATTTGAGGGTTTAAGGAATCTAATTCTTTAACGGTCATCCCGTACGTATAAGCCAAACGCCATTTGGTCTCTTTGGGTACTACGCTATGGGTAGTGTAATTAGAGGTTTTTGTTGCGGTACTACTCCTGACTCTTGGGATCGAAGTTTCATCAAAAACAGGGATCCGGAGGGTCATTTTACGTTTAAGACCAACCCGCTCCAAAAGAGGGTTGTACTCCAAGAGTTGTTCTTTCGAAATCTCATAAAAAGCTAAAATTTCACTTAAGGTCTCCCCTTTTTTAACCCTGTGGGTATCAAAACGCTCAGGGATTTGACCAAAACAAAGGTGAAAGCCTAAAAACAGGACGCCAATCAAAAGAATATTTTTCATAAGAGACTTTGTAGCAAAAACTATTCCCATTCTATAGTTGCTGGAGGTTTGGAGCTAATATCATACACGACTCTGTTGATTCCTTTTACATTATTGATGATCTCGTTGGAGATTTTTTGTAAAAAAGCATAGGGTAGGTCAACCCAATCAGCTGTCATTCCATCTGTAGACTGAACGGCACGTAGAGCAACACAATTTTCATATGTTCGTTCGTCTCCCATTACACCCACACTGTTTACAGGTAAAAACATAGCTCCTGCTTGCCAAATTTGATCGTACAAATCCCATTTTTTTAGTCCTTGAATAAAAAGGGCATCAACTTCCTGCAAAACACGAACTTTTTCACGAGTAATCTCCCCTAAAATTCGAATGGCCAATCCTGGTCCTGGAAAAGGATGACGCCCCAATAATGCAGCATCCATTCCCATACTTTTTCCTACACGTCTGACCTCATCTTTAAACAACATTCGCAAAGGCTCTACCAGATTTAACTTCATGTACTCTGGCAATCCACCTACATTGTGATGGGATTTTATCGTTGCAGAGGGACCGTTTACCGAAATGGATTCGATGACATCGGGATAAATAGTCCCTTGTCCCAACCATCGTGCACCCTCCACCTTTTGAGATTCGGAATCAAAAACATCGATGAAAATTTTTCCAATTATTTTACGCTTGGTCTCAGGATCAGAAACCCCCTCTAGGGCATCCAAAAATTGATCCGAAGCATCAACCCCTTTCACATTGAGTCCCATGCCAGAATACTGTTCTAAAACTTCTTCAAATTCGTTCTTGCGCAACAAACCGTTGTTAACAAAGATACAGTTTAACCGATCTCCAATCGCTTTGTGAAGCAATAGAGCCGCAACAGAAGAATCTACACCTCCAGAAAGTCCAAGAATCACTTTGTCTTGACCAACCTTTTCTTGAATTTCTTTCAGTGTCATTTCTACAAACGAATCGGGGGTCCATTCTTGTTTCACCTTAGCTATTCCAACCAAAAAGTTTTCCAATATCTGTTTCCCATCAGAAGAATGATAGACTTCTGGGTGAAACTGAATAGCATAAGTATCTTCATTTGAAAATTTATAGGCTGCATTTGCTACATCTTCTGTACTCCCAAGATGTTCTGCATTTGAGGGTAGCGTTAAAATGGTATCCGCATGACTCATCCATACTTGACTATTTTCTGAAATACCTTTAAAAAAGGGGTCTTTCCCGTTGAATGAGGAAAGGTGTGCACGTCCATACTCACGTGTGTTGGAAGGACTGACTTCACCTCCAAAAAAATGAGCTAAATATTGAGCGCCATAACAAATTCCCAAGAGTGGAATTTTTCCTTTAATCTGATCTAAATTAGGATGTGGTGCATCTTCAGAACGAACGGAAAATGGAGAACCAGACAAAATTACGGCTTTAAAGCTTGAAATTTCTTCAGGCGGATTGTTAAAGGGGTGGATTTCGCAGTAAATAAAAAGCTCACGAACACGTCGAGCAATGAGTTGGGTGTACTGAGATCCGAAATCGAGAATGAGAACTTTTTCTTGCATGAGCAAAAATACAATTTAATCCAAGGCTTAAAAAAACAATCCTAAAATTAATACACAACTGTTGTTAATACTCGATTAGAGTAAAATCGGGATTGAGTGGGTCTAATGTATTGATAAGCATAGGAATAAAATCCGATCCTATTTCCATATATAAAGAAATAAAATTCTGGTTGCGTTCCTGTAGCTGATCATTAGGAAATAGGGCGTCATGGAGCACCTCCACTCTTTGTAACTGATCTGCAAGGACTCTTTTTTGAGCCTTCAGCAATCGTTTTTCCAAATGCTGAATTCCTTTTAATTGCTTTTTTTCCTGCGCCTGAACTGCCCCCTCAAATGAAGAATCTGTTTTTTTTACCAAGTTTTGGAGGTAGGTAAACTGTTTTTCTAACTGTACTTTTAAAAAATTTAAATCCAAATCAATCTCACTGTTTTCTTTAACCTTTTTGACGATTAGCGCCTTTCGATCTAAAAACAAGTCTCTTGGTTCCAGTCCCAACTTGGATATTTTTCGTGCTGATTTTTCAGAATAGAGTAAAGCTGAATTTCGGACTAAAAGCATAGGGAAAGGAATTTTTAACCGATCAAAATTGTGTTTCAATTGAAACCAATAGGCAACTTCTCCCCCGCCTCCGATATAACAAAGATTTGGCAAAATGACTTCCTGGTAAAGTGGTCTTAAGATGACATTGGGCGAGAAACGCTCAGGATGCTTTTCAAGTAGTTGTAAAAATTCTGATTCGGAAAATTGTTGTTCTGTACCCTGCAATACAAAAATACTATTTTGTTTTTCAATACGGTACCGCCCTTTTGGGGTAAGGTAAAACAAATTGATAGGTCTAGGATTGACTTGAGGTTTGTAGTTTGCATCATATTTTGTTATCAATTCTGTAATTTGATGCGATACGCTATCATAAGACACCTGAGAAAGAAGTTCTTCTTTTACGAAAGGTGTGAAAATCTTTTTTAAAGAGGGCACATTGGGTTCCAATACCACCAGACCGTAGGCGCCAAAAAGCTCATGGACCAAATGAAGAGTAGCCTCGGATAGGTTTGATGCTTTTCGATAACTCTTTTCCAGCCATGATTTGACTACTTCAGATTCAGGTCGCTCACCCAAATGAGACTCAAAAGTGTCTAAAACTGATTGCAAGTCGTCTAGGGGAAGTTCCCCAACCGCTCCTGCTGCCTCACGATTCCATTTGATTTTTTTATCCTGAAACTGAAAAGAACTGATTTCTTCAAAGTCATGGTCTTCACTCGCCATCCAATACACAGGGACAAAATTGGACTCAGGATACTCTGCTTTGAGTTGTTTACACAAATTGATTGTGCTGATAATTTTATATATAAAATACAAGGGACCTGTCATCAAACACAGCTGGTGACCTGTAGTCACCGTAAAGGTGTTTTCTTGTCCGAGGAGTTCGATATTGCTAGATACCCCCTTGGTCTGTGCCATAGGTTTGTATTGTTCCCGTAAGACTTCAACTAAAACAGAGCGTATCTCCTTTGAAAAGTGAGTGCTTTTTTGTTCTATTTGATTCTTTGCGTTTTTTAAACTCGGATAATGACCGTAAAAATTTTGTAAATTCACCTTTTGACTTAGATAATCACAAATTAATTGTGAAAACCGCCCCGTATCTTTTATAGAAATGTGTTGGGTGTGCATGAAACAATTTGTGTAAAGATATTCGTTTTTTATAAAAAGAAATTTAAAGTTTGTACAGAAAGTGTACATTTAAAAACAAAAATACATTCATGTTTCGCGAAATTTTCATTCTTTTCATTTTCAGTTTTTCCGTTTCATTAAATGCACAACTCCATTCTCCAAAAGATTATTTGGGTTACGAACTAGGTACGCAGTTCAGCCGCCATCACCAAGTAGTGGACTACTATCAGTATTTGGAGCAAAACTCTGATCAAATCCAACTCGTCTCCTATGGAAAAACAAATGAGGGTCGTTTACTACAACTTGCTTTTATTTCTTCATCAGAAAATTTAAAAAATTTAGAAGCCATCCGAACTGCTCACATGCAAAATAGCGGGAGCTTACCAGGCCCAAAAAATGATCAAAAATCAATTGTATGGCTTAGTTATAACGTACATGGAAACGAATCTTCCAGTACCGAAGCTTCTATGAAAACTGCCTATGCACTTCTTACTCAATATCAAGAGTGGCTGGAAGACACCATCGTCATTATCGATCCTTGCATCAACCCCGACGGAAGAGACCGCTATGTGAATTTTTACAATCAAACGCGTAGCATACCCTACGATTCAAATCGCCTTACTCGGGAACATAATGAGGGATGGCATAACGGGAGAACCAATCACTATATTTTTGACTTAAACCGCGATTGGGCTTGGCTTACCCAGGTAGAATCTCAACAACGTATAAAACAATACAACCAATGGTTGCCTCATATTCATGTCGATTTTCACGAACAGGGAATTAACAGCCCTTATTACTTTGCCCCAGCTGCAGAACCATTGCACGAAATGATCACTGATTTTCAAAAGAATTTTCAAGATGCATTGGGGAAAAATCACGCTCGCTATTTTGATAAACAAGGATGGTTTTACTTTACCAAACAACGCTTTGACATCTTATATCCCAGCTATGGAGACAGTTATCCAATGTATTTGGGAGCCATCGGAATGACCTACGAACAAGCAGGTGGAGGTGGTGCTGGACTGGGTGTAGATAACGATGAAAACATTGAACTTACCTTAAAAGACCGTATCGAACATCATTACACCACCGGAATCTCAACTGTGGAAATGGCCGTGAAAAACAAAACACAACTCAACAAAAATTACCAAGACTACTACAGCGACAAGAATTTGAGATACAAAAATTTTATTTTAGAGGGTAACGAAGATCAAATCCATACACTAGCGCAATTTTTCAAACAACATCAAATTGAGAGTAGGCGCCTTGCAAAAAACACTACGGTTCGCGGCTATGATTATCAAAAGCAAAATAATTCAACAACTTCGTTTGAAAAAAATGCACTTGTCATTTCCACAGACCAACCCAAAGGAAAAATAGCGCACATCCTTCTAGAACCCAATACCAAGCTCAATGATTCACTTACATATGACATCACAGCTTGGTCTTTAGCCTACGCCTATGGACTCAAAGCCAATGCAACAAAGGAAAACGTAGAAACAATTTCCCTTGAGGCGTTTCAAGCAAATACTTCTATTCCCTTAGAAAAAGGAGCATATGGGTACGCGTTAGCTTCTCAAAGTTTTGCTGACAGTCGGTTTTTAGCAGCACTCCTAAAAAACGGTTTAGGGGTACGTTATAATACAGTACCCATCACCAACAGTGGAAAACGCTGGGAAAGTGGGTCATTATTTATACTCAAAGGGGATAATTTAAAAGACGAAGAGTATACTTCACTGCTACAGAAACTCGCAGAAAGTCACCAACGTGAATTGTACCCAATCCAAACAGGGTATTCTGACAAGGGTCCCGATCTAGGGGCAGACGAATTGGTATTGATAAAAGCCCCTAAAATTGCAGTTTTAAAATCAGACAATACCTCCTCGTATCGTTATGGGGAAGTATGGCACTTTTTTGAGCAACAGTTGGAGTATCCATTAATCCAAATCAATGAAAATAGACTCCAACGTATGTTGTCAGAAATTGACGTATTGATTATCCCTGGAGGGAGGTATCAAAAATGGTCTAATTCAAATTCTCAAGAGAAAATAACGGAGTGGATTCTAAAAGGAGGTAAAATTATAGCACTTTCTAGTGCATTAAATCTTTTTGCAAATACAGATTCTTTTGCACTAAAAAAGAAAGAAAACCCAACTCAAGACACTACTTCCATTCCCTTTTCGGAATTGGAACGCAATAAAATAAGTGAAATCACAACAGGCAGTATTTTTAATGCTAGCATTGATCGTTCTCATTCACTAGCCTTTGGAGTAAATCGGTACTATACACTAAAACTTGATGCAGATGCCTATGAACTTCTGGAAGATCAGGGCAATGCCTTTTCATTAAATAGCGAAGCAGAATCTGTTGCGGGATTTATAGGCCATCTCGCCCAAACCAATCAGAAAAAATCGCTGCTGTTTGGAGAAGAACGTTTTGGTCGTGGAAGTTTAGTTTATTTAGTAGATAATGTACTTTTTAGAGGGTTTTGGTATTCGGGTAAACAAGTTTTTTCAAACGCACTTTTCTTTTAAATTTTTTGTGGCATATTTTTTGGTTTATGGTTTTTAGATAACCCAAAGTCATGCGCTTAAATATTTTCCTCTTATTCACTCTTATATTTTCAATCAGTTGTAGTTTCGATACACTAATTGAATCCTCTTCTGAGGCAGAATCTCAGTCAAAAAAAATTAAAGTAGGGTATTTTTCCCCTATTTATGCTAGTCCTGGTAGCGATATACTGACCGTTGCACTTAAAGACCCCACCCCCTTTGAGGAAACGGGTAAAATTATTCATTATCAAGATTATATTTTTATCAATAAACCCCAAGAAGGAATTCACATTGTTAACAATTCGGATCCCAAAAACCCTATCAATGAAGGGTTTATTCAGATCAAAGGAAATATCGATATGGCCATTATCGATGACTTTCTTTACGCAGATCAATTTTCCGCACTTGTAGTACTAGACCTCCAAGACTTAGAACATGTCAGTTTGATTGAGGACTTTACGGTAAAAGAAATTTTTAATTATAACCGATATTGGGCCTTTGATCCTGATGATTCTTCGGATGAATACGAATTTTATCAACTCGAAAGTGTAGACGATAAGCAAGGAATTGTTGTCGGTTGGAATCTTAAAATTCGGTTGGAATTGATGGACTTTAGAAGGTATCCCTTTTTGAATAATACATCTGATCTAGTTGAAATTGTTGAAGAAGAAACCTCACAAAATGATATCAATGGAAACCGACAAAGTCAAGCTGGATCTATGACTCGCTTTTTACCTGTAGATAATTTATTGTATACTCTAAACGAATGGGAATTAATTCTTTTTGAAATTGCAGAAAACCACAAGCCTTTACGCTTTGGGAAAACTGGCACCAATAGCAGTGCTGAAACTCTTTTTCGATTAAATGATTATCTTTTTATAGGTACTACTACAGGCATGTTGGTATATGGGATTGACAGTCCTAAAAATCCTACCTTTTTAAGTCGTATCGATCACTTTAGAAGTTGTGACCCTGTGGTTGCCGATGAAGAATATGCCTATGTCACCTTACGTGGAGGCACCAACTGTTTTACAGAACGCAACGAGCTTCAAATCATCAGTTTAAAAGATCCAGAAAATCTAGAAGTCGTGTCCCGACAAATTTTATTCAACCCGCACGGTCTTTCAGTGTATGAAGATTATATAATTGTTTGTGATGGGACTGCAGGCATTAAGGTCGTTGATGTTTCAGACAAAACCAAGCCTGAAGTAGTCAATACCATAGCTGTAGATTTTGCCTATGATGTTATTTTAGATTATCCTAAAGCCATAGTGGTAGGAGGAGGAAAGGTATATCAGTACAACATCAGTCAACTTCCAGAACTCGAACTTATTAGTCAAAACTAAATTACACAGGTACACCAATCAAATCGTAATCTGTGGCTTCTGTAATTTTAATTTCTGAAAAGTCTCCTTGTTTGAGATAATATTTTGAAGCGTCAATAAGCACTTCATTGTCCACGTCGGGAGAATCCATAAAGGTACGTCCCACAAAATGAACTCCTTCCTTTCGGTCAATTAAACAACGAAAGGTTTTGCCTACACAGGTTTGATTGTGTTCCCAAGAAATTTGAGATTGGATTTCCATAATGGCATTGGAGCGTTCTTGCTTGACCTCTTCAGGAACATCGTCTATCAAATGATGGGCGTGAGTATTTTCTTCGTGACTGTAGGTAAAACAACCCAGACGTTCAAAACGCATTTCCGTAACCCAATTTTTAAGGGTCTCAAAATCGGCTTCGGTCTCTCCTGGATATCCTACGATCAAAGAGGTTCTTAAAATAATGCCAGGAACTTCTTCTTTAAATTTTCTTAAAAGTGCTGTCGTTTTTTCCTGTGTTGTACCACGTCGCATGGATTTTAATATTGGATCCGAGATGTGTTGAAGCGGAATATCCAAATAATTACAAACCTTATCCTCTGTCCTCATGACTTCCAAAACATCCTCAGGAAAACCCGTCGGAAAAGCGTAATGCATACGAATCCATTCAATGCCTTCCACTGCTGCTAAGGCGCTTAGCAGCTCTGCCAATCTTCTCTTTTGATATAAATCCAAACCATAATAGGTCAAATCCTGTGCAATCAACATCAGCTCTTTGACTCCTTCTTTTGCTAATTGCTGTGCCTGCTGAACCAATTCTTCAATGGGAGTAGAACGGTGTTTGCCACGCATCAAAGGAATCGCACAAAAAGAACAAGGCCGGTCGCAACCTTCTGCAATTTTTAGGTAGGCAAAATGTTTGGGTGTTGTCAATAGTCGTTCCCCTACCAATTCGTGTTTGTAATCTGCTCCCAAAACTTTTAGAAGCTGAGGCAAATCTGAAGTTCCGAAATAAGCATCCACTTGAGGAATTTCTTTTTCTAAATCGGGTTTATACCGCTCACTCAAACACCCTGTGACATAGACCTCGTCAACTTTGCCTGCTTCTTTGTTTTGAATCTGTTCCAAAATGGTATTTACAGATTCTTCTTTAGCGTTATCGATAAATCCACAGGTATTGATCACGACGATATTTCCTTCTTCTTCATGCACTACCTCTTTTTTATTGGCTCTCAATTGTCCCATGAGCACCTCAGAATCATAGATGTTTTTAGAACACCCCAAGGTAATTACATTGATCTTATTTTTTTTGGTTGACTTTGTTCGCATGGTCTTATTGAAAGAGTTTAGGAATTTTTCTAGCCTGCATCTCATGTTCAAAAGCAGCACCAAGTTCCAGTAACTGTTGCTCTTTTCTTGAAGGCGCAATAAAAGTTATGTTTTTGGGCTGACCATTTGATTGATACCCCATGGGTACTCCCAAAGCTGGATAATGCGCCGCAGCAGCAAAACTGGCTGTATTATTATCAATAGAAACCACAGCATCTAGATCATACTTGTCTATCGCTTGAAAATAACTTTTTGCCAATCGCATAAGATTTTGCTTTTCATCACTAAACTCTTCCTGAGATAGCGTTTCCCGTGCAATTCTTTGAAAGATTTCCTGACCATAAGGTGCATGGAGTAAGGTGTCTTTTTGGTTGAAAGAAATAACATCTTGAACAGAATCAAAAGGCAAATTGGAAGCGGCATGATTTTGAATGTATTTAGGAAGGTCAGCACGCATGTCTACATCCAGTAATCTTCTAAAAAGTTTTAACTCCACTTCGGGTGGGTCAAAAAATGTGACTTTTGCTCCTGCAGCTTTGATTCTTTGAATTGCATTTTGGAGCAAGCTATCTTCTTCAAAATCTCGAATAACACCCAAATGCTTCCCTTTTAAACGAATCGTATCCAATCCTTGGTAAGCTATGGGTTTACTAGCATAGCCATAGACATCCTCCTGGTCCTCCCCCACAAGCGCATCCATTAAAATGGCATTATCCAAGACATTTTTGGTCATAGGGCCTGCAGTGTCTAAAGTACTCGAAATGGGAACAACTCCGCTTCGGCTTACCGCCCCTATCGTAGGCTTTAAACCGACTACACTGTTTTTTCCAGAAGGAGAAAGTATGGAACCCGAGGTTTCAGAACCTATCGCAGCTACTGCATAGTTTGCCGCTACTGCTACGCCACTTCCTGAACTAGATCCTCCCGTCTCAAACACTTTTCTCCCATAAGGATTCAGAGTTTGTCCACCCATTGCACTATATCCCAAAGGGCAGCCTTGACAAAAATAATAAGCCCATTCACTGAGATTTACTTTTCCTAAAATTAAGGCTCCTTTAGCTTTTAAACGCTTTACCAAAAAAGCATCATCTGAGGGAAAGTTATCTTTAAATGCTGCTGCTCCTGCTGTAGTAGCCATAGGAATAGCATTGATGTTGTCTTTAAGAAGAATTGGCATCCCATACAAAGGATGACTCAGTTTCTGTGCTCGGTTTTTGTCATGAGCTCGAGCCTGATCTAAAACCTCAGGGTTAAGCGCTATGATGGCGTTTAAATAGGTGTCTCTTTTATTTTCAAAAAGATATATACGATACAAATAAAACAATGTAAGCTTCTCATACGTCAAATTACCTTGCTGCACTTGCGTTTGTATGCTGAGAATGTCCTGTTCTAAAATCAAAGGCTTTAGGCGATTGTATTCTTCTTCCGTAAATTGGAGTAAAGCCTCTTTAAAAGGAGTAAAAAATGTATTGCGATCGCTGTGCTGTGACTGGATTCGCTTGAAACGCATCCGCTTTACGGGATGATCTTGATTTGCCTGTAATTCTTCTGTTTCGTCATACGAAACCCATGGATCCAGTTGTTTTTCTTCTCCATGACAAGCCATAAGAAAAAAGACAATACTTAGTATAAGGAAATTGGTACTACGCATAATTTATAGATTTAATTTAGTGGAAAGGAACCAAAGTACTTCTTGGGTTACAGCTTCATGATTTTTAGAACTTAAATAGGAAGTCAGTACGTGATCTCCTGCCTCAGGAAAAGCTTTTTTGACTTTTAAATTTTCTGGTGTTCCTAATTGATCAAACATTTTTAGCATCGCTGGAACTGACACTACGTTATCTTGAAGACTATCGTTTTTATAATAGTACCCTAAAAAGACAGGAACCTGTATCTTTTTAAAAGTAGATTTACGCATTTTGAGATCCAAAAATTTTTGCATGTGGGTAAGACTTTCCAAACGCGTTTTAGTTGTCCAATACTTTTTCTTTTCCTGATTTGAAGTGATCATATAATGGTAATTGCCCCCTTTGACTAAACGAGCGATTTGTAATCCCCAGGGTTTGGACAATAGTTTGGAATTGGAATCATAAACAGCGATGTTGGGGCCAAACAAACACAACGCAGCAATATCGGGGTCAGCTCCCAAACTCAACGAAAGTGAACCTCCATGAGAAGTTCCCAGTACAATCACTTTATCCCCTAGTTGTTTTGCCACAGCTAAGGCTTCTTTTGCAGATTCCCAATAGTCTTCATTATTAAAGTGTAGCATAGGTTCTGTTTCCTCCAAACCATGACCGTAAAGGCGAGGAACATAAAGATTTGCTCCTAGGGCTTTAGCAATGTTACGGTGTACAGGCTCCCCTTCCATCCCTGAGGCAGTGAAACCATGAAGATAGAGTAAACTATAAGTAGTTTTTTTTGGAATGGAATCGTTAAAAATAATTTTGGATGCGTTTCCTGAACGCACATTGCCCAGTTCGTTCTCTTTTTCTGTAATCCACAGATTCAAGGTGGCCAGGTCTGATGGGACAGTAACTGGAGTGTCATTCAGCTCGGGTGTATCTACCCGTGGACCAACCAAATAGATAGCCCCTACCAACAAAAAAAAGACTGCAACACCTCTTAAAATTTTCATATTCTTTATTTTTTTAACCAAAAAGGGTTTGAATATAGTGCTGTGGATCAAAATCTTGTAAATCTTCAATTCCCTCTCCCACTCCAATGTATTTTACTGGAATTTGAAACTGATCTGAAATGCCCAGTAGTACTCCTCCTTTGGCTGTTCCGTCCAGTTTGGTGATGGCAAGACTAGTTACTTCAGTAGCAGCTGTAAACTGTTTGGCTTGTTCAAACGCATTCTGGCCTGTAGCCCCATCCAATACCAAAAGTACTTCGTGTGGTGCCTCAGGAATTACTTTAGACATGACCCGTTTGACTTTGCTCAACTCATTCATCAAGTTGACTTTGTTGTGTAAACGTCCTGCTGTATCGATAAGAACTACATCCACACCTTTGGCAGTTGCAGCTTGAAGAGTGTCAAATGCTACAGAGGCTGGATCACTTCCCATTTCTTGACGAATTAGAGGAACCTCCACTCGATCTGCCCAAATTTGTAATTGATCAATGGCACCTGCCCGGAAAGTATCGGCGGCCCCTAACATTACTTGTTTACCCTGTGCTTTGAATTGGTGAGCGAGTTTTCCAATTGTTGTAGTCTTTCCTACACCATTTACTCCAACCACCATCACTACTTCGGGTCCATCACTTTTTGACCCGTTTTCTTTAGCCACTTTATCTACAAGTAAATTGGAAATTTCTTCTCGTAGCATTTTGACTAAATCCTCAAGTCCTAAATACTTTTCTTTTGCGGTGCGTGATTCCAAGGCCGCAATAATTTTTAGGGTTGTGGCAACCCCTACGTCGGATTGAATCAATATAGCTTCCAACTCATCTAAAAAATCATCATCTATTTTGGTCTTGCCCACTACGGCTGTTCCCAAGCGTGATAAAAAGGATTTTTTAGTATGGGCTAAACCTGCCTCGAGTTTTTGTTGATCCTGTTTTGAAAAAAAAGCCTTGAGTTTTCCCATTGGTATAAAAATAAAAAAAGCTACCCGAATGAGTAGCTTAATATCGTAAATAAGAGTAAACTTATTGTTTACTTAACCATTCGGATGCAAGGTCAGGAGAAATAATGGTTTCTACAAAACTGTAGGAATTACTATTCTCTTTTTTCACCATCTTGATGGCTTTGGTCAATCTTTTTGAACCCGTTTGTAATGATGCTACTGATTTTTTTGCCATGACTATTTGATTTCTTTATGTACCGTCATTTTTTTCAAAATGGGGTTGAATTTTTTTACTTCTAAACGCTCAGGCGTATTTTTTTTGTTCTTCGTGGTGATGTATCGAGACGTACCTGGAAGCCCAGATTCTTTGTGCTCTGTACATTCCAATATCACTTGAACTCTATTTCCTTTTTTTGCCATGGTAATTACCCTTTATAGTGTCCTTTTGCTCTGGCTTCTTTCAATACTGCAGAAATACCTATTTTATTGATTGTTTTTAGAACTGAAGTAGATACCGTAAGAGTTACCCATTTGCCCTCCTCAGGAATAAAAAAACGTTTTTTGATGATGTTCGCATCAAAACGACGCTTCGTCCGATTCAATGCCTTAGAAACATTGTTACCGAACATGACGCGCTTTCCACTGATTTCACAAACTTTTGACATGTGTGTCTTTTTTTAATGTGGCTGCAAATTTACTGTTTTTTACACAGTAACAAAATTGTTTTTTATATAAATGCAAA
>JAFMLQ010000007.1 GCA_017852075.1 Flavobacteriaceae bacterium | reverse complement strand
GGATATAGTGTCACCCTTTTTGGACCCGTGGGCGACTTGACCTCCATAGACAACCAAGATGGAACCTATAGTGCGATTTACCTCGCAGAGACACCAAACCAAGACAGTGAACAGTTAACATTTGGTTTTAGAGTAGCGGATACAGAGGGTACGGCAACGACAATGCTTACCGTATATAGAGACGAAGATGGAGACGGTGTATACAATATTAATGACGAATGTCCAGGTACAGAGGCTGGGTCTTTCGTAGATGAAAAAGGATGTGCGTTGAATCAAATCGATACCGATGGAGATGGAGTCTTTGATGATATAGATGAGTGTCCTGATACCCCAGAGTTTGAAATTAACAATGTAAAAGGAACTCCAAACTATGGCGAACTCATACCTACTGTGGCTGATGAAAAAGGATGTGGTGCTTCACAACGTGATACTGACGATGATGGTATTGTAGATACCGAAGATAACTGTATAGACACCCAAAATCCAGATCAAGCAGACAAAGACGGTGATGGAATAGGGGATGTATGTGATACAGACAATCCAATTCCACAAATTGAATCTACGGAACTGACTTTTGTTCAGCTTCCCCCTTTGGGTCTTGTAATTGGAAAAATAAAAGTAACTGATCCGGATGGAGACCCCCTTAGCTTTACTCAGACGGACAGTCCTTTTTCAGGAATATTGAGTATAGATTCTGAGGGTAATGTTAGAGTAGTTACAGGAGGAGGTTTGTTAGATTTCGGATCTGTTTATAATGGTAACCGATTGACCTTTACCGTTAGTGATGGATATAATGAAGTATCAGGATCGGTTATTATTACTATTCAAGATGCTCCAAGACCCCCAGAGATTTCTATTATAACTTTTGAAATTAGTGAAGATGCAGAGGTGGGAACTATAGTTGGTTTTGTGGAGGCTATAGATCCCATGGGAGGTGAAATCGTGAGTATAGCACTGCAAGGAGATGGATTTATAGAGCTTGATGGAGCAGTACTTAAAACCACTAAAGAATTAGATTACGAGACTACCACAGCACACCCCTTTACGATTACTGCTCAAGCATCAGATAGAGCAGATATTTCTGGACTGACAGGATCAAAATCAGAATCCATTCGTGTAGTTGATATTCCAAATCAAACCTACACAGGACGTTTCTTTATCTCTATTTTCAATGTCATAGATGAAGAATTAGGAGCTAAAGTGGATCACCGTAGATATTTCAATCCAAACCAAAAGGCTGTCGGAAAATGGAAAGTTAGAAAGAAAATCAGTGGAGGAGAAGATGCAGATAAATTCACCATCAAAACCCGAACGAAGTTAGAAGTGCAAAAAGATGGAGACCCCGTTGAAGAGGAAACGGAAGATTATTTAGATTTTATTATCCCTCCTGATTTTGAAAATCCAGGAGATGCAAATGGGGATAATGTATATGAAGTTGATATTGAATACACAAATACAGACGATGGAGCACCTGAGGTTCCCATTGTGGTAACCCAAACCAACATTCAAGTTCCTGAAGGGAAATCACGAGCTATAGAACTTCAAGCTCAGCCAGTTTTAGCAACAGACGACAATGATGGGGATGGGATAGTAGATATATTGGACAACAGCCCGCTAGTCGCCAACCCAGACCAATCAGATTCGGATGGAGACGGTGTGGGAGATGTTACAGATGATGCGGATCATGATGGGGTTTGGAATCCATTCGATATTTGTCCTGACACGCCACTTGGAGAATTAGTTGATCTAGAGGGATGTTTAATCTACTATTTACCTGCAAAAAACTTCTCAATTTCAAAAACAGAAAAATGTGCAGGGGAGAACAGTATTGGCTTGACCGTACAAGACACCTCGGTGAGCTACAATGTATCGGTGAGTGGAGCGGTTAATACCACAGACCGTATTACGGGAAGCAGTTGGAGCTTGGATCAGCTTTCGGCAGGAGTTTATTCGGTATGTGTTACCGTAGAAGGAGTAAATCCATTAGAATTTGAGCGCTGTTTTGAAGTAACCATATCCGAGCCGGATCCGCTTGTAGTTAGTAGCTTCTTCAGTAAATCAGAAGAGTCGGTAAGCTTTGATTTAAGTGGAGGTACAACTTATCAAATCACTCAAAATGGAAAAACCACTCAGACTAGCAGTAGCAAGTATACAGTTCAGCTAGAAAAAGGGATCAACAACATATCGATCTCAACAGGTATTGAGTGTCAAGGGCTTTTTGAAAATAGTTATCTAAATTCTTATGAAGTAAAATATACTCCTAATCCGTTTAAAGAGGAATTACAACTCTTTATTGGAGGTAAAGATAATTTAGTTGAAATTGGAGTTTACGCTCCAAACGGACAGCTAGTGGATTACAGAACCGTATCCTTGTCTTTTGGCATGAGGAGTTATACGTTGGAGACCACAAATTATAAACAAGGGGTTTATATCATAAAGGTTAAAGGTCAAACTCTTGATCAATCATTACAAGTCATCAAAGAATAATCATGAGAAAAATTGCATTACTTTTTGGAGGTTTAATTTTAATTATAGCGAGTTGTACGCCAGATGAGCCACTTCCTATTGACCCGGGTATAGCTATTTTGATTAGCCCTACCAATAACGAAACATGTTTGGATGGAACCTCTATCAATGACAGTCAAAGCAATGTGGCATTTAGTTGGTCTGCCGCTACAGATGTAGTTTCTTATGAGGTTGTGGTGACCAATTTACTGACACAGTCTTCTCAAACCTTTACATCCGCTTCCAATCAAACCACAATTGCACTTACAAAAGCGGAACCATACAGTTGGATGGTAAAAAGTATAGGTGAGGATGGCACAAGTCCATCAGAGAGTGACCAATGGAAGTTTTATCTGGCTGGAGATGCAGTAATCAATTATGCTCCTTTTCCTACAGAGCTTATTTCACCTCGTTCAGGAGCAAATGTAACCCCAAAAATCAATAATCTGATTACGCTAAATTGGAACGCCTCTGATGTAGATGGAGATCTGGTTCAGTTTGAAGTGTATTTGGATCAAACAGATGCAACGACACTCATTGAAACGATCGACTATGAAGCACCAGACACGAATCTGGATGTAGAAGTGGTTAAAAACACAACTTACTACTGGAAAATTATAGCAATTGATGCCAATGGAAATCAGTCCAGCTCAGGGGTCTATACATTTAGAACAAGCTAGCTAGGATTTTCATTTCTTTGAAAAGAACTCAATTGCTAAAGGGCAATTTGATATTTAGTCAAATTGATAACGATCTCCTTTGATATCGACATATTGTTTTTGATCGATAAAGTAAGTTTTTCCGCTGTTTTTATCAAAAACAACGTTCTCCTTAACATACTCGTATTGTTCCGACTTGCTGGACTGAATAATGGCAATTCCAACAAATAGGGCACCGACAAGAATGGAAAGAGGAGTTAGATAATTTTTCATAATTCCGTGAGATTTAGATTCAATCTTAAAAATAAGACTTGTTGAGCAAATAACCCAAATCTTTAAAATAAAGGATCCACAATAAAAAGTTTATGTTGAGGGATTTACACAGATTTTTAAAGCAATTTGAATGGAGGGAGCTATTGATCTGTTTAATTCTATGCACTAAGAGAATGTTATTCCTCTACAATTGGGTATCTTTAGGATAAACATACTGTATTATTTCAATGAATTTAAAACACAAAATAGCCCTTGTATTGGTTGTATTGGGGACTAAAGGATTTTCTCAATGGGAATATCGCGCTGATCAAGAAAACAATACTGCTGAAGTGGTAGGCACAATACAATTCAATTACGAAATTCAGGATTCTGTAACGTTACACCTTTCTAAATCCAGAAAATGGGGATTGGATTTATCAATAAAGGGCAATCTGTTTAAAAAAGCACAGAAGTACTATGCACTTTTTGAGATATCCGACCAAAAAATCAAAGTAAAAGAATTCATGATTTTGAATCAACGCTTGCGCATTTTGCAACTTGAAGACCTCGTTTCAAATGAGAAATACGAAGTGGAAGATTTTTTGAAAATCCTCAAAAGAGGCAAAGATTGTACTTTGACACTACGCTCGGAAGACCGTGTTATTCAAGGATACAATTCACTTAGTGGAATTACTTTGGCCATAAATAGCATTTTAAACTTCCGCTTACGCTGAAATAAATACGTACATTTCTTTTCAATCAATTTTAGCGCGTGGTATTGAAAGTTATATTTATTCAATAAAAACAAGTAATTTCATTGGTAGAATTTAAATGCTTCATCTCAATAAAGTAAATCGTTTAATACAGAAAATATGGAACCTAAACAAAATTTAATTTCACGAGCTTCGTTTTTAAAAACCTCAGGACTTGCATTAGGTGGACTAGCTACTTTATCTCATTATGCGTGTAAAGGCGACTTTGGTACCCTAAAAAAATTAATCCTTGAAGGGAAGACTCACTTTAGTATTGTGATCCCGAAAGATGCAAGTCTTCAAGAACAAAATGCTGCAGGAGAATTACGTGCGTTTTTGTCCAAAATAGCAAGTCCAGAGCTAACCGTTGTTCAAGAAGACCGCTATCAAGGGGAGAATGCGATTTACCTAGGTAATACCCTTATGGCTTCATCAGCCCAACTTGATACAAATCCCTTGGAAGAGGACGGCTATCAATTCCATCATTTGGGGAATGATTTTTTGATCACAGGAGGGTCGGAAAAGGGCTTACTTTATGGAGTGTATTCGTTACTAGAATCTTTTGGTTTCCGAAAATACAGTGCAGATGATGCGGTGATGCTCCCCAACACAGCTTCCTTTACCCTTCCTGATAATGAAGTGAAAATACCCGTAATCAAATACAGAACAACCTCTTATTACGATGCACGGGACGAAGCCTATGCCTCGTGGCACAAACTTTCTTCACGAGATTCTTGGGGACTTTTTGTACATACTTTTGAGGTTTTAGTCCCCCCAGAAAAATACGGGAAGACCCATCCCGAGTATTTTTCCTTAATCGACGGAGAGCGAAATCCCGTAACCCAATTGTGCTTATCAAACGAAGCGATGTTCCAGACGTTAGTGGAGGATCTTCGAAAAAGAATAGAAGCCAACCCCAAAGCAAAATATTGGTCGGTTAGCCAAAATGACAATGACAAATATTGTCAATGCGGCCCATGTGCTGCATTAGACAAAAAATATGGAAACCTACCAAGTGGTTCTATGGTCTGGTTTGTCAATAAAGTGGCACGAGAATTTCCCGATAAAATTATTTCAACCCTAGCCTATTGGTACACCAGAGCAGCACCCAGCAATATTATAGCAGAACCCAATGTCAACATCATGCTCTGCAATATCGAAAGCACACGCGAAAAGGCCGTTTTTGATACCGACCCAGCATTCACTCGTGATTTACAAGACTGGGGAAAAATGAGTGAAGATATTTTGATTTGGGATTACAACATTCAATTCGCCAATCCTGTAAGCCCTTTTCCAAATTTACATACCATTGGTCCCAACATCAAGTTTTACATCAACAATAGGGTTGGAGCCTTGTTTATGCAGGCCACAGGAAATAAAGGGGAGTTCGGGCATCTTAGAGCTTACCTCATTTCTAAGTTAATGTGGAACCCTGAAGCTGATCCTGATGCCATCATCGACGATTTTCTCAAGGGCTATTATGGATTAGGGGCCCCTTTTGTTCGTCAATATATTGATCAAATGCGTCAAGCCGTACTTCGAGACAATTTTAGACTGAATATTTTTGGAGACCCTCGCGACGCTGTAGATAATTACTTATCTCCTGAGATGATGGAGGAGTACAATGAGTTGTTTGATCAGGCACAAAATGAAGTTCAATCAGAACCTATTTACTTGAAACGTATCCGAGAAGCGCGACTGCCTTTAGAGATCGCTGAAATTCAAATTGCCGGACAGATTCCTTTGGGAAAACCCGGTAGTTTTTATACCCTTAATTCTTCAGGAAAGGTTATCGTAAAACCCGAAATGAAAGAAAAAGTTTCAAGCTTCCTTACGCAAGCGAAAAAGGCTGGAATTGAACGTATCGGAGAACGCGCCATCTCACTAGAAGATTACGGTCTTAATTTCAAAAGAATGTTTGACCGAATGGAACAAATGAAACAGGCACTTTCCTATCAAAAGAAAATAATACCCATTACTGTACCAAGCAAGGGAGTCGATGAAGTATCCCGCTTTACCAATGGGATTTTTGGTGCTTTTGAGTCGTGGAGATTTCCTGATAAAGACGCCAATTGGGTAGCGTATAAAGGAACACATATGGACTTTGTCTTAGACCTTGGAGCTGTTCAAGAAATCAATAGTGTGCAAATGGATTTTCTCAATGTTCAAGCACAAGCCAACTGGCACCAATTGATTCTTCCTAAATATGTTTCTTATGCCCTCTCTGAAGACGGCGAAACTTATTCTGAAACGGTTATAGTGAACAATCCACATGAGCCAGATCCTGCTAAAAACCCTGACATCGTTAAGGTGCCTTTCCACAACTTCAGCAGTACATTTACGAGTAGAAAGACACGATATATCAAGGTGCATGCAGAGAGCATACTAGAGATGCCTACTTGGCATATTAATGCAGGTAAACCTGCATTTTTATATGCTGACGAAATTGTAGTAGTCTAATTTCTCAAACCAAAAGAAACCCTCTAGGTAGCGCTTTTCAAAATTTCATGAACTCTTTTGGCTACAATTCGTTCTTGGCCAGGTACCATCATCCAAGTAGTAATTCCTATTGTGGACTTGTTTCCTACCGTTTGAATAGAAGGATGCCCTTCTCTCAGTTGTCTTCGTGCTTCATCAGGTGTAATTTTAACCTTGCTCTCATCCCATTGGATACGTAAACTAGGGACATGATTGGCATGCTTTGGCACGTGAATTTCTGTTCGAACGCCGTCCACTGCAAGTGCACTACTACTGATCAATTCAATTTGATCTTCCCAAAGTTTCCATTCCTTGTCGTGGTCTTTCTTTAGATAAAGTTCCAGAGCAACCATCATTCCTAAGACCTCTTCTTTGTTGACTTTCATTCCTCTTCCGATGGTTTCTCCACGAGGAGGCGTGTGCATTCTTGCAGCTTCGATATATTTTCTTTTACCCAATAAGAGACCTGCACTTTGAGGTCCGCGAAGTCCTTTTCCTCCAGAAAATCCCACCATATCAAATCCCATTTCTGTGAAACGGAACAAATTAGATACGGGTGGCACATCTGCTGCACAATCGATAAAAGTAGGAATGTTGTGTTTTTTACCTATGGCAACAAATTCTTCCCATTTCACTTCCCCATTCTCTGTATTGGCATTTAAATACCACATCATGGCTGTTTTTTTGGAAATGGCTTTTTCCATCTCTTTTGCGGTTTTAACCAAAACTACTTTGGCACCAACATTCGTTAAGGCTTGTGCATAACCAATCTGATGTCCTTCTTGAATGATTACTTCATTCGCCCACCCTTCTGTATTCGGGAGCTGTTTTACTTTTTTCGGATCATTTCCACAAAGAACCCCTGCCATAGCGATGGACATCGCTCCGAAACATCCAGAAGTTACTGTTGCGTACTCGCAGGACAATAATTCGGCAATACGATCTCCGACCTTATCTTGCAAGTCATCTAGGTTGACATATTCTGTGGCTCCATACCCTATAGCATCGGTGACTTCTTTTGGCATTAAACAGCCTGTCATTGAAGTATAGGTTCCAGCCGCATTGATAAAGGTGCGAAGTCCCAATTCCTTGAAAAAGTCACGTTCTAGCGTGGCGCCAATTGTTTCTGTTAAAGCTGTTTTTGCACTCAATTCTTGATATCCCATAAAGCTCCCAAGAAAAGGAACCGCGGTGAGTGATTTTAAAAGTTTTCTTCTGTTGATCATTGTATATAGTTTAAGAGTTAATAGCGGCGATACAGTCCATTTCAACCAGAGAATTTCCTGGAACTCCTCCGTAAGTTGCTACTGTAGTTCGTACTGGAGGGCTGTCGCCAAATCGCCCTCGAAAGACTTCATTCATACCTTTGTAATCGGCCAAATCTGCAAGATATACATTGACTTTTAGCACTTGTTCCATGGAAGATCCATTTCGTACAAGTTCCTTTTCAAGTTCTTTTAATACATGATCTGTATGGGATTTGATATCACCTTCAAAATGGGCTCCTTTACCTGCGATGTAAAGTGTATTTCCATGTTTTACAGCTCCAGAAAAAAGAGGGATGTTTTGATCTTCTACCACCGTCCCTACTATTTTTTTAGAAGTGTTGTTTTCAGCGGCTTTTACAACGTTTAAGCCAAAAATTCCAGTTACAGCATAGGCTATTTTTTTTAAACTGGATCTTCTTTGTTCATTTAGTTTCATCTGTTTTAATATTTGATTGTTAAATAATTTGTTACCAAGTTCTTTTTTCAAGCAAGGC
The DNA here is from genome assembly GCA_017852075.1 of Flavobacteriaceae bacterium. Lineage (GTDB taxonomy): Bacteria > Bacteroidota > Bacteroidia > Flavobacteriales > Flavobacteriaceae > MS024-2A. Next base: position 49,973 of record JAFMLQ010000007.1, on the reverse strand, counting down.
TTTAATTTGATCTTTTGAGACGGGTAACTCGTCCATGTGATCTTTTAACCAGTCGGAAAAATCTTTTTCTATTTCATCTGTCCATTTATTGTCTATCTGTCCTGGAGTATAGATGCCCTCTTTCAATCTGCTAATTCCAAAGAGATCTCGTAGGCGAACCACCTCGGAGGTTACAACGACTTTTTCTGCCAGATGTGCGGGGATAAAAACCACTCCTTCTTTCTTGGCCAAGATCACATCACCAGGCATGACCGTAGCAGCGCCTATTCGAATAGGAAAGTTGATATTAAGGAGCATGACTTCAGTCAAAAAAGAGGGATGCCACCCACGAACAAAGGCATTAAAACCTTCGATTTGTGAAAGCCCTTCTAGGTCTCTACTGGAGGCATTAAAGACTACTCCGTTTTTAGAATTGGCATAAATGGCATTTCCTAAATTATCTCCAATCAGCGTTCCATCTACAATTTTTCCAAATCCATCTGCTACATAAATATCGCCTTCCACCAATCGATCGATGGGCCATGAGTTGGTATTTCCTACTGCGCCCTCTGCCTTTCCTTTTTTGATGATTTGTTGCGCTACATCTGGACGATTGGGAAGGTATTGTACAGTAAGTGCACGTCCCACCATAGGAATGTCATCGTGGAGGGGTTCCCATCCACTTTCAAATTGGTTGTGATAGCCTTCATTTCTCAAAACACCCCAGGCCTCTTCAATACTGACCTGTTTCATTCGCTTTAAAATGTCGTCACCTACTCTAGGTCTTCCGTCGTCAAAACGATCGCCTTCCCAAAGAGGGGTTAAAAAACGCATTTGTTCTACTGATAGATCTTGAGCCTTTACAAACCCTATTGTACAGAGGCAAAGGATTATGTTAAGTTTTAAAAAATTCATTTGTAAGGTCATTTTAGGTTATAATTTTTTTGTTGCGCCACCACAAGGCCAAAGAAGACCCTGAGATATTCATCCACGGACCAAAAACTGCAGGAGCTAATCCTACGGTTGCTACCTTGCCCATTTCTAGTGCAATTCCCGAAGCCAGACCACCATTTTGCATGCCCACTTCAATCGCAATGGTACGACAGTCTTGTTCTTTCATTTTCAAAATCCTGCATCCCCAATAGCCGAAAAAATATCCCAAAATATTGTGAATGATTGAGGCCAAAATCAGAAACCCACCTATGGTCAATAAATTGTCTCTTCCTGCGGCGGTGATAATGGTAATGATTAATACGATGGCTGCCATAGAGATGATGGGCATACTTTTGTCAAGCCATGGTGTTTTTCCATGGAAAAAATGATTGAAAAGTAGTCCTAAAGCTATTGGAAGAATAACAATCTTCACAATACTCAACATCATAGCCCAAAAATCTATGGGAACAAAGGAGCCTGCAAAAAATTCCATTAATAAAGGCGTCATAAAAGGAGCCAATACGGTAGCTACTGCAGTTAGGGTTACAGACAGGGCAACATTAGCATTTGCTAAATAGGCCATAACATTGGAAGCCAATCCACTAGGAGAAGAACCAATTAACACCACTCCTGCAGCAATTTCTGGAGGGAATTGAAAAAGGGTTGCCAATGAAAAACCAACCAAAGGCATGATGCTAAATTGACATAACAAGCCTACCAAAACACCTTTTGGCATTTTGATGACACCGTAAAAATCCTTTAGACTCATAGCAGTACCCATCCCAAACATAATGATTTGTAACAAGGGAACGATAAGGACTTTCATTTGCATACCTCCCAATTCCACAAATGGAGCAGGAAAATACATAGAAACACTTACCGCTGCAAAAATCAACACAGTAAAGGACAGCCCTTTTAGCGATGAGATTCCTCTAAAGGCGAGAGCCAAAAACAGAAAAAATCCGACCAACCAAACCCCAGCATCAGAAGCTTGTTGGCTAATGAAAAAATAGAGGCTCATTAAACCTAATAGGAGAGATAGTAACAGTGAAATTTTATGAAGTTGTTTCATATATTATTATTTCCAAAGAGGGCTCGCCAAACCGTTTAAATCGTAAACAACATTACCTTCTCGTAAAGTCAGCTCACAAATTAACTTTTGGGTTCCTTTCATTTTCTTTTTTGAAGTATCTACAAAACCAAAGTCGCCTTTTTGAACTCTGAGTATAGCTACATCTGCTTCCGCACCCACACTCAAATTCCCTAGTTGAGGTTTTTGAATCACTTGGGCAGGATGCCAAGTTACAGCAGCAAGCACTTCAGATAACGGCATATCGAAGTTTAGAAATTTGGACATCACATTCAACAGACCTTTCATTCCTCCATTCATACTCCCAGTGTGTAAGTCGGTACTAATGGTATGAGGTTTCAATCCTTGCTGCATGGCGGGAATTGCCTGATCAAAAACAAAGCTTCCTCCACCGTGACCCACATCAAAGACGATTCCTCTTTCTTGTGCTTTAAACACATAAGGTCTTACTTTTCCCGTTTCATCCACTATGGGAGTTCTTCCTTTTACTTGTGCATAGGCATGGGTAAAGACATCTCCAGGTCTTAATTTTTCCAATAGTAATTTTTCGAGCGGAAGTTCGGGTTGGCTTCCACCAAAATCGATCATTACAGGCATATTTGCTAGTTCGCCAGCGCTTACTACACGTTCTGTAGGCGACCAGTTATACCCACTAAAGTGTGCCAACTTGAAACCAACAATATAGTCGGAATGTTTTTTGGCAAAAGCAGCACTTGTCTCAGGATCCATATCTTCGACATTTTGCTCTATAGATCCTCCTGCCATTCCATTTCCAACAATATTTAAGAAAGCGAGAACTCTAGTCTTGGATTGATCGATTGTTTGTTTTTTATAGGTATCAAAATTTCGCCATCCTGGACTACCTGCATCGACTAGGGTAGTAATCCCATTTCTAAAGGTAAAGCCGTCTGGAGGTAATGCTGTAAAACTATTGGCTAAGTATTTTTTGGGTTCTGTTCCGTGAAAATTGTGACTGTGTAAATCAATCAAGCCCGGGCTTACAATCAATCCTTCAGCATCAATTACTTTTTTCCCCTCCGAAGGAGAGATGGATTTTTCTATTGCAACAATTTTTCCCTGACTTATGGCCACATCCATTTTTTGATCCAACTTGTTTTTAGAATCAATTACATGTCCATTAATAATAACAAGGTCGTATTGCTGTGCTCCAGAAGTACAAAAAGAGAATAAGACAATAAAAAAGAGAAGTTTAAATAAATTTGATTTCATATAAATATTATTTTGGTTGGTTTTTGGTATTGGATTCACGGAATTTTTTAACCTCTTCGACTGTTACAGCCGTAGCATCATTTCCGAAGTTTTTTCTAATGTAGGTCAATACTTTTGCAATTTCTACATCTTTGAGAAAGCTGTGTTGAGGCATCATGCTGTTGTAATCCTCTCCATTTACTTTAATGGGACCTTCCATTCCGTTGAGAACTAGATGGACCAAACGCTCTTTGTCACCTACAACCCAATCGGTTTTATCTAGAGGAGGAAATCTACCAGAGGCACCTTTTCCATTTCTTTGATGACAAGCCGCGCAATAAGTTTTGTAAATCAATTGTCCTCCAGTTAGGTTTTTTTCGCCTAGATGATCTTGATCCGGATCTGGAGTTCTAAAGTGGGAGAGGAGTTTACGTGCTTCCATTTTTTCAAGGGAAGCTTTCCCAAATTGATTTTTATCCCCTGTAAACTTAACACTCCAAATTCTTCCTTTTTCAGTATCTCCAATATACATCGTTCCGTCTGGCGCAAATGCAATTCCCATAGGACGATAAACAGCATCACGAACACTGATAATAGGATCTACCTGAGCAAAGCCATCTGCGAAAATATCCACTTCACCGGTTGGGACACCATTTTTAAACGGAACAAAGCCAATAAAATAGCCCGATTGCGGGTAAGGTGCACGGTTGGTTGATCCATGAAAAGCGATAAAGGCGCCATTTTTATAATAGTCTGGAAACGCATCACCTTGATAAAAAACCAAATCGTTGGGAGCCCAATGTCCTGGAAAACCCATTACAGGAGGTTTGAAGTCTGGACAATCACCGACCTGTTTCCCATCCCCACCATATTCAGGTGATAAGACACGTTTTCCTTGTATTTGATCATAATAACAATAGGGCCATCCAAAATTATCACCTTCCTCTATTTTCAGAAACTCTTCTGAGGGAAGTACAGCACTATCCCAAGGGGTATATCGATCGGGCCATAAACGATATAAGTCATCACGCCCGTGTACTACCGCATAAAGACTTTCATCATCTGAATTCCAATCCATCCCGACGATGCTTCGAATCCCTGTGGCGTAACGCCTTCCATCTTCTTGAGTTTGATTTAAAGTTTCTGCATCAAAAACCCAAATCCCACCGTGTTTTTCGAGTTGCGGACAAGGGTATACACCTGGGCTAAGTGGGGTTCTTTTTGGATTTTGACAGGAGTTGGAGGGAGCTCCAAAAGGAACATATAGATTCCCTTTATTGTCAAAAGCAATTGGCTTCCCGATATGTTCGTGCATTCCATGAGGGTGATCATCAATGACAACGGTTTCTAATGGGCCGTTGGGGACTAAATTTTCAGGATCTAATTTGTAACGATACACAGCGAGTTCACTACTGAAGTAGAGATACCCTTTGTATATACGAGCGGCAGTTGCGTAGCCTCTCCCTTTAATTGATGGGTCATTTGCAAATTTAATGATCCGTTCAGCCACTCCATCTTTATCTAAATCTTGAAGCGCGGCTAAAGCTCCTTCTTCAGATGTTCTTTTGAATTTGGTATACACATTTCCATTTGGTGAAACCGCAATATGTCTAGTTGTTTCTGCTATAGAGTCAATAAAAACTTTAGATTCAAATCCTTCAGGCAGAAATAAGGGTCCTTGTATTACAGAAGGGTTTTGGCAGTTTTGAAAAACCAATATAGTAAGGAATAAAACCATCCATTTTCCAATGAAAGTCCTTTTCGTAATAATTTTTTTTGAATTCAAAATAAATAATTGTTTCTAGTGAAATTACTCAAATAAAAGTGATCCAAAAAATTCGGGGAGATGAAAATCGGGTTTAGGACTGTTTATTTTGTTCCAACTCAGGTAATGTGGTAGACTTGTATCGTCACCACATTTGTAGAAGTTGGCTTTAGAGTTTAATGATTTAAAATTTAAATCAGGATGATGAACAAACAGAGATGCAGGAAGGGCAACGACCATTTCCCATTGAAAAGCGCCTGATTTTTCCTCAAAAGGAGTAGTGCCTAAAGTGGAAGCCGTAAAGACTTGATCTAGAATTTTCTCTTCAGCTACAAAACTGCGTTTATGACGGTTGGGACCATAAGCCAGATGGGTGGTTCCAATACAGTTGAACTCAAAATTATAATACCCTCCACTTTGATCAGGATCTATAAAAAATTCTACACAACTGTCTCGGTGTGTGGAGGAATTCGGCTTACTGTGCTGGGCTAGGATATGAGCTTCAGACACATAAAACTTTAAATATAAAACGTTTTCAGAATGCCCAATCCTAAAGGCAACATCAGGTTTATATGCAAAAGCTTCCCAATTTAGCTTATCGATGGGGATTTTTTCTGTTTCAATTTCTAACGAGGTAGAAATGGATTCAAAACTTAGTTTTTCAGGAGGATTGATTTGCTGAACGTAAAGCATAGCAGGATTAGTTGAAGTGCAAGAAGAAAAAACAACTACAAAAAGAAGAAATACATACCATCTCATATACTAAACTTACAAAAAATAATCTGTACATTGGATAAAATAAATCTAATATCAATAAAAGCATGAGAACAGTACATTTTTTTTCGGTCTTTAGTTTATTTCTTTTAGGCGCTTGTACAGAATCAGAACCTTTATATATTGCCACAGACTACGCATACGTGGGATCTTTTACCCGAGGTTTAGAAGGGCCAGCTGTGGACCAAAAGGGAAATCTTTATTTTGTAAATCCAGACCATTCAGGAACAATTGGTAAAATTGATACTTCTGGAAACTTTTCTCTTTTTATCGACCAATTGCCTGAGGGTAGTACGGCCAACGGAATACGAATCAATGAACAGGGAAACTTGTTTTTGGCAGATTATACAGGACATAATGTGTTAGAAGTGGATCCAGAAACCAAAGCAGTTACTGTTTACGCTCACGAACCGAATGCAAATCAGCCAAATGATTTAACCCTTGGTGCGGGAGATTTATTATTTGCTTCTGATCCAAATTGGGGTGCTAGTACCGGGAAAGTTTGGAAGGTTGAAAAAGGGAATTTTGAATTGATGGTGGATGAAATGGGTACCACTAATGGTATTGAAATTAGCCCTGATGGTAAAACACTGTATGTCAATGAAAGTGTGCAAAGAAACGTTTGGGCATTTGATATCACAGATTCAAAAAATTTAGAAAATAAGCGATTGTTGATTTCATTTGAAGATTTTGGCATGGATGGTATGCGATGTGATGTAAAAGGGAATTTATACATCACTCGTTATGGCAAGGGAACAGTAGTGAAAGTTTCTCCTGAAGGAAAAATTTTAAAGGAAATTGAACTCAAAGGGAAAAATGTTTCCAATATTGCTTTTGGTGGAAAGGAAGGAACTACGGCTTTTGTAACCCTCCAAGACCGTGGCTATATTGAAAGCTTTGAAGTTTCAGATCCAGGGCAGAGTACTGTGCGCAGAAATGTCAATTAGTAATCTTGTAGTTTTTTGCTTTTATTGGTAAAAACGCACAAAATCTATTTCCATAGTATCTTGTGAAAAGGAGTTGGGAATGGTACCTCCTAAGGTTCCACCCATCGCTATATTTAAAATCAGATAATGAGGGTTATCAAATGGGACACTCGCTGAATTTGACAGTTGCACTAAAAGCGTATTATCTACAAATATTTTAAGAGATGAAGGTGTCCAAACTAAGGAATAAAGGTGAAAATCATCAACGGGATTATTTATTCCTAATTCATAAGCTGTTTTTGTCTGCCCATACGATGCATTATCTCCAGAAGAAGAATCAGCCCAATGAAAAGTCCCATAAAGTGTTTCTTTATCGCTGCCATTTTGTTCCATAATATCAATTTCACCACAAGCAGGCCAGCCTACATTTCCTGCAGAGGTACCGTAGTAGTTTCCTCGTTCACCAACATTAGTTCCTAGGGTCCAAATTGCGGGCCAGGTCCCCTCTGATTTAGGTAATTTGGCTCGTACGTCAATTCTTCCATACTCCAAATCAAACTTAGAGTTTAGCCTTGCAGAGGTAAAGGATTTTCTGCTCCCTTCATAAGTATACGTTTCTCTTTTAGCTACAATTTTTAGCGTTCCATCACTGACAAATGAATTGTCCATTCGTGCGGTATAATGTTGTTTTTCACCATTAGCCCAACTTCCCCCTATGATGGGGATGTATTGATGATGCCATTTTTTATCTGAAGGAGCTCCTTCATAATTAAATTCATCATTCCATACCAGATTCAAGTCAGTATAGACAGTTGTTTCTTCTGAAGTGTCAATGTTATTTGGATCCACAACAGTTGTAGTATTTCCATTTGCATTAACTATTTCTAAATCTATCGTTTTATAGCTAAAGGAATTGTATTCTGAATCATAAAAAGCCCAAATCCCTAAGGTGTAATTTCCTTTATTAGCATAGTTATATTCAATATCCCCTGAACTATTTTCAAAAACAGCGTTGGGTTCAAATGAAAAGCGATACACAACAGCCTGAGGTGCTTCTGCAGTGACGCGAACAGAACCGTTTTCTCCTAATGTATAATTTACTTCTAAGTCAGCATTTGAGTCTTTACTACATGAAGTGAGAAGTGCATTGAAGCAGAGTATTACAAAAAGGGGATATAAATATTTGATAATTTTTGTATTAGATGGATAAAAACGATCCCACCTAGGTGGGATCGTATATAGTCTCAATAAAATTAACTTTTTTTATTGCTCTTCGTGATATGAAGTAATAATAATATCGGTAAGAGTTACTTCTGCATCTTGAGTAACAAGATACAATAAATGAGAAGCAAAAGTATATGCTTCATCTTGAGCAGGAATAGTTACAGTGTATGAAGTTGCATCTGTTCCAGAAACCGTAATATTAGCTGTAGAGAAGGAAGGTTCTGTATCTGCAGCACCATTACCTTCTGCATTGTGACCTAGACGCTCAAATTTAAAGTTAAGGTCAACATCCGTTCCAGCGGTAGCTCCATTAAATGTAATTTTTCCACCATGAGGGAAGGAAAGTGTCGCTGGTGACAATTCTGCAAAACCTGCCCATACTTCTGAAGAAGAAGGAAAATTAAAGGTTGTACCCACTACAACAGCGCCTCCAAAAGCGCCTCCGTATTCATTGGTAAAGTTATCTCCAGAATCTGACTCACCTCCATAGAAGAAGATGTTATCAAAATAAACAGTTCCTGTTCCTTCGACTTTAATCTGGAATACATCGGAAAGATCTACTACATCAGAAAAATGAGTTAAATCGATAATAGCTCTATTCCATTGTCCTTCATTTGTAAGATCAAGTTCAAAAGCTTTTTCCTCGGCAGCTTCATCAGCATCATCACCATCAGGGCTAATTAAGAAAAACTTTAGTGTTGATGCATCTCCTGTAAAGTAGTCGATATTTAGTTTCGTTTTCGAGGATACATCGATAGCAGTTTCAAAAACAGTTCCTTGGTAATTTAAATTTTCGTATTTCAAGACTGTATTTTCGTCAATCGTCTCTTGGGTCACTACTGTGCTCTGTCCCCAATTTGGATTAAGGTCAATTCCTTCCACTGCAGTATATGCATCACTGAAGATTGAAATTACATTATCAGCACTATATGTAGGAACTTCAGGAGCTGTAGTTGGAGCTGCTGCTGCGATTACTTCTACTGGTGTTGCAAATTCAAAATTATCGATATAGTATGTGGTCTCCTCTTCATTTGTTAAACCATAACCCAAGATCAAGGTAAAGGTGTTGTAAAAACCATCACGACCCTCTTTATCTGGAATGTTGAAGACTACAGTTTCCCATCCTGTTCCTGTAGTTTCAGCGAATAAATCTCCAGTAGATTTTTTACCCTCAGTTTCGTTAGCAAGTTCATCTTCTAGTTTTAGAAGTACTACATGTCCTGGTTCTGGAGAGTAAAATTGAAAAGAAATAGCCTCTTTTCCACTTGGGAAATTAACTTTTTCTTCTAGCATAAAATAAAAACCTGCCCAAGATTGAACCCCAACTGGTTCAGTTACTTTGACCACTCTTTCAGAACTGTTTACATCATTATCTGAGTCTGGGTTTTCAGCATACTCTACTGTAATTTGCGCATCATCTACACCTCCAAAAAATCCCCAGTTACCTTCTAATCTGTCAGCAGCTTGAGCATTATCAACATCAAAACTAGGGCCATATTCTTCAAATGTAATAGGCTCATCATTTAAATTAGGGTCAATACCTTCCACAAAATCGGATCCTGAGGTGTCTGTTCCAGAATCATCAGGAGTTGTAGGTTCAGGGGTTGGTTCTACAGTTATGATAGGAGTCTCCTCTACCACGTCTTTTTCACAGGAAAGAGTCACTGCAAAAAAGGAAAATGTTAAAATTAAAAAGCGATTTATTTTCATAATTTATTGTTTAATTGAATTGATTTAGTAATTATCTTAATATCCTTCATTTTGAGGGTAATTTGACCCCAACAAATCCAACACTCCTTGAGGAATAGGAAGATTTACCATATGAGGTCTATAAACGGTCTTTGGATTTACATGATTTCTGGCATAGTATTCATTCAACAGTTCAGAATTCATGTGATCCATTAAATAGTCATACAATATTCCTCTTCGTTTTAGGCTGTACCAGCGTTGTCCTTCGAAGGCAAGCTCTCTTGCTCTTTCTTCTAAAATAGTTTCTATGGAAGCGGACGATATTGGTGCAATCCCAGCACGTTCACGAACCGCATTGAGGTATTCTCTTGATTTTGAGGTGTTGCCATTTTCCAAATGGGCCTCCGCTCCAATCAAATAGGTTTCAGCTAAGCGATATACCATTATATTTTTAAAATGCATTCTGTCCGTAGGATCCACTCCATCATCAAAGAATTTTATGACCCCAGGGCTTTGTCTTTTAAAGTACATGAAGAAATCATCGTCTTGTGCTTCGTTTTTATAGAGATCAAGGGGGTCTCCAATTTTTTTACCTGCGGGCAACATCTTCTCGTCGTTGTAGCGATATTCAAAAATGTAATAGTTTCCAATCCGTTGGTCATTGGCATTACTATTCAAAAGATTTACGGCGTAAGGATTGAGTGTGATAAATCCAAATCCATCACCTCCATTTTCAAGAGATTGAACCAATCCTGGCACAGCGGAATAATGCGCTACGGTCTGCCAGTTCAGTTGATGCCATGCACCTCCTCCAATCGCATTTCTTTTAAAGTTGATTGCAAAAAGCGTTTCTCCATGCTGAAGATCCCCTTGAAAAACTTGATTTACATTCACTAGTGCATGAGGACTGTTGGCGATGATATCGTCAACTATTTCTGCTGCGACAGCATAATTTTTTTCCCACATCTCAACCTTGGCTCTCACATGGTCCACGGCTGCTTTTGTCCATCTTCCAAACTCATCAGTTGTATAAGATAGATTTTCACTCGCAAAATTCAAGTCTTCACGAATTAGGCTAAAAATCTCTTCTTTAGATGAGCGGCTTTGCGGGCGGTCAAAAGCGGTTTCTGGAGTAGTAGGTTCTGTTTTAATATAAATGTTTTTAAACAGTCTGTACAGAGTAAAGTAAGCATGTGCTCTAAAAGTCTTAGCTTCAGCTATATTTTTAATTAAAGAAGGGTCAGTATTACCTTCCGCAAGCAGTAATTCGCCACCCGAAATTATATTATTGGTAATGTCTATAATTTTATAATTATGGCCCCAAAAGTATCCGTAGGCTGCTTCGGCACCATAGTCTTCATCAATACCACATCCCCAAAAGCAATTACTAAACAGGGAAATTTCGCCATCAATACCCGCAGAGAGGTCACCTTTTGCCTGAAGAACCAGCGGAATTGCACCGTTGAACCAGTCCCGTTGGTAGGGCTCGCGATTTAGGGCATAGAGCCCCACGACCGCATTTCCTATTCCTTGAGGGCTAGAATAGAGAAATTCAACCGAATTATTGGCGAGTAATTCGTCTTTTAAAAAATCATCTTGATAGCAGGAAATAGTAAATCCTAAAAGTATGATCAAAAAGAAATATTTTGTTTTTTTCATGATTATGCTTTTAAAACGTTAGTTTAATTCCTAAAGTCATGTTTAATGTTTCAGGGAAGACTCCTGCACGTAAATCCTGTTCTGGAGAATATGACAAGAAATCTGTAAAGGTCAAAAGGTTGGTCCCAGTAAAGTAGATTCGTCCGGATTTAGTTTGGAGTAGCTGATTTAGATCATTTCCAAAATTATAACCGACTGTTAAAGTTCTCAAACGCTGGTAGGAAGCATCTTGAGCTGCAAATGAATTGAGGTATTTGAGCCAAGCCGCATTAGCATTTGCCATAGGCCATTCTGTGGATGGAGAATCTGGAGTGTAATAAGGAACGATAGGGCCATTGAAGGAGGCTTTCCAATATTCACCGTTAGCGAGTATTGAATTTACTCGGGTTACTCCTTGAACAAAATACCAATCCATGAATAAGTCAAAGTTTTTGACACGAAGCGTGGCGTTTATAGAACCGTACCAATCGGGATCTGCATTGATAAAAATATTGTCGTTGATGTCTAATATTCCATCCTTATTCTGGTCAAGAACGCGAATGTGTCCTGGTTTAGCACCAACACGAGGAGTTATGGGGCTGCCTTCCAAAAAGTCTGCCTCTTGATAAATCCCTCCAAACTCAGGCATCCAAAGACTGTTTATGGACTGACCTATAGAAAGCCTTCTGCCTGAAGTGTCCGTGATATCGATGAAATATTCTTCTCCAGTTTGAGGGTTTATTTGGGTTTCGCCAGTTAGCGATATAATTTCGTTAGTATTCGTAGACCAAATAAGACCCAGATCAAAGTTTACATCTGTTGTGCGGATTATGGAATTATTTAAAGTGACCTCTACACCGGTGTTTTGTAATTCTCCAACATTAAAGCGCGTAACCGTATAACCTGAAGAAGATGCTAGCTGTCGGTCTAGAAGTAAATCGGTGGTATTCGACTTGTAGTATTCTAGCGTACCCCGAACACGATTTGCAAGTACACCAAAATCTACTCCTGCGTTCAGGGTAGTTGTAGTTTCCCATTGCAAATTTGGATTTCTCAGGCGAGAAGAAGCAGAAGAACCACTCACAGTCAAATCTCCAAATGTGTAAGGATTGTAATCGGCTACACCCAAAGATTCTAGAGGATTTATCCCTTGGTTTCCAGTTGAACCATAACTAAGACGTACTTTTAACTGGTCAATACTATCTATGTTCAAATCCTGATCTACTTTGTATGCAACTGAAAGTGCTGGAAACAACCCCCATTTGTTGTTTTCTGAAAATACAGAGGCACCATCAGCTCTAGTTGTCATTTCCAGAAGATATTTGTCTTGGAAAGAATAGCGAACTCTACCCATAAAGGAAAGAACTCTTCTTCTCCACACATCTCTGCTGTTGTTGAGTAAACTAGAAGCCAGGCCATTGTAACCCAAAGCGTCATTTACAAAATCCGATTTATCTAGCTGATTGTATTTAAAATTTTGTTCATCATAAGAATGAACTCCAGTGAAATCAAGATTATGTTGATCGTTATTTAACGCTTGAAAGTTTACTATATGTTCAACAAGCAGTTGTTTGTACTGGGTATCTATCAACACACCAACTCCATTTATTCCCTCATCACCTGCAGAATGAAGGGAAGATCGGTAAGTACCTTGGTCTGTATTTCTATTTCTAAAAAAAGTTTTTAGAGAATACGTTAAATCTGGTAAAATATCATAATTCAATCTCAAACTAAGATCTGATAGATTCGTTTCTGTTTCGTCTATAGACTCTCTCTGATCCCAAAGGGGGTTGATCGCAGATGCATTTTCAGGCCCAAAGTAATATTTCACCAAGTTTCCTTCATCGTCATAAGGCTTAGCAATAGGACTGATGTTCGCTAGGAAAAGCCCTCCTGTTTCTCTACTTTGATTTGCATTTTGAATGTTGATTATCCCATCTAGACTTAATTTATCAGTAAGCTTTTGACTGTAGTTTAACTTAAACTGAAGTCGATCAAATCCTGAATTAGGGATGATACCGTCTTGTGTGAAATAGTTTAAACTAGAATAGACAGTTGATTTTTCGGTCCCCGAAGAGTAGCTTATGGAGTGACTAGAGAGCAATGCGTCGTTGAGTGCCAAGTTTTCCCAGTCAACTACATTGTTGTTTTCAATAAAATCCAATTCGTATTCATTCCAAACAAATTTCAATGGTGGATTATCCACTCCCAAACGCGCTCGCCATGCGGCCATTCTAAAATCATAAAATCCTTGACCATCGTAAATTTCAAAGTTTCTAGTAAGTGTTTGAGTGGTAACATAACCTGAGTAATTAAAAGAAGTGTAGCCAGCTCTAGCTTTTTTAGTGGTCACTAGAATTACTCCATTCGAAGCTCTAGCTCCATAGATGGATGTGGAGGCAGCATCTTTAAGAATTTCAATATTTGCAATATCTTCTGGTGCAATATCATTTAGACTATCATAGGGTAAACCATCTACAATGATCAAGGGATTGTTGCCTCCGGCTACGGAGACATTTCCACGGATTACGATATTTGAATTTCCCCCTGGACGTGCATCACCCAGATTGACTTGCACTCCTGCAGCCCGACCCCTTAAGAGTTCGGATACGTTAGTAGTTGGATTTTGGGTGGCTTTGTCCACATTTACAGTTGCCACAGAACCTACAATATTACTTCGTTTCTGTGATCCATATCCCACGACCACAATTTCGTCGAGCTCGTTGTCGGGACTCAAGAGAATGTTTAATTGATCTGCTTGAGAAACCACACGTGTTTCTGTTTTATAACCAATCGAACTGAAAGAAAGTGTTTTTCCAACAGCGACACGAATTGAATACACCCCATCAAAGTCTGAAGTTGTTCCTTCGGTTGTATCTTTAATTATTACTGTAGCACCAGGGAGAGGTTGGTTGGTTTCAGCATCATAAACAGTCCCAGTTAAGGTCACATCTTGCCCGAAAGCAAGTAGGTTTACAAACACTAAAATTATAGTAAATAATTGTAATTTCGTCATTGTCTTACGTCATAAATCGGCGTAAAAATACATTTTTTTTTAAAACTATTTAAATTCCTTAATTTCATTGATGTTAAATTTTATCAATACCTTGTTATTTAACAAAAATCAGTCACTATGGAATGGTATATGAAAAACAGATGGTGGGTATGGACAATTACAGGTATTTACCTAGCGTATAGAATTGTTACCGGGATATATTATGCCTAAGAGAAGTGCATTTTTCAAAGTGCCTTTTGTGGCATTCATTTAGTTTTTAAAATGAATTTTTCTTTTTCTGGATGTGCTTTATTTAAGGTAAACGAAAGTTTTAGCAGGTGGTTTTAGGATTCAATAACCTATGACACCACTGTACTTTTTTACAAAAGGACATAAAAAGATCGATTCCCTTTCATATTTTTAAAAAACGTAAAGATTCAAATGCTTAGTTATTGGGAAAAAACACAATTACTTCATTACGATTTAGTCGTATTAGGAGGGGGAATCACTGGGATGTGTTGTGCCATTTCTTATAAAAAACAAAATCCCAATGCTAGTGTTGCCATTCTAGAAAGAGGGTTGTTTTCTTCAGGAGCAAGCACCAAAAATGCAGGTTTTGCTTGTTTTGGTTCGCTTACAGAACTGATGGACGACCGCCAACATATGGATGAAAAAACCTTGTGTAAAATTGTAAACATGCGTTTGGAAGGACTAGCGCTACTCCGTGAAATCTTGGGAGATCAGGCTTTGGGACTCCAATGGAAAGGAGGCTATGAGCTGTTTTTTGAAAAGAATCCCAAGGCTTTAGATCAAATTGACTATTTCAACTCGTTACTCAAACCCCTACTTCACAAAGCAGTTTTTTCTCATAATAATACCAAAATAAATAAATTTGGTTTTGACTCTGGAAAAGTAAAACACCTGATCGAAAATCCATTTGAGGGTCAAATCAATACAGGTAAAATGATGCGTGCCCTTCGCTCAAAAGTCAACCAACTAGACATCTCTTTTTTTTCACATGCGACATTGACGAACTTTGAATTAGAAACACCAGCACAGATCCTTTCGCTGAGTTTAAAAAATCAAGAAATTCAGCTGACTTGTCAAAAATTGGCTATCTGTAACAATGGTTTTGCAACACAATTACTTCCCGATTTGAACCTTTCTCCAGGGCGTGGACTTGTATTGCTAACAGAACCTATTCCCAATCTCAAAATAAAAGGTGCTTTTCACTATGAGGAAGGATATTATTATTTTAGGGATATAGAAAACCGCATCCTATTGGGTGGTGGTCGCAATTTAGATTTAAATGCTGAAACCACAACTAGTTTTGGAATCAACTCGAAAATCAAAGAAAAATTGATCTCTGATTTGAAACAGTTCATCTTGCCAGATCAAAAATTTTCGATAGAAATGGAATGGTCTGGAATTATGGCATTTGGAAAAGACAAGATGCCCATCGTCAAAAAAGAGAGTAATAACATTGCCATTGGCGTGAAGCTCGGCGGAATGGGAGTTGCTATTGGAAGTAAAGTGGGAGAAAAGGTAGCTGCGTTATTACAAGAGTGATTGCTACTTTAAGCACTTGTGGAGGGAGTTTTATGCAAACGATCAGAATGGTTAAATATTCGATTTATAAAAAAACCGCCTCAACTGAGGCGGCAAACAAATGAATAGATTAACAAAGAATAAGAAACAAGTTTAATGAAAGTTTAAAATATTTTCATTGATAATAATGCAATAAAAATGGATTATTTTCTTATTTCTTTCAAAGATAAAAAGCACTAGTTAAATATTGTTTTAAAAAAACATCAAAAACACGACTTTTTTCAATATTCAACAATCCAATATTGAAAATAGGGACATTGTTAATTTTTAATGACATTTTTTGTCAAATTGTAAATGGAGTCAAACCTATAATTTATTACTTTGAAACTTCAAATAGAAAAACCATAATAAATCACCACAAAAATTTCTTGATAAACTCATTTAAAACCAGTCACATCGCAATATGAAAAACATTCTTTTTTTAGTCTTCTTATCACTCGCTTTTAGCTGTAGCAAAGAAACCCCTCCCAATATTATTTTTATACTCACAGATGACCAAGGCTATGGTGATTTGGGTATTTACGGTGCGACGGATATTGAAACTCCAAATCTAGATCAACTGGCTAGAGGGGGAGCCTATTTTACATCCTATTACGCTACGCAGCCAGTGTGTTCAGCATCGCGCGCTTCAATAATGACTGGATGTTATCCCGATCGAGTGGGAATTCACAATGCTTACGGCCCTGGCTCTAAAGTAGGAATCAATCCAGAGGAAACCACCCTAGCTGAATTATTAAAAGCAAAAGGGTATGCAACGGGGATTTTCGGAAAATGGCATTTGGGAGATGCACCCCAATTTCAGCCCCGAAAACACGGTTTTGATGAGTACTACGGAATTTTATATTCCAATGATATGTGGCCCAAACATCCTCAACAAGGAACCGTGTTTAATTTTCCCGATATTAAATTGTATGAAAATGAAACCCCACTTAAGGTGCTGGAAGACCAAACCTTTTTAACTGGAGCACTTACAGATAGAGCGATTGATTTTATTCAACGCCATAAAAAGAGCCCTTTCTTTGTATACTTACCTCATCCACAGCCTCATGTTCCCTTGTATGCAGCAGAAGCGTTTCAAGGCACTCAAAAGCGTGGTTTGTATGGTGATGTCATACGTGAAATTGATGACTCGGTTGGACGCATCTGGGAAACATTAAAAAAAGAAGGACTGGATGACAATACGTTAATCGTTTTTACCTCAGATAATGGCCCCTGGCTATCATATGGCGGACATTCAGGTTCTCCGGGTATTTTTAGAGAAGGTAAAGGCACCAATTGGGAGGGAGGACACCGTGTTCCAGGAATAGCTTATTTTCCCAAACGAATTCAACCCAATACACGAATTAAGGCACCTGCGATGGGGATAGATTGGTTACCTACAATTGCAGAGTTTACAGGGAGTGGTCTCCCAGAAAAGAAAATCGATGGGGCTTCATTAGTACCCTTACTTACTGGAACTACAACCAAAGCCCCCCATGAAAACTTCTTTTTTTACTACCGTACCAACGAATTGCATGCCGTACGTCACAAAAATTGGAAACTTTATGTACCGCATACTTATCGTTCGCTTAATGGAAGAGAAGGAACCAATGACGGGTTTCCAATCCCTTATGAAATGAACACCATAGAAACCGCAGCACTTTTCGACTTAGACAATGATCCAAGTGAACAAATTGATGTAGCGAAACAAAATCCAGAAATGGTCATAAAAATCACCAAGATTGCAGATTCAATTCGAGGTGTTTTAGGTGACCGTTTGACAGGAATCAAAGGGAGTGAAGTACGTCCTGTGGGTCGTGTAAACTAGGCTTGACCCGAATTTTAAGTGTTGAATGGGGTGTTTTATACCCCTTTGACCCTAGCTACTCCAAATTCATTAAGAGAAATGGAGGTTTTACACTATGTAATATAAAGCAAGTACTCACAATTTTTAATTCAAATCAGACTTAGCATAAAAATTAGCCTCCTCACTTTTTTAAAAGCAAGTAATCACTCAATTGTTCAGTCAAATGCAGAGAGAAAGATCGAGAACATAAGTTACAATTTAAATTGTTGTCCCAAACGGGCAATTCGAAAACCTTGCTTAAGCACCCACTTTGTGGTATCCCCATCTTGGTTCAGCAAGGGATTGGTATGATTCATATGTATGAAATACACCTTGTTTTTAAAAGTTTTGGATTTAGTGTTTAAAAGTTGGATTGTTTCTTGGACTAGTGGATGGGGAATTTCTGAGATCGTTCTATGTTGCACTTCTTCTGAACTAAAAAAAGTTGCATCGATGAACGCCATGTCCACTTTATTCAACCACAAAACAAGATCTTCATCCCAAAGAGACCATTTGTCAATATCTGGGATAAAAAGAACCGTTTTATGAGGCCCTGAAATGATGAAACCTACAGTTTCAGAAAATTCATCTCGGTGAGGAACCCGAAGCGGAGTCACTTGTACCGCTTTTATGGGGCGTATCGTCTTTTTATTCTCAAGTGATTCAATTACAATATTTTCTAGTGTTACTAATTGGCTCCAAGGTGCATTGTTTTCCAAAAAAGACTGCATCTTAGGCATTGCAAAAACGGGAATCTTTTTGGCTCCAAGTGCCTCTCTACCAAGTTGAAGAAGACCAGAATAATGTCCAATATGAGCATGAGTTATAAAAATACCTTGAAGAGGATAACGTAAAGTGGTCCATTGCGAAACAATATCGGGTGTGGCTTCAAACAAAAGACTTTTTTCAGTTGCTGTATCAAAAACTTCAAGAGCCGTAACCTTTCGATTATTGATTTCTTCCGCATTCAGATCAGAGCAACATTTTTTTTTACAGGCAATATGGGGTGCACCTCCGTCTTGTACAGTTCCTAAAACTTTTAGATAAACGCCTGTAGGAGCTTCTTGACCCAAAAGGAAGGCACTCACCAGATAAAAAAAGACAAGTATGCCACTTTTCATAACCTCATTTTCCCAAATATAGTATGGATTTTTAACTCTTTTAAAAATGGTCAAACATATTTAAAATTCATTTTTGAAAAGTGGATGTAATAACATTTTATAAAAAATCAGCAGATTCATTCGAAAATAGGAAGATATTCATTTTCTTTGAGTAGACATTAAATCATCATGAAATCAAATTTTTACAGTAAACTTTCACTTCTTCTTCTTCTTACAGGGACACTTTTTTTAAGTTGTTCTAAAGAAGAATTGCCCCAAGATAAACTTATTGGAGAATGGACAATATATTCTATCGCAGAAACTGAAGGGGAAACAATTATTTGGAAAGAATTGGAGGATAAGTTAGTGGATTTGATTCCTGAGTATTCCTGTTTAGACTTTACAGCTTCAGCTACAGAAAACCTGATTACCACATCCTATGTTTTTATTGATGTCAACGGACGTGGCTGTTTGAGCCCAGTAATTTCTGTATATACTTGGCAAGTTGATCCAGAATCGGGGATTTATTCTTTTATTCAAGGAAGCAATGCAATCAAATATCGTATCACTTTTTCAAACAGTGACAATAGGATGGTCTGGAATGATCAAACTAGTGGAGCAATAACGATTTGGGATCGAGTAGTCACCTCGAACGAGGACGCTTCAGAATAACCCTTTTTATCTTCTAATAAAGGATTTCTTTATAAGATTAAAAAAAGGACGGTTCCAAACTTCTTATGCATTACAATAAATTTTAAGGCCTTTCTTTATTGCCTTAATTTTTGAAGAAAAGAAAGAAAAAAACAACTTTCTTAAGAAGGCCCAAGGAAAGTATCAAGTATTGTTTGGGAGACAGTTTTCGCATTACTTCTTTTTATTATTCATCCCTCGAATAGCGGAATATAACATCCAAACCACTAGGGCTATCAATCCATAGACTAAAATATTTCTCAAAAAGTAACCCATTGTATTTTTATAAGTGACGTTCTTTCAGTTCGATCACTAGACCAATTAGCAAACAAACCGCTATACTCGCAATGACAGTTCCACCTACACCCATGTTTTTTATTTTAAAGATATAAATTATTTCAATAAGTTTGATTGATTTCTCTGCTCCATAATCTGAGGATCTCAAAGAATTTTTTACTTTTATTTCAAGATGCCAGAATGAATATAACATCAAAAAACATCAATCATGAAACATTTTAATCGCAGAAATTTTTTAAAAAAATCAAGTATCTCTGCTGCTTCCTTATATATGGCATCCCATCTTGCCTGTTCAGAAGAAAAAGAAAAGCGCCCCTCAGAAGGCACTTACATGGGTGACTTTGCTGCACCTAAATTAGATACCGTTCGCATCGCTCTTATTGGCGTGGGAGCAAGGGGGACAGGCCATGCAAAACAATTAGCGGCTATTGAAGGCACAGAAATTGTTGCAATAGCCGATTTGTATGAAGACTGGGTAGACCGTTCCGTTACAAACTGTAAAGAAGCAGGCAACGGAAGGCATCAAAATATAGCCCGTTACTTTGGAGATGAAAACCAATGGAAGCTGATGTTGAAAAATGAAAAACCCGATGCGGTAATTATAGCTACCAACTGGAATAATCACGCTTTGATGGCGATTGAATCCATGAAACAAGGCGCCCATGCATTTGTAGAAGTACCTGTAGCGGTCAGCTTACCTGAAATGTGGGAAATTATTGATACCTCAGAAAAGACCAAGAAACATTGTATGATGATGGAAAACGTCAACTATGGAAGGGAGGAATTGTTGTATCTCAACCTTTGTAGAAAAGGAATGCTCGGAGAATTGCTCCACGCTGAAGCAGCTTATATTCACGAACTTCGGTTTCAGATGGAGGAACAAGAAAGAGGCACAGGCTCATGGAGAACCCCCCACTATGCGAAACGCAATGGAAATTTATACCCAACACATGGTCTAGGACCTGTAGCTCAATATATGAATCTGGGGAGAACCGAAGATCAGTTTGCAAGTTTGGTTTCTTTTTCTTCTCCTGCTCGAGGAAGAAATTTATACGCTGAAAAAAATTATCCTTCGGATCATAAATGGAATGCTTTAGATTATCAAGGAGGAGACATCAACACGTCAATCATCAAAACTCATTTAGGGAGAACGATTATGATACAATGGGATGAGACTAGTCCCAGGCCTTATACTCGTCACAACTTAATCCAAGGAACTAAAGGAGCTCTAGCAGGCTTTCCAACTCGAATAGCTTTTGAAGGAGGCGTCCCAGGGGTAACGGACAGTCATCACCGTTGGGCAGAAGGGGAGCAATTAGAGGCTATATTCGAACAACACGAACACCCAATGTACAAACGCCTTGGAGCCTTGTCAAAGAAAATGGGAGGTCATGGAGGAATGGATTTTATGATGCTGTATCGCATTGTAGAATGTTTGAGAAACGGAATGCCTCTAGATCAAAATATTTACGAAGGATGTCTTTGGAGTGCAGTTTCGCCTCTGAGTGAACTCTCAGTTGCCCAGGGGGGAATGCCTCAAAAGTTCCCCGATTTTACTCGTGGCTCTTGGAAACAAACCCAGCCTTTGAATATCGTTTCCTAATTTTAAAAGAATGATTCAAGTAAAAGCTCCAGCAAGAATTTGTTTTTTTGGAGACCATCAGGATTATCTGGATTTACCTGTTATTGCAGGTACAATAAACCGGTATATTTATATTGAGGGAACGCCTAATTCGACAACTAATTTATTTTTACAATTTATTGATATAGATAAAGATATGTCAATAGACCTAAATGAACAATTGAATACAATTCATAACGAAGATTACATTCGTTCTGTCTTAGTTGTACTTCGTAAACAGGGTTTTCATTTTACGCAAGGATATGACATCAAAATTTGGGGCGATATTCCTATCAATGCTGGAGTATCCAGTTCCTCAGCCTTAGTAGTTGCCTGGATTCGGTTTCTTTTGACGGCCACAAACCAGGATCAGGATATTTCAGATATACAAATTGGCCAATGGGCTTATGAGGCAGAGGTCACCTATTTCAATCAACCGGGAGGATTAATGGATCAATATACGATCGCTCAGGGAGGCCTGTTGTATATTGACACGTTGAAAGCTGAAACGCAAAGGTTGAGAGCTGATTTTGGGAGTTTAGTGATAGCAGAGTCAGGAATAGCAAAACAGACGTTAACTGTTTTACAAAACGCAAAAACGTATGGGAGAGCCGCTATAGCCGAAGTTCAAAAAAATGTACCCAATTTTAATATGCAAGAAGCTGGTGAAGAAGCCTATAAAGAATATTTAAAATATGTTTCAAAGCCCTATCAAGCACATTGGTATGCTGCGGTTTATAATTTTGTTTTAACACAAAATGCAAAAGCTATGTTATCCAGTTCCACAACAGACCACGTTACTTTAGGAAAGTGGATGAATGCCCACCAAGTCATTCTCCAGGAGCGGATTCAAAACACACCAGAAGTCATGCAAAAGCAAATCAAAGCTGCCTTACAAGCAGGTGCTTTAGGTGCTAAAATAATAGGTTCTGGTGGCGGAGGTTGTATGGTGGCTATGGTCAGCGAAGCCACAAAAGAAAAGGTCATTCTTGCATTTCTAAAAGCTGGAGCAAAAAAAGCATATGAAATTACTTTAACGAATAACGAATGAAAAGTCTGATGATTATGGCGGGAGGTGCTTCTTCTCGAATGAAAAAATCGCTCGAAAACAGTCTTCTGTCTTCAGATCAAAAAAATCTTGCACAGCGTGTACACAAGAGTTTAATTCCATTGGGAACAAATCAAAAACCGCTTCTTTTTCATTTGATTTCTAATGCAGTAGCAGTAGGGTATACTGACGTATTTTTAATCACAAGTCCAGATAATGAGGCCTTTCAAGAATGGGTTGGGAGTGCAAGAACTGGAAATTCTTTTGCTGGTGCAAAGGTGCATTTTGCAATTCAACACCTAAAAGGAGGGAGAGAAAAACCCCTAGGAACAGCAGACGCCGTGGAACAGGCTATGCAACAGTATCCAGCCTTACTTGATGAGACGTTTACAATTTGTAATGGAGATAATTTGTATTCCGAAGGAGCCTTCAAACAATTGCTCCAAAACAGAAAGACGCCCAATGCCTTGATCAGCTATGCTCGATCTTCGCTAAAGTTTAGCGACGAACGTATAGGCAAATTTGCGGTAATGGATATTGATTCAGAAGGGTTTTTAAACGGTATCATTGAAAAACCAGATGCGCAAACTGCTGAAAAATACCAAGACAGTAAAGGAGAAATTAGAGTGAGTATGAATATTTTTAGTTTTCATGGAGGTCAACTTTATCCTTATCTAAAAAATTGTCCCATTCACCCAGAGCGTCAAGAAAAAGAACTCCCTACAGCAATCAAAATGCTTAACGAAAACGAACCAAAACAAATCATTTGTTTTGGAAGGGAAGAACATATTTTGGACTTGACTTCTGCGCAAGATATTGCAGCTTTCGATGAAATGTAAAGAAGGTAGTTCTGTTTTTTCAAGACCATTTATTTCAATAGTACTTAACTTTGCTGTAATAAGCCATTAACAACATCATCTATGTTTAAAATATATTTACTAAGGGTATTTTCATTCGCTTTGGTTGGATCATTTCTTGTACGATGTACTAATTCTTCTACTGTTTTGGATCGTGCGTTGTTGAATTCCACTCCTGCGCTTCAAGAAATTTTAAAAGAGAAGGAAAAGCACGAAATTCAAATTCTTCTCAGTCAAGTGGAAAGATCAAACACCAATGCAATCAAACTTAAAGAGACTTCTTTTCAACTGGACGAAATGCACTATTTCTATCCTGCCAGTACGGCAAAATTACCAGTAGCAATTCTCGCATTACAAAAACTGAGAACTCTTCAGTCACAAGGAATTCAAATTGACGCAGACACCCCTTTTCTGATTAAAAATAAAAATGGAGACCCAATCATTGAAAAGGATACCACCCACAACGAAGGAAAAGTAACGGTCCATCATTTGATAAAAAAAATTTTTTTAGTAAGCGACAATGAAGCCTATAATTATCTTTTTGATTTTTTAGGGAGAGATTACATCAATTTGGAACTGAAAAAAAGAGGTTTATCAAACACCCAACTCCACCACAAATTTCTATTTGGAGCGGACAACACCACCACTTGGGAATATATATTTTTGGATGCTGACCAAGACACGTTGTATCACCAGCCTTCTCTTCGCGCCAGACTAGAATTGAAGCCACATTCTTTGAAAGGAATCAAAAAAGGAAAAGGGTATCTCAACAATGGGAATTTTGTAGAGAAGCCCATGGACTTTAGTGAAAAGAACAGAATCTCCATAAGAGACCTTCAAGGGTTACTTCAACGACTAATTTTCCCATCGTTATTTTCAGAAGAACAACAATTTGAGATTACTGAGGAGGACTATTCGTTCCTAAAATTTTGGATGAGCCGATCCACTTTAGAAAGTAATTACCCAAATTATAAAGATGGAACATATTGGGATAGTTATGGAAAGTTCCTAATTTATGGTGATCAAAAGGGGGCGATGACTCCAGAAATTCGGATTTATAACAAAGTAGGATATGCCTATGGAACGTTGACTGATGTTGCTTATGTCAAAGAGGCATCAAGTGGGATTGAGTTTTTTTTAACCGCAACAATACTAGTCAACGAAAACGGTATTTTTAACGATGACCAATATGAATTTGAAGCGCAAGGAATTCCTTTTTTAGCAGCATTGGGACGGGCAGTATTAGAGGAATTAAAAAAAGGATAAAAGTCACTTTTTAAGCAGACCTAAATCGACCAAACGCTGGTGTAAAAAATCTCCTGCCAGAATATCTTCATATTGTTTTGGGTGTGCTGCGCTTACAGTTTGAGGTAAACAATTTAGAGGCATTTGAGGAATAGGATGCATAAAGAAAGGCAAGGAATAGCGTGAACTTCCCCATTGTTCTGGAGGCGGATTGACCACTTTGTGAATGGTGGAGGGAAGTAGATTGTTCGTCAGACGGGAAAGCATATCTCCTATATTAATCATCAATTCATCGGGTTGTGCCACGGCATTAATCCATTGATTTTGCCGATTCAAAACTTGTAATCCTCCTCCTTGAGCACCCATCAAAAGTGTAATTAAGTTAATATCTCCGTGTGCCGCGGCACGTTCTGCGTCCTTTGGTGCCTGA
Source organism: Flavobacteriaceae bacterium (assembly GCA_017852075.1). Classification (GTDB taxonomy): domain Bacteria; phylum Bacteroidota; class Bacteroidia; order Flavobacteriales; family Flavobacteriaceae; genus MS024-2A. Next base: position 25,030 of record JAFMLQ010000007.1, on the reverse strand, counting down.
GTGATAGGAGGATAATGTATGGCGCGTAGAATCGAATTTCCACCGTCAATATATTTGTCAAAGTAGTGCTCGTCTAGTTTGAGAAAAAGAGCCAAAGCTTGAAGGACAAGTTTTGCGGTTTCCTCGAGTTTAAGGAATACTAAATTTCCAATGTGATTGAAGTTTTCGAGTTCTTGGACAATAAGGTTGTCGGGATACTTATTTTTTAGATCGGGTTTGAGATTTAGATCCTGACCAAAATGCCAAAATTCTTTCAGATCACCTACAGTTCTTCCTGCAGCATGTTCTTTTCCAAAACCAGTATATCCTCTTTGGCCACCTCCATCTTTAATTTCATAGGTAGATTTTATTTCGCTGGGTAGTTCAAAAAAGTTACGGATTTCTTGATAGAGTTTTTCCTGAAGTGCAGCATCCAACAAATGTCCCTTCAGAGCCAGAAATCCAATTTCCTGAAAGGCCGTTCCGATATGCTGAACAAAGGCTGCTTTTCGAACCGGATCTTCGGATAAAAACTCGTTTAAATCGGCTTGTGGGATATATTGCATATGAAAAAAAAGCGGATCCATCGATCCGCTTTATAAATAGATAAGGAAAGCTACAGCGGACCGTTAGTCGGCACCTGCTGTCTTGAATTCCTTAAATGATTATCATAAGACATAGACACCTCCTTTCATATTTTGTTAGACATTGCTGTTGTCACAGCCTGAACTACTCGATTCAAATATAACGACACCTTAATTGGTTATCAAATTATTTTACAATTTTTTTGAGCGTCAACCCTTGTACCAAGATGGTAAATAAAACGACACCGTATGAAAGAATTAAGATGAGGTCTTTTCCCGTACCCAAACTGCTTGGAAGATTTAGAGCTAGAGCAATGCTCAAGCCTCCACGAAGCCCGCCCCAGGTTATGATCAGTGCAGTATTTTTCTCAAATGTTTTTTTGATAGAAAGTATTTTGATTGGTATAAAGACACCAATTCCTCGAGATACGACCACCACAACAATCATAATCAATACAATCAAGAGATATGAAAAATCAAAGTTTTGAAGGATAGGAATAATCTCTAAACCGATCAAAATAAAGAGTATTGCATTTAAGGTTTCATCCAATAAATGCCAGAATTTATAGACATAATCTCCCATTACCTTTTGTACACCCACTGCTTCTTTGTCACCGTCGAGATTTTGATTTAGAAACAGCCCCATCACCACTACACCTAATACAGCAGAAAAGTGAAAAACATTGGAAATTACAGGAACTAAAAGAACCAATGAAAGCGTAATCAAAACTTCCAATTCCACATATTCATTTTCGATATACTTCACGAGTTTTAATCCCAGAAAACCCATTATGGCACCCAGCGCAATCCCACCTACAACTTCTGTAGCAAAAAGACTTCCTATACTTTGCAAGCTTACGTTTTCTACGCCTTCCACTTTCATACTTAAAAGCGTTAAAAACAGAACCACTCCAATACCGTCGTTAAACAGAGATTCTCCTGCAATACGGGTTTCTGTAATTGAGGAGAGATTCATTTTTTTGACCATGGCCAATACGGCTATGGGATCGGTGGGTGCAATCAATGCGCCAAAAAGCAAACAATCTATATATGTCAAACCAAGTCCAGAAAGTCCAAATGCAGCCTGATCCACTAACCAAAATAGGGAGGTTCCTACAATAAAAGTGGAAAATACCACTCCAAAACTGGCGAGTAAGATGATCGTCAACTTGTCTTTAAGAAGCTCATGTACATTCACACTGATGGCACCTGCAAACAGCAGAAAGGGGAGCATAACATCGATCAGTAACACACTGAAATCAAATTGTTGTGTGAGCGAAGTCGCATAAGCTAAAAAATCCTTATTGATCAAACCTATTGCCAAAACACTCCCCGATAGTACAATCGCTAAAACCATCAATCCAATGGTTTGAGGAAGTTTTAATAAACGTAGATTGATAATTGAAAAAACGGAGGCTAATATTAATAAAAGTGTCGCAAGCTCAAGAAAATTCATTGTATATAGTTTTTCTAAAAATACAAAATTTAGTTGCTTAAATAGAGCTTTGAAATGTATTTCCCAATCATATCGAATTCTAGGTTCACAATTTTCCCTACTTCCAGTTGTTTGAAGTTGGTATGCTCATATGTATAGGGAATGATTGCAACAGAAAACTGATCCGCTTTAGAATTGACCACAGTAAGGCTGACACCGTTTACAGTTATGGACCCTTTTTCGATGGTGATGTGTTCCGATTTGGGATTATATTGAAATGTATAAGTCCAACTCCCTTCATTTGTTTCCGCAGCAATACATTGGGCCGTCTGATCTACATGCCCTTGAACGATATGCCCGTCCAAACGATCGCCGAGTTTCATAGCGCGTTCCACGTTTACCCAATCCCCCAACTGAAGAAGACCTAAATTGGTCTTGTCTAAGGTCTCTTTAATGGCGGTTACTGTATAGTATTTTGAATCACAAGCCACTACAGTAAGACAAACCCCATTGTGCGCAACACTTTGATCAATCTTTAATTCACTCGCCAATTCACACTCAAATTGGAGATGTAAATTCGTACCCTCTTGGGTCAGACGATGTACTTTTGCAAAAGCTTCTACAATTCCCGTAAACATGCTTATAGATTTAGTTACATTTGTCTCAAAAGTAAGATAAAAAGCAACTCACGTGCGTCAATTGTCAAAAATTAAAATTGGAATTTCTGTAGGTGACCCTAATGGAATTGGGATTGAAATTATTTTAAAGACCTTTCAAGACAAACGTATTTATGACTTTTTTACCCCTATTGTTTTTGCCCATCCTCAGAATTTTTATGATGAACGCAAAAATTTGGGACTTTCAACACCTCTTTTTTCTTTAAAGGATTTAAAAAAACCAAATAAAGGACAACTTAATGTGGTTCAGACTTGGGAAAATCCCTATCCCATTTCTTATGGAACTGTACAACCCGATGCAGGAGCCCATGCAGTACGTTCTTTAAAAGCAGCTACAAATGCACTTAAGAAAGGAGCAGTTGACGCTTTGGTGACAGCACCTATTCATAAAAAAAGCATACAATCTGACGATTTTCGATTTCCCGGACATACGGATTTTCTGAATGAGGAACTGGAGGGTGAGAGTTTGATGTTTATGATCACAGACTCATTAAAGGTAGCCTTGGTGAGTGACCATATTCCTTTAGGACAAATTACAAAACACTTGACCCCAAGTTTGATTCAAAAAAAAATAGAATTAGTAATACAGAGTTTAAAATATGATTTTGGAATTGTACGTCCCAAAATTGCTGTTTTAGGTATCAACCCCCATACAGGAGACCATGGAGTGATCGGGGAAGAAGACGACACCTTGTTGCGCCCTTTATTAAAAAAACAATTTGATCAAGGAATCCTTGTTTTTGGACCTTTTGCTGCAGACGGTTTTTTTGGAAACCAGTCTTTTCAAAAATATGATGCAGTCCTAGCCATGTATCACGACCAAGGACTGATCCCTTTTAAAACACTTTCCTTTGGCGAAGGTGTCAATTTTACAGCAGGGTTAAATCAAGTACGCACTTCGCCAGATCACGGTACTGGGTTTGATATTGCAGGAAAGGGAATTGCCAACCATAGCTCCTTTAGTGAAGCGGTATTTAAAGCTCGATCTATTTTTTTAAAGCGTAGTGAATACAATGAGTTGACGATGAAGCCTAAAATATAGTCGTTGAATATGTCCCTTTCAAGTACAATTTTATACGGAACTCTTAAACGGCTTTCCCAAAAGCTACTCCGATAATTTTACCAAGCATTCATGCAATCAAAAAGTAAGAATAAAAACCAACCCAAGGATAGTTAAAGTGTCTCAAACTATTGAATCCTCAAATTATTTAATTAAAGAACGTGATTTTTTGTATTTTGGAAGCTAACTTAAAAATTAGGTTTTGAATAATTTAAAAATCCTCATCTCGTTTGTATTGCTTTTGACACTAGGATGTGAAGCGCACAAGTCCTCTTTTGAAGAATCTTTTCCATTAGTACCTTCCGTAGAATCAGTTCATTATGAGAACTCGTATTCCAGCTTATCTCCAGATGTTTTAACCACAGCTTTTAGTCCCACCTCGGACCTACTCCCTATCCGTTTTGGATATGGGAAACAATTCAAACAAACTACTCTGCCAAATGAGGCCCAACTATACTTTAGTATCCAACCCCAAGAAAATCAAAAATCAGAATCCTACACCCTTACAATTGAAGAGGAAAAAATAGTCATTCAAGCCCAAGATCAAGCAGGATTATTTTATGCGTTTGTCACTCTAAATCAGATGATCGAAGATGCGGTAAATCAAAACGTACCATTACCTGTTGTAGCACTTAAAGATGCTCCAAAAATTGCATTTCGACCTATTCATATCGATGTAAAACACCATCTGGAAAAGAAAAGTTATTACTATGATTTAATAGATGCATTGGCACAACTTAAAATCAACGGAATCATTCTTGAGATTGAGGATAAATTAAAGTACAAAAGAAGACCTGAAGTTGCTTCAGAAGATGCACTTTCTATTGAAGAGTGGCGTGATCTGAGTACCTACGCACTGGAACGTAATATTTCCATCAGTCCATTGGTTCAGGGCTTAGGACACGCTTCATTTATTTTAAAACACGAAAAAAATAAAGCATTGAGAGATGCTCCTGAAAGTGACTGGGCCTTCAATCCTCTAAATCCAGAAACCTATGCGTTACAATATGATTTGTATTTGGATGCACTGGAAGCGTTTCCGCATGGAAAGTATCTCCATGTGGGAGGGGATGAGGTGCATACTACGGGAAGGGGAAGTGGAAAAAGTGCTTTGGAATTAAATTTGATTTGGCTCAATAAAGTTTCTGCTTTTGCAGCAGAGAACAAAAGAATTCCCATATTTTGGGATGATATGCCGTTAAAGCAAGCGGGATTAATGAGCCCGATCTATAATACTGACATGGCCCCAGCCACGGTGGATTCTATCTGGGAGATAAATGAACCTAAGTTGAACAAATTCATCACTCAATTTCCTAAAAATTGTGTGTATATGAGGTGGAATTACCACAAGGCAGAGTCTTATGGAAACGGGAAAGCCATGGATTGGTTTTCTTCAAATGGCTTTCAAGTCATGGGAGCTACTGCAGGGCAAACCCGCTGGACGCTGATGCCTCAGAGAGAAAGTAATATCGATCAAATCCGAACTTTTGCAGAACAGTCCATCAACAGAAATTACAATGGATTATTACTGACCCTTTGGGATGATGACTCCCCTCACTTTGAATTATACAAAAGAGGAATCACTGCTTTTGCTGAATACACTTGGGGCGGCTTAAAACGCTCCAAAGAGGCCTTTAAAAAAATATATCGTCACAGAAAATTTGGACCTAAATTTAAATCAGAGGAATACGCATTTATTGATTTGCTGGATCAACCCGTTGCACTTTGGACCAATCTGTTTGTCGAAGAGGGGCATCACCGAAATTCACTCATTCATAGAGAAAACCCTATTGAAGAACAAATTATCGATATGCCTGATTTTAATTCTAAAGGTGATTGGACTAAAAAATACAGTGCTCGTTTAGAACAATTACAAGCACAAAAGATCCAGTTGGATCAAGTCAAAACGACTTTAAAGAAGATTGTAGATCAAGATCCTGAGTCAACCTATAACCTTGCTGTATACAATGAAGTGGTTCATCTTGTAGAGTACAACTTTAATTTAATGTCCCAACTCAAAGTATTTGACACGGCGACAAGCGTTGACTTAGAGGAAAAAGCAATAGAAGAGATATTAAAAACGGTTCAATCCTTTTCATCGGTACGCGAGAAAATGGAAACTGTATATGCCAAAACTCGAATTTTGAACAAGCCTGAGGGTTACCTTTTAGATCAAGATCATCACAACCATCCCGCAAATCAAACGGTCAATTTTGATTGGCAATTTATAGGAGAACTATTAGCCCTTCAAAAAATCAAAACCCATTTTCAATCTAGATCGTATTCTGCTGAGGGTAAAAAACCTAAACTTTAATCAATTTACGATAATCATTTAGGTGCATTAGCTAAAGAATATTGCATGAAATGAAAACACCAATTGTTTTCTAAAAAAGCACATTGGATGATTTTTTCTCAGTGAATACTATTATATTTGCACCAAGTTTGAAATCTTTGAAAGAGTATTATGAAGTGGTATCGTTTTCTTACTGGATCTATTTTCAAATTCCTGTTCGTTTGGAATATGCTCGCCTTTTTGACTTTATCTACGACACTTGAATCTTTGTCACTCTTGACTGAAAATTCTTTTGAAATTGAACATATAGATTGGCAAGAAGATACCTCTGAAGAATCAGAAAAGGAAAAAAAAGAGGATACCAAAATTCATAACTTCTTTAAATCATCCTTATCATTTTTATCGACTGATGCGCCTTGCTTAAATAATTTTTTTCAAGCTCCAGCATCAAATATTTTTTTAGAGATTCATTTGCCTCCTCCCCGGCAGACCTGAGCCTTCCCCAGACTTTAATATAATAAACAACTAATTTTAATTAAAAATGAAACTTCAAATGGGAAGCGTGCTTTCTATTTGAAAAAAAAATAATATGAAAAATTTAAATCTTTTATCAAATCTAAAACACGACCTTCCAGCTAGTGTTGTAGTATTTTTTGTGGCATTACCTCTTTGTTTGGGAATTGCTCTAGCAAGTGGTGCACCACTATTTTCAGGGTTAATCGCTGGAATTATTGGAGGTATCGTAGTGGGAAGCCTGAGTGGCTCCCAAGTTGGAGTGAGTGGCCCTGCGGCGGGTCTTGCTGCCATTGTGCTCACTGCAATAGGAGACCTAGGTGGTTTTCAAAACTTTTTATTGGCCTTAGTTCTTGGAGGGTTAATTCAGCTCCTTTTTGGGATTTTACGTGCGGGTATTATTGGATATTATTTTCCTTCTTCTGTGATCAAAGGAATGCTTACAGGAATCGGGATAATAATTATTCTAAAACAAATCCCTCATTTTTTTGGATATGAAAGCCCAGAAGGTGACTTTTCCTTTTTCCAACACAATGGAGAAAATACATTTTCAGGAATTTTTAACGCTCTAAAGTACATTAGCCCTGGAGCAACCTTGATTGCATTCTTAAGCTTAGCAATCCTCTTGCTATGGTCAAATGTATTGAGTAAAAAGGCAAGAATTTTTGAGCTTATTCAAGGCCCTTTAGTGGCGGTAGCTGTTGGGATCTTATTCGTTGTAATAACTTCCGACAATGCCTATTGGGCCATCCAAAGTCAACAATTGGTTTCGGTACCTGTACCTGAAAATATCAACTCGTTTCTCGGTCAATTTAGCTTTCCCAATTTTGGGGTGATTGGAAACCCACAGATTTGGATTACGGCATTTACCATTGCTCTTGTTGCCAGTTTAGAAACACTACTCTGTGTAGAAGCTACCGATAAATTAGATCCTGAAAAAAGGGTGACTCCTACGAATAGAGAACTGATCGCTCAAGGAACAGGAAACTTTATTTCTGGACTTATTGGAGGCTTACCAGTTACGCAAGTTATTGTTCGTAGTTCTGCCAATATTCAATCTGGAGGGAAAACAAAAATGGCTGCTATCATTCATGGATTTTTGTTATTGATTTCTGTTCTTTTGATTCCCGTATTGCTCAACCAGATCCCACTTTCGGTTTTGGCGGCCATTCTTCTAATTGTAGGATATAAACTGGCAAAGCCCAGTTTGTTTGTTACGATGTACCAATTGGGTTGGAAACAATCGGTTCCTTTTGTAGTTACTGTTCTAGGAATAGTATTCACAGATTTATTGATTGGAATTGGATTAGGACTTCTAGTTGGTATAGTGGTAATTTTAATAAAAAGCTTCCAAAATTCACATTTTCTTCATATTGAGGACAAGAGCAATGGAAAGCACAGAATTAAAATGACTTTAGCAGAAGAGGTAACCTTTTTTAATAAAGGAGCCATCCTGAAAGAGCTCGATGCTTTACCTAGAGACACGGTATTGGAACTAGACGTCAGAAAGACTCGTTTTTTAGATCATGATATCATAGAGATTCTTCAAGATTTTTCTGAAAAGAGAAAGGTCAGAAATATTGATATTATAATTATTTCGGAGCGAGGTACCGTCGAAAATCCAGATAGTTTTATTTCCTTTTTTAAATTAGGAACCAAAAGCGCCTAATTCGAAATGAAAGACTTAAAACCAAAATATCGCATCTTAGTACTGACCAACTTTACGCGAAGCAGTTCCCATACACTTCCAATGGCAATTGAACTCGCAAAGTTGGTCCAGGGTGCTATAGACGTTTTTGGAGTAAAGCCTGTAAAAGAGCTACCTTCAGAATCCAGTCAAGTCCGTGTTTTAAGAGACCTGAAAAAGCGAAAGGAGGTCCTCCAATTAAAATTGAAAACGAGGGTGGAAAAGTTTATCCAAACGCAGGACATACCAATGATTTACAATGCAAAAATAGGTCATCCAGTAGATGCAGTTCGCGAACATATCAAACTCACCAAACCTGACCTTGTAGTGCTAGGGAATTATCACGGAATGAATAGTTTTTGGTACAGGACAACCCTTCTTCAAACCGTTCTAAAATGTCATAGAGGCGTCACTTTGATCACGAGATCTAAAAGATTTCCATCAAAGCAAAAGGCGTTAGGACTAGGCTTTATTGGACAGTTTGTTGACAGCCATCCTATGATGCAAACCCTACTGAAAAATGCAAAAGGAACACATCGCCTCTTTCAATTTAGTACCCAAGCAAATGTCTGTAAATCGGAGCATACCAATGAACTAGTTACGTATTACTTTGAAACTAATTTGGAAAATTATGCCAATTATTCTAAGTATATTGAGAATGACAATGTTCATTTGTTATGCATCAAAAAGCAGCTTTTGCCCTTAAAAAATTGTTTAACACAACAAAAAAGAAACTTAATAAAAATCTTATCACTTACGGAAACACCAATAATGGTTTTCCCCAATTAAATTAATTATTATGAAAGCACAAACAAAAGAAACCCAAGCCCAAATGACCCCTTCATCTTCAATGGAAGAATTGAAAAAAGGGAATCAACGTTTTGTTGAAAAAAAGCCATTAAATCGAGATTTAATGCAACAAGTTAGTGAAACTAGTACAGGTCAATACCCTTTTGCTACAGTATTGAGTTGTATCGATTCACGTGTCTCCTCAGAGTTGATTTTTGACCAAGGGATAGGAGATATTTTCAGCGTTCGTATCGCTGGAAATTTTGTCAATGAAGACATCTTAGGCAGCATGGAATTTGCTTGTAAACTTGCCGGCACCAAGCTCATTGTAGTTTTAGGTCATACAGCTTGTGGAGCCGTGAAAGGCGCTTGCGATCACGCACGTCTGGGGAATTTGACTGCATTGATCAACAAAATTGAACCTGCCGTTGAGGCTGTCAAAGAACCGCAAGAGGAAAGTCTTCGCAATTCTTCCAATATTGATTTTGTTAATACGGTAGCGGAAAAAAATGTTGAAATGACAATTGCCGAAATCCGTTCTTCAAGCCCTGTACTAGCAGAGATGGAGCAAAATGGCGAAATTAAAATTGTAGGTGGAATGTATGATATCAGCACAGGCTTAGTACAATTTCACTAATAATTGACTGTTGATTTTAAAACGACAGTATTTTTTTAAGATCCCTTCTTTAGGTTGAGATACCCAAAGGAGGGATTATTTTTTTAAATTCGTAAAAAATAAATCTTATGTCTATTCGCCCTATTTTTCTAATAATAATACTCCTATCTATCTCTTGTCAAAACAATACAACAGAAATAATGTATCCAACGACAGAAAAAATTCCTGTAGTAGATACTTACTTCGATACTGAAGTCATCGACAATTACCGTTGGTTAGAAGACGACAACGCTGAGAACACCAAAAGCTGGGTTGTCAAACAAAACGAGACTACTTTTTCTTATTTGGACAACATTCCTTTTAGAAGTACATTGAAGCGAAGATTGGAGCAGCTCTGGAACTATGAAAAATTATCAGCGCCCTTTAAAGAAGGAGACTACACTTACTTTTACAAAAATGATGGCTTACAAAATCAATACGTTGTGTATCGTCAAAAAGAGGAATCTTCACCCGAAGTCTTTTTAGATCCAAACACTTTTGCCGAAGATGGAACTATCTCCCTGTCGGGGCTTAGTTTTTCTAAGAATGGAAAGCTAGCAGCATTCTCAATTAGTGAAGGAGGGAGTGATTGGCGGAAAGTAATTGTAATGGATGCCCTTAACAAAAAAGTCATTGAGGACACATTGATGGACATCAAGTTCAGCGGAATCCAATGGAAGTTAAATGAAGGTTTTTTCTATTCCAGTTATGACAAACCCGAGGGGAGTGAACTGAGCGAAATGACCGATCAACACAAGTTATATTTTCATAAACTAGGAACTCCACAATCAGATGATGTGTTAATTTTTGGGGGAACTCCTGACGAAAAACACCGGTATGTGGGTGCTTCTGTAACCGAAGATGGGAAGTACTTATTTATTTCTGCCTCAAAAACTACTTCTGGGAATGTGAGTTTTTTAAAAGATTTGAGCAAAGAAAACAGCCCCTTGCTTTCAGTAGATCAAGATTATTCTACAGACAGCTATCTACTAGATTCGATGGGAGAACAACTTTTCATTGTAACCAATAGCAATGCCCCGAATCAAAAGGTAGTACAAGTGAATGCTAATAGACCTCAAGAAAAAAACTGGAAAGACTTCATTCCAGAAACGGATCATGTTCTTTCTCCCAGTAGCGGTGGGGGATACTTCTTCGCACGCTATATAGTGGATGTCATCACCAAAGTAGTTCAATACAATGCCCAGGGGGAAAATTTGGGAGAGGTTGAACTCCCAGGACTTGGGACTGCAGGAGGATGGAATGGAAAAAAAGAAGATGATACCTTGTACTATAATTTTACAAATTACCATTCGCCTGGAGTGATTTATTCCTACAATCCAAATACAAAAATCTCTAAGCAGTATTGGAAACCTGAGATCGATTTTAATCCCGATGATTATATTTCGGAACAAGTGTTTTATACTTCTGCCGATGGCACTCAAGTACCGATGATTATTACTCGAAAAAAAGGGGTAGAATACAACGGAAAAAATCCAACGATTCTCTACGGTTATGGAGGTTTTAATATCAGTTTACGCCCTTCTTTTAGCATTGCCAATGCCGTTTGGATGGAACAAGGAGGTGTTTATGCAGTACCCAATCTTAGAGGCGGTGGGGAATATGGAAAAGCTTGGCACAAGGCTGGGACCCAACAGCAAAAACAAAATGTTTTTGACGATTTTATTGCAGCCGCTGAATATTTAATTGAAAACAACATCACCAGTCCCGAGTTTCTTGCTATTAGGGGGGGCTCTAACGGTGGTTTATTGGTAGGAGCTACAATGACCCAACGCCCTGAACTGATGAAAGTAGCACTCCCCGCTGTAGGGGTTTTGGATATGTTACGCTATCACAAATTTACAGCAGGTGCTGGATGGGCCTATGATTATGGAACTTCTGACGATTCTAAAGAAATGTTTGAATACCTAAAAGGTTATTCTCCAGTCCACAATGTGAAAGCGGGAACCATCTACCCTGCTACTTTAATCACTACAGGAGACCATGACGACCGTGTGGTTCCTGCTCATTCCTTTAAATTTGCAGCAGAACTTCAAGACAAACATCAAGGAGCAAATCCCGTACTGATTCGTATTGAAACCAATGCGGGTCACGGAGCAGGTACTCCTGTTTCAAAAACAATAGAACAATACGCGGATATCTTTGGATTTACCCTTTACAATATGGGATTTAAGGTACTTCCCGAAAATGTAACTTCGAAAATTAAAGGCTAAAGGAACACTTATCATTACTCACGAGGCACGTTTGTCACTCGTGAGTGATGCTTTAAGCTTTACTTAGTCATCCATTTGGAAACCTTCCATAAATTTTGTGGTGTAATCTCCCTCTACATAGGCAGGGTCACTCATCAATTTTAGGTGGAAGGGAATGGTTGTTTTTACTCCTTCGATAATAAACTCTTCCAATGCACGCTTCATCTTATTGATGGCACCTTCTCGTGTTTGCGCAGTTGTGATGAGTTTAGCAATCATAGAATCATAATACGGTGGAATAACATAACCACTATATACATGGGTGTCTAAACGAACTCCATGTCCTCCAGGGAAGTGCATGGTAGTAATTACTCCGGGACTGGGGCGAAAGTCGTTGTGAGGGTCTTCAGCATTGATACGACACTCAATGGAGTGTAATTTTGGAAAGTAATTTTTGCCTGAAATCTTTTCTCCTGCTGCCACCTTGATCTGTTCACAAATCAAATCAAAATCGATTACTTGTTCTGTAATAGGGTGTTCTACTTGGATACGAGTATTCATTTCCATAAAGTAGAAGTTTCGATGTTTATCTACTAAAAACTCTATCGTACCAGCACCTTCATATTTGATAAATTCAGTCGCTTTTACGGCTGCTTCTCCCATTTTCTTGCGCAAGGCAGGGGTCATAAAAGGAGAGGGGGTTTCCTCAGTTAATTTTTGATGACGGCGTTGAATAGAGCAATCCCGTTCAGAAAGGTGGCACGCTTTCCCTGTAGAATCTCCCACCACTTGAATTTCGATATGCCGAGGTTCTTCAATCAATTTTTCCATATACATCCCATCATTTCCAAAGGATGCTGCAGCTTCTTGGCGAGCACTGTTCCATGCTTTTTCTAATTCTTCAGGCTTCCACACAGCACGCATTCCTTTTCCGCCTCCTCCAGCAGTTGCTTTTAACATGATGGGGTAACCCACTTCAACAGCTAATTTTTCTGCCTCTTCAAGGGAGTCAATGATTCCCTCAGACCCAGGGATGGTAGGTACTCCAGCGGCTTGCATTGTAGCTTTTGCAGAAGCTTTATCTCCCATTTGATTGATCATGGAAGGTGAAGCACCTATAAATTTGATTTTATGTTCTTCACAAATTTCTGAAAACCTTGCATTTTCAGATAAAAACCCGTACCCAGGGTGAATGGCATCAGCATTTGTGATTTCTGCAGCGGCAATAATATTTGCCATTTTTAAGTATGATTCATTGCTGGGAGCTGGACCGATACAAACTGCCTCGTCTGCAAAGCGCACATGAAGACTATCCATATCGGCTTTTGAATAAACCGCAACGGTTTTAATCCCCATTTCTTTACAGGTCCGTATGATTCGCATCGCAATTTCTCCACGATTTGCAATTAAGATTTTATTAAACATGATAAAATGTTAGGAGGGGTTGATCACAAATAAAGGTTGGTCGAACTCTACAGGGGAAGCGTCATCTACTAATATTTTGACAATAGTCCCACTGATTTCAGATTCGATTTCATTGAAGAGTTTCATCGCTTCAATAACACACAGTACATCTCCATCTTTGATGGTATCTCCTACCTCTACAAACGAAGGTTTGTCTGGGGCCGCTTTTCTGTAAAAGGTTCCGATGATAGGGGATTTGATGGTTATCAAATGATCTTCTTCGGCAGTTTTTTCCTCCTTTTTAGCCACTTCTTCTACCGCAGGAACAGCTGCAGGTTGAGTTGGAATAGCCATCGAAGGTGGAATGGCTTGAATTTGCTGGACGAGACCACCAGATTCTACAGCAACTGGATCGGATCCCGTTTTTATAGTAATTTTAATGTCTTCCATCTCAAGCTTTACTTCTTGAGCTCCTGATTTTGCAACAAATTTGATTAGATTTTGAATGTCTTTAATATCCATAGATTAGTTGATTTTGATTTAATAGGCCCAGGTAAGATGTGCAGCTCCCCAGGTAAATCCACCCCCAAAAGCGGTGAAAACAAGTTTGTCTCCTTTTTTAAGTTTAGTTTCGTAATCGTTTAATAACAGCGGTAAGGTAGCTGCTGTGGTATTTCCATAGTGTTCAATGTTCATCAACACTTTTTCTTCTTTAAGGTTCAGTCGTTTTGCGGTAGCATCAATGATTCGTTTGTTTGCTTGGTGAGGAACTAAGTAGTCTAAGGTGTCATGATTCAGTTGGTTGCGATTCATGATCTCTTTTGCTACATGAGCCATTTCCGATACAGCGTATTTAAAAACTGTTTTACCATCTTGGTAAATGTTGTGCCAGCCTTGATCTAAGGTTTCTTGAGAAGTTGGATAAAGCGAACCTCCCGCTTTGATTCTAAGAGACATACGGTCTGAACCATTACTTCTAAAATATTCGTCTTCCCATCCATATTCGTTAGTACTAGGTTCAAAAAGCACAGCGCCACCTCCATCACCAAAGATAATACAGGTGGTGCGGTCGGTATAATCCACAATTGAGGACATCTTGTCCGCTCCAATAAGTAAAACTTTTTTGTAACGCCCTGAATTGATATAAGCTGAGGCGACACTCATTCCGTAAAGAAATCCAGAACAAGCTGCGTTTAAATCATAGGCAAATGCGTTTGTGGCCCCTATGGAAGAGGCTACATAAGCTGCGGTTGCAGCAACGTGAATGTCTGGTGTGATTGTAGCAACCAAAACGAGGTCTATCGTAGTGGGATCTAATTTTTTTTTCGAGATGAGATTTTGTGCCGCTTGAATAGCAAGATAAGAAGTCGCTTTATTATCGTCATCAAGAATTCTACGTTCCTTGATTCCCGTTCGGGATTGAATCCATTCGTCACTTGTATCCACCATTTGTTCTAATTTATGGTTAGATAAGATTGTATCAGGTGTGTAGCCTCCTACAGCTGTAATTGCTGATTTGAGAACTTTTTTTTCCTCTAGGTCCATTTCAATCCCAGCGTTATGAGCTTAATTGTAAGTGAAGATAGTAGTTTTTTGATCTAATCAAAATTATTATAATAAAAAAGCCCTTCTTGAAAAAGAAGAGCAAAATACTATAAATGAATAGGATCAGGCTTCTGCAGTTTCCGCAGCATCAACGAGGACTTTACCTCGGTAGTAAAGCTTACCCTCATGCCAATGTGCGCGGTGGTATAGGTGTGCTTCTCCTGTCTTAGAACAAGTAGCTATTTGTTGGTCTGCAGCTTTATAATGCGTACGTCTTTTGTCTCTTCTTGTTTTGGAAATTTTCCTTTTAGGATGTGCCATAATATTTGTTTTGTAGAGCTCTACAAGAGGTCTTTTAATTTATTCCAACGTGGGTCTTCCTGCCCATTTAATTTTTCTTCTTTTGGTTCTAACGCTCTGAGTGTATCCAAGATTTCACTTTTCAAGGTACCTTCTTCAATTCCAGGATGAACCCTTTTTTGAGGTAGCGAAAGTACGATAATTTCGTAAAAATGGTGCGCCACATTGATTTGATAGCTTCCTTCAGGTAGGACAAGAATTTCATCTGGATCGTTTTCTGAAGGTGTACCAAACTTGACAATTAAGTCAAATTGGGTATCTATCGGGTGGTCAAACCATTCTGTAGAAACGTCACAAGATAACACGACCTTTCCAAGAACTTCAAAATGGAGTTCTAAAAAAGCGGGTTTTTTGTCCAAAACCAAAGTGCCTTCTATCTCAGCTTCTTCAAAATCTTTATACTCAAAATGAGCAAAGAACGTATTGTCAATTGTAAATGAAAACTTGTGTTCTCCGTCTTTCAACCCTACGAAAGGGAGGGTGTATTCCTTCAACACTTTCATTCTTCAACAATTGAGCGGCAAATTTAAAAAAAAAATTAATGTAAGCGGTCAAAAACTACAGCGATAATTTTAGATCAATCGATGTTGGATTAAATATTCTGCAATTTGAATGGTATTCGTGGCTGCTCCTTTCCTTAGGTTGTCTGAAACGATCCAAAGGTTTAAGCCGTTTTTCACAGATTCATCTCTTCGAATACGTCCTACAAAAACCTCATCCTTTCCTTCAGCATGAATCGGCATGGGATATTCATTTGCTTCTGGGTTATCTAGAACTACCACACCTGGAGTATCTGCAAGGAGAGTCCTTACTTGATCAATATCGTAGGGGTTTTTAAATTCAAGATTCACCGATTCGCTATGCCCCCCCACTACGGGAATTCTAATGGCTGTAGCAGTGATGCCAATGGAGGAATCGCCTAATATTTTATGGGTTTCATGAACCAGTTTCATCTCTTCTTTGGTGTAGTCGTTTTCTAGAAATACATCACAATGAGGAAGCGCATTCTTATGAATTGGGTGGGGGTAAGCCCTAATTCCATCTTTGCCTTCCATTTCATTAGTGAGTTGTTCTACTGCTTTTACCCCAGTACCTGTGATGGATTGATAGGTAGAAACGACAATCCGTTTTATAGTAAATTCCTTGTGTAAAGGGGCCAATGCCATAACCATTTGTATGGTAGAACAGTTCGGATTGGCTATAATTTTGTCAGCAGGAGTGAGCTGATTCGCATTGATTTCGGGTACGATGAGTTTTTTATCTAGTTCCATTCGCCACGCCGAGGAATTGTCAATGACCGAAGTACCTACTGCAGCAAATTTTGGAGCCCATTCCAATGAAGTAGCTCCTCCTGCAGAAAAAAGTGCAATTTCAGGACGTGCATTTACCGCACTTTCCATTCCAATAACAGTATAGGATTTGCCTTCGAAGTCAATTTTTTTTCCTACAGAACGTTCCGAGGCAACTAATAATAACTCACTAATGGGGAGTTTACGCTCCGCCAAAACCTCCAACATAACACTTCCCACCATACCTGTGGCACCTACTACAGCTACTTTCATTTTTTAAATTTTTGTCAAAATTAGCACTTAAAATGCGCCAAACAAATCCTTGAGAGATATAGTTCAAAAAACAATAAATTGTTATATGTGTAACAAAAAATTTACGAGTGAACAATTCGTTTTACTCTAGAACCTATTCCTGTCAAAACTTCATAGCTAATCGTCCCTCCCTTTTGGGCAAATTCAGCGGCAGATTGTTTCCCTCCAAAAAAAGAGACCTCATCTCCTTCTTTACACGGTACACCCGTTACATCAATCATTAACATATCCATACAAATGTTCCCTACGATAGGAACCCAACTCTGGTGTAGGAGCACATTGGCTTTGTGGTTTCCAAAATGTCTTCCAATTCCATCAGCATGACCAATGGGTAAAGTTGCAATAACAGTATCTTGAGCGGCTTCCCATCCGTGATCATAGCCCACGAAGCCCCCTTTTTTTACATGATGAATTTGGCTGATTTTTGAGGTTAATTCAACCACACTTTTTAGTTCCTGATCCCATTCCGGGCGGTTGGCAAATCCGTGAAGTCCAATACCACAGCGTACCGCATCAAATTGGTATTCAGGATAGTTAAAGACTCCCGAACTGTTGAGTAAATGAAAAATGGGTTGCGTTTTTAAAATGGTGAGATGTTGAGTTCTCAACCTTAAAAAGGATTCGATTTGTTGTTGGTTGAGCAATGTGTTGTTCTGTGCTTCCGCAGCAGCTAGGTGGGAGTACACGCTTTTTAATTCAACCCTTTGGTTTTCAAGCTGCTCTAACACCCAAGACACCTTTTCTGGGGGAAAGCCTACTCGATTCAGTCCAGTATTGTATTTGATGTGGACCGGATAGTGCATTTTGTTATTTTGATCAAGTAGCTGACTAAATTTTTTAAAGATGGCTTCGCTATAAAGGCATGGTTCTAGCTCATTTGCCAAAATAATTTCTAAACCTTCAGGCTGAGGGTAGAAAACAAGGATAGGGATTTTGATCCCTCCCTTTCGAAGGGTTTCTCCCTCTTGAGCATAGGCCACAGCAAGGCTACTCACTCCCAATTGTTCTAGACGTTTCGCCATAGGGAGAGTTTCACTTCCATACGCTGCCGCTTTGACTACAGCAATCAATGCAGTTTCAGGATTTAACCTACGGCGAATAGATTGATAGTTATAATCCAGATGGTTTAGGTATATATGGAGAGTGTTCAAGGGTTAGGCGTCTCTTTTCTTGCTTTGTTGCTTTGCTTTATTAAAAGCAACGCGGGAAAGGGGTTCATAACTTTCTTTTTCACCCAAATGCACCAAAGCTTGATTGGGAGAAGTACGAAAACTATAATGGGCTAAATTTCCTGTCCGTGTACAAATGGCATGGACTTTCGTTACATATTCTGCGGTAGCCATAAGGGCAGGCATGGGTCCAAAAGGATTCCCTTGGTAGTCCATATCCAGACCCGCTACGATCACACGGACACCGCTATTGGCAAGATCATTACACACTTGAACAATTTCATCGTCGAAAAACTGCGCCTCGTCTATGCCTACCACATCGCAGCCATCTGCCAAAATACGAATATTGGCTGCAGCAGGAACAGGTGTGGAGGGAATTTGATTCTGATCGTGAGAAGTAACTAACTCGCTATCATAGCGTAAATCTACAGCAGGTTTAAAAATTTCAATCTTTTGTTTTGCAAATTGCGCACGCCGAAGCCGGCGGATTAACTCTTCTGTTTTTCCAGAAAACATCGATCCACAGATTACTTCGATCCAGCCAAATTGTTCCGTTCCGTTTACAGCGTTTTCTAAAAACATTTTGTAATTTTCAACTTGTAAGTAGGACTACGTCCTCTGCCTAATAAACAAAGGTATTAAATTCGAACGGGTTGAAGCTTCAAAATTAATGACAGAAAAAATAAAAATTGCACTACTTCATTGGGCGAGAAAAGTCATTGATCAAAACGTAGAATGGGATGATGAGAAAACCCACGATGCGATTCAAAATCTCTATGAACTTTCTATAGTCCAAAAAATGCTTTTGGAACAAAAACACACAGACCAAAACTTGTGGAGGTACCAACAAGCACAACTCAATGAAATGATCGAATCATTGACGGGCAAACCCAAAACAGAAAGTTCCAAGGAAGAAAATATGGAAGTAGCTCCCATGATGGAAACCATAAAAAACATGGTAACAGAGATGCCCGAACCCGAAACCTTTGAAAAGCTTTTTGAAACCGTTGAGGAAACCCCGACTTTTGTTCCCAAAGTGAAAGAACCTGTAGCTGAACCTTTAAAGAAAAAGAATGTCCCCACTGAAGATCGCAAAAACATCAATGATCATTTTGCCAAAACACTAAGCATTGATTTGAATGATCGTTTGGCTTTTGTCACCCATCTTTTTGAGGGAGATGCAAAAAATTATCAAAGTGTCTTGGCTCAGGTTGTTACTTTTGAATCCTGGCCAGAAATTACCCATTTTATAGAAACAAAAGTGCAAACGGAGTATAATAATTGGGAAGGAAAACAAGAAGTAGTCGAACGCTTTTTATCAATTTTAAAGAAAAATTTTGAGGAGTAGTGAGGACTTATTTTATAAGAAATAAACAGCAAGAACTGTGCTTTATTTGATCCCTACTCCTGTAGGAAATTTAGAAGATATCACTTTAAGAGCGTTGCGCTTATTAAAAGAAGTTGATTTGATACTTGTTGAAGACACAAGGGTCAGCACAAAACTTCTAAATCATTTTGAAATTGGGACTTCCTATGAGAGTTTCCACATGCACAACGAGCATCATAAAACCTCAAAAATAATAGCACAATTGAAGGGAGGAAAAGACATTGCGGTGATTTCCGATGCAGGAACTCCAGGCATTTCCGATCCTGGCTTTTTGTTAGTAAGAGCAGCATTGGAGGCAGATGTTGAGGTACAATGTTTACCTGGCCCTACGGCTTTAATTCCTGCTTTAGTACAAAGCGGAATTCCTTGTGAGCGTTTTGTTTTTGAAGGATTTTTACCCCCCAAAAAAGGTCGGTTAAGCCGTTTGGAAAATTTGGCTTCAGAGTCTAAAACTTTAGTTTTCTATGAATCCCCTCACAAACTGTTAAAGTTGTTTGATCAAATGATTCCCTGTTTTGGGACAGATCGATCCGTAGCGGTAGTCAGAGAACTTTCTAAGTTGTACGAAAATACGTTCAGAGGAACTTTAACAGAAGCATTAACTTTTTTTTCAGAGCACAAACCCAAAGGGGAGTTTGTAATTGTTGTAGAAGGTTTCAAAAATTGATTTCATGCAGTGGAGGAAAATCTCAAATCCTATTGACGATACTGCGGCTCTTTTGGCTCAACGATTGAACGTTCCCAAAACGATCGCACAACTTTTGGTGCAACGCGGGATTACAGATTTTGAGAGCGCAAAACAGTTTTTTAGACCTCAGTGGTCGCACCTCCACAACCCTTTTCTGATGAAAGATATGGATGCTGCAGTGCAACGAATTCACAACGCTATTGAAGAGGGAGAAGGGGTGATGATCTTTGGTGATTACGATGTTGATGGAACTACCGCTGTGGCACTTGTAGCGTCTTATCTCAAAGATAAAATTTCACATTTGAGAACCTATGTGCCCGACCGATATTCGGAGGGGTATGGGATATCTAAAAAAGGAATAGAAGTGGCAAATGAGGAAGGGATCACACTTATTATTGCTTTGGATTGCGGAATAAAAGCGATAGAACAAGTCGCTTATGCCAATGAATTGGAAATTGATTTTATTCTTTGTGATCATCACCTACCGGGTGCTGAACTCCCTGATGCGGTAGCGGTGCTGGATCCCAAACGCGAGGATTGTCCCTATCCTTTTAAAGAGCTTTGTGGTTGTGGAATCGGTTTTAAATTGATTCAAGCCCTCCAAAACAAATTAGGCTTGCCCGAATCGGAATTGACTTCGTATTTGGATTTGGTGGCTACCGCGATAGCTGCAGATATTGTTCCTTTGGAGGGAGAAAATAGAACCCTTACTTTTTTGGGTGTACAGCAGTTCCAAACGGATCCTCGAATTGGACTTCAGTTTTTTATTAAAGACCTCAAACGACCCTTACGAGTCACCGATTTGGTTTTTGTTATTGCTCCCCGTATCAATGCGGCGGGACGAATGGATCAAGGATTAACTGCAGTAGAACTTTTAATGAGTACTGATAAAGAAACGGCGTTACCCATCGCTCGATCTATCGAATTTTTTAATACAGAACGCAAAAGCACTGATGAGCGAATTACAAAGGAAGCCTTGCAACAGATCAAACTGGAGGAAGCGGTTGACAATAACAGCACCGTAGTTTATCATCCCTCTTGGCACAAGGGGGTCATTGGGATTGTGGCCTCTCGTCTGATCGAAGTGTACTATCGACCAACGGTCGTTTTGACTCAGTCCGAGGAGGTTCTGGCGGGTTCAGTTCGCTCTGTTTCTGGGTTTGATGTATATCAGGCTTTGGAAGCTTGCAAGGATTCGATGATTCAATTTGGAGGACACAAATATGCAGCAGGACTTACGCTTCAACCCGAGCAGTTGGATGCGTTTAAAACAGCTTTTGAAAAGTACGTTACCGAGCATATTTTACCCGAACAAAAAACACCTTCTTTAGCCTATGATTTAGAAGTTTCGTTTCGTGATTTAAACGCCAAACTTTTACGAATTCTCAATCAAATGGCACCTTTTGGCCCTAAAAATATGCGTCCTGTTTTTGTAACCCACCACTGCAAAGATGCGGGGGGAAGTCGTGTAGTTGGAAAGGATAAAACCCATTTACGTCTGGATGTGGTCGATGGGAGTAGTAGTCGTTTTTCAGGTATTGGATTTGGCTTAGGACAACTGCTGTCTGAAGTGAAACTACAGAAACCCTTTTCAGTCCTTTATACTTTGGAAGAAAATGAATATAAGGGGGTAACCAATCTTCAGTTAAGAATCAAGGACCTTAAGTTTGAAGCATAAAAAAAACCCCCACTGGGGTGAGGGTTTTAATTAAATTAAAAGATTTTAGAATTGATAACGTAGGGAGAGGTTCCACGTTCTACCAAATCCAAACCAAACGGAGTTGTTTTTATCTACTCCATTCCAAGTTTCTGATCCTGCCGTAGCATGAATGTTGGAGTTTGACTCAGCAATGTAAGTCGTATTTAAAAGGTTGTTGATGTTTGCGCGTAGGCTCCATCCCATTCCCATTGTAAAGGTTGCTCCTAAATCAACCAAACCATAGGAGGGAAGTTTTAGTGCTCCCGGATTGTTTGCTTCTGTAAAGGCAGAATCTGTAATGCTGTAGTCCGCATAAAGTCCATCGACAAAACGATAGTCTAGGTCAACATTCAACGATTCTCCAAATCTTTGGTCGATACCGAGGTAAGCGATAAATTGTGCTGCATCGCCCACTTTAGCCCCTTCAAGATAGAGTGTTCCTGTTCCGATGAGTTGTTGATTATCATCAAACAGTTCGGCTTCGAAGTCTTTAGTATAAGTCCAATCTCCAATGGAAAGCATTCCTCGAAGTTTAGTAGTCCCGGAGGGTCGATATTGTGCTTCAACTTCAATTCCATTATGTACTACATCAATATCTCTAAACTGAGCAGAACCATCGATACCTTGCTGATTGGATAGACTTCTGGAAACAAAACGATTTCCCCATACAGTAGAATATACGTTTAGGTTTAATTTAAATCCATTACCAATATAGCCGTATCCCAATTCTAGTGATTGAATTTTCTCGTTTTGAAGATCTTCATTTACTCGGTTTGCAAAATTAGGGAATACCGCATCAAATTGAGGTTGACGTGAGATGTATCCCGCATTGAAAAAGAGATTTGAATTTTGATTGATATTTAAGTTTGCCCCTCCTTTAAGGTATCCTCCACCTATATTTTTCTTTTCAGAAAGTGGGAGTCCTGGTTGGTCAAAAAGATCTTCTCTTTGAAAGGATTGGTTTGAAAGTCCAGCTTGGATAACTGCAGTAAGTTTATCACCAGAATATTCCGCTAAACCGTTGAACCCTTGCCATCCGACATAACCGATATTGTAGTAATCAATTTTAGGACCTTGAAGTCCCGTATTGTTAAACGGAGAGGCTTCTACAAGAGTTTCTATAATTTGACCTGCAGAATTTTTATTTCCGGTAGAATAATACCCATCAAAGCCCATGAGGTGGTTTAAAACACGGTAGTGGAACCCTTTGTAGTTTCTCAAGTCAACCCCAATGCTGTAACGCATTTTGTCTGCGTTGATGTTCAAATTGGAGATTCCTCCTACCCAGTTGTGTGAGTTCATTGAAGCTCTACGAATCATCCCACTTCTGAAAACACCTTCATCACTATATCCATTGGCACCTAAAAGGGATCCTTCATAAGAAGAGATAGCACCAGTGTAAGGACTAGCACCAGCACGATTGTCTGCAACTATGGCATCGTAGTCCACTGTACCGTCGGCTCTTCTAAAGTCCGTTTTACCATCTTCAATAAAAAAGGAGGTGAGGTCTTCATTGAAAGGAAGCACGTCGTAATTTCTTCCTCGTGGTCCTGTTCCTCCTCCACGTCCCGCAGAACCGTATAATGAAGTTGCTAAATCTATGTTGTCAGAAATTTTCCAATCCCAGTTAAAGGTAGCCAACGGTTTGTTGTAGAAGTTTCTTCTCATGTTGAATTCTTCCCCGTTGAGTGTTCCCCCGTTGGTATTCCATCTTTGATCGATTCCCTCTTCACCAAAGTTTTCATAGTCTCTTATAGAAACCCACACATCTCTTTGGTGGTGCCATTGTCCTGCACCTAAAAGAGAAAGATTTAAACTGTGAGCCGACCCCTCTGGGGTATAGCCAACCGCAGCAAAATAAGTCCATCCTGCCCCACTGGTATTGTAAACATAGCCATTTCCAGACCATTTGGTTAACAAATAAGAGGAGGACCAACCTTTATCATTCACCCCAGTATTGTAGGCTCCAGTAGTTTTAATATATCCGTCGTTTCCAATCATTTGAGTTAAGGATCCTCCCTCTTGTTTTTCCGCACTTTTAGTAAAGATCGATACGGTTCCTCCTACAGAAGGAACGGCAAGTTTGGATGCTCCAAGTCCTCTTTGAACTTGGATTCCCGAAGCAACATCTGTCAGACCTTGCCAGTTAGACCAATAAACCCATCCGTTTTCCATATCGTTAACAGGCTGTCCGTTGATCAAAAAAGAGGTGTTTCTTTGATCAAAACCACGCAAGGAAATTCTACTGTCTCCATAACCTCCTCCTTGCTTGGTGGCATAAACTCCAGGAGTTTTATTCATGATTTCAGGAAATTCTTGATTTCCCACTTTCAAAAGCACCTCTTGTGCAGAAATTTGACTCACTGCGATCGGTGTTTCCCTCTCTTTAGCAATATCAATAACCCTAGAAGAGACAACTACTTCTTCAAGAAATTGAAAGGTTGCTAAACTGTCTGTTTTTTGTTCATTGGTCTCTTGTGAAAAAGCTAGGCTAGAGCTGAGAGCAAAGAAAGATAATAGCATTTTTTTCATTTTGTTTTTTTAACAAGTTATTTACCGCAAAGATAAACTCCTCTTTTTTTTAAAGTTTAACTAAACTTAAAAAGTGATTAACCTTTTTTTAAAATATTGTTAACAAATCCAGAAAATGAGTGTTTAAATCTTGGAAAGTAATTTTGAAGTAGAAGGGTCGTGAGGATGGTTTTGTTTTCCTTGGATATCGTCCAGTACTTTGTTTGCCAACTGTTTACCAAGTTCTACACCCCATTGGTCATAGCTGTAGATATTCCAAAGGACGCCTTGCACAAAAATTTTATGTTCGTACATCGCGATCAATGCACCTAAAGATGCAGGCGTAAGCTGATCTATAAGCAAGGTATTGGTAGGTTTATTTCCTTCAAAGACTCTGAAAGGAGTGAGTTGCTCTTGTTCGGCTTTGTCCATTCCGCTAGAGTCCAATTCTTTTTGAACTTCGGCTAGGGTTTTACCGTTCATCAAAGCTTCTGTTTGAGCAATAAAATTGGAGAGTAACTTATTTTGGTGTTCAGTATTTCCTTTTAGTGATTTTTTAAAGCCAATAAAATCGGCTGGAATCAGCTTGGTCCCTTGATGGATCAGTTGAAAGAAGGCGTGCTGGGCGTTGGTTCCAGAAGCTCCCCAGATGATTGTTCCTGTTTGATAGTCCACAGGGTTGCCGTCCCTACCGATGCTTTTACCGTTGCTCTCCATGATTCCTTGCTGGAGATAGGCAGGGAGATTTCTCAAATACTGGGTATAGGGAACAATGACTTCACTT
>JAFMLQ010000032.1 GCA_017852075.1 Flavobacteriaceae bacterium | reverse complement strand
TGGCTATTTTGGGATTTTTAATAGGTTTTGAAGAGGTATCCGACTGACAACCGTTCAGAAAAGCAAGTATGAAAAGTGCAGAAAGAGTTTTTATAAATTTTGAAACCATAATAAAAAAGTATTTAACTAAAGATATAACTTTCATAAACAAATAGTGCTCAAATGAAATTTGGAGAGCGAAGTTCGGATAAAATAAATATAATCCAGATACAGTTGGTTTTAACGAAATACCTATCTTGATTTATCAAACATTTGAATTTCAACTTAAAAACGAAAAATTAAGATGAGAAAAGTTTTCTTTTGGTCGCTGGTTGCCGCTTTGGCAGGATTTTTATTTGGCTTTGACACGGTAGTAATCTCAGGTGCGGATAAGACACTCCAAAGCTTATGGGGATCTTCAAATGCTTTTCACGGCATAGTAGTTATGGGAATGGCTCTATGGGGAACTGTCACAGGCTCCCTTTTTGGTGCAATCCCCACCCACCGATTGGGACGAAAGAAAACCTTGCTTTGGGTAGGTGTTTTTTATACAGTTTCAGCCTTAGGTTCGGCTCTGGCAAACGATCCGATTAGTTTTGCTGTGTTCCGATTTATAGGGGGAATAGGAGTAGGGGTATCTACCATTGCTGCACCTGCTTATATTTCCGAAATTGCTCCAGCTAAAAATCGTGGTCGGCTGGTAGGAATGTATCAATTTAGTTTGGTTTTGGGAATCTTAATAGCTTTTGTTTCAAACTATTTACTAAGTGATATTGGTGAAAATGCTTGGCGATGGATGATGGGCGTTGAAGCCTTTCCAGCAGTGCTCTATACCGCCCTCTGTTTTGGAATTCCCAAAAGTCCACGTTGGCTAATTACACGTGGCGCTTTGGATAAGGCGAGGAGTATTTATGATCAAATAGACCCTGAAGGAACTTTTGATCAATTGGTAAAAGAGATACAACAAAGTGCTGAGGACGACCAAAACGAGTCGATCCTTGATAAAAAATACCGCTTTCCTTTAAAGCTTGCGTTTTTGGTTGCTTTTTTCAATCAGCTCTCTGGAATTAATGCATTCTTATATTATGCCCCAAGAATTTTTGAAGAAGGAGGTTTAGGAGCAAGTACTTCTTTACTTAGTACAATAGGTATTGGGGTTACCAATTTGATTTTCACTTTAATTGGGGTTGCCCTAATTGACAAACAAGGACGCAGAAATTTAATGTATTATGGTTCCTTTGGATATATTATCTCATTGAGTTTGGTAGCATGTGCTTTTTTCTTTCAGTGGGGAGGCTTATTGATTCCCCTTTTCCTTTTCCTTTTTATTGCATCACATGCCATTGGACAGGGAGCCGTTATTTGGGTATTTATTTCTGAAATATTCCCCAATCACCTTAGAAATTCAGGGCAAGCTTTTGGAGTAAGTGTCCACTGGGTGTTGGCGGCGCTCATTCCTTCATTCGTCCCCCTATTATTTGCAAGTGTTGGAGCAGGAGTGGTGTTTTCTATTTTTGCTTTCTTTATGGTATTACAACTTGCCTTTGTTCATTTTATGATGCCAGAAACAAGAGGAATTTCTTTGGAAGAATTGAGTAAAAAATTAATTTCAAAAGATGAAATCAAATAAATAAAAATCCGTTTTTTTGAGTATGGATTTTAGCAACCCATTTTTTTGTACCTATGGAGTAAAAAATACAAGAAAAAAATCAAGAAACAAAAAAGGAATAGTCAAATGGAATGCTTTTCTTCAATTTAAAAAGTAAAATAAAACTAAATTTAAAATTAAAAATCAAGCATGCAGATAAGCTTTCATAAGGTAGCGCTTAAGAAACGTTTTCCCTTAGCAATAAGTCGGGGGGTACGTTACCATTCAGAAAATGTATTTATCCGTTACGAAAAAGAGGGTATTGTAGGTTGGGGAGAGGCGGCACCTGGGGAGACAGAAGGCGCCGATACACCAGAAGCAGTTCAACAAGCACTAGAACAATTTATTGCAACGGGCATAGATGAGGTATCTATTCATGCGCTTTACGATCGAGCAAGACAGCTACAAATCCCCCCATGTGCCTATGTAGGCTTGGACATCGCATTATGGGATTGGACAGCTAAAAAAGCAGGGATGCCACTTTATCAAATGTTGGGTTTTCCAAAAGCCCATACACCCACATCGGTAACTATAGGGATTAATCCACCCGAGGTTGTCAGAGAACGGGTTCCTCTTCTTTTAGAAGGAACGACTGTAAAATCGCTAAAAATCAAGTTGGGCTCCCCCGAAGGATTGGATGCGGACAAAGCCATGTTTGACGAGGTTGTGAAAAGTACCCAGAACTACAACGTTAAAATTCGAGTGGATGCCAACGGAGGTTGGAGTGTACAAGATGCAAAGCACATGATGCAATGGCTTGCCGATCGTAAAGTGGACTATATAGAACAGCCATTAAAAGAAGGAGAAGAAGATCGATTAAAAGAACTTTTTGAAAAACGACCACTTCCTATTTATGTAGATGAGTCATGTCGTTTTTCAGAAAATATTCCCAATTTCGCTGCACATGTAGATGGGGTGAATATGAAACTAATGAAGTGTGGAGGAATTACAGAGGCAGTCCGAATTATTGCCACAGCTCGTGCTCATGGATTAAAAACCATGATTGGTTGTATGAGTGAATCTTCTGTAGCAATTGCAGCAGCAGCAGCGCTAACAGGAGGGATAGATCACATCGACTTGGACTCTCATTACAATCTGGCCCCAGATCCTGCTGAAGGAGCCCCTATGGTAGAAGGGATTACTTTACCCGGAGAAGTTCCTGGGCATGGTGCCACTTTAAAAGAAGAATTTTATGCTAGATCCTAAATTAAAAGTTGCCGTATACATGGAAGACCATATCGATAGTGATTATGGTAAAATGGGAATGGGTGTCGTACGGTATTTGAAAAATCCCATTGTAGGGGTAGTAGATAAGTCTTGTGCAGGGAAATTCATGAGCGATTTTTTGGATATTACAAGAGAGATTCCCATATATGAAGATCTTAATGCTGTCATTGAGCAAGGTGCTGAAGTATTGGTATTAGGGATTGCTCCTTCAGGCGGAAGAATCCCAGCATCTTGGAACCCTATTATTGAACAAGCTCTAGAAGCAGGATTGAGTATTGTGAATGGACTTCACGATTTATTAGTCCCAAGTTGGGGACACAAAATTAAAAACCCACAAACCCAATGGATATGGGATGTACGAGTCCCTCAATTCATACCTGAGATAGCTACTGGCAAAGCAGCCTCTTTAACGAATAAACGTGTACTCTTTATCGGTACCGATATGGCAGTAGGAAAGATGACCTCTGGGTTAGAATTATATGAAGATCTTTTGAAAAGAAAAGTCAATGTAGGATTTATAGCTACAGGACAAATTGGAATTACCCTTATG
Source organism: Flavobacteriaceae bacterium (assembly GCA_017852075.1). Lineage (GTDB taxonomy): Bacteria > Bacteroidota > Bacteroidia > Flavobacteriales > Flavobacteriaceae > MS024-2A. Next base: position 18,261 of record JAFMLQ010000032.1, on the reverse strand, counting down.
GGCAAAGGGATTCCTTTGGATGCGTATAAATTAGATCATGCCTGTGGCGCTGTAGAGCAAATCGTAATGGAGGCAGCAGCAAATGAAATTGTAATTGTAGAAGGTCAAGGATCATTATTACACCCAGGGAGCTCTGCAACACTGCCATTAATGCGAGGAAGCTGTCCCACACATTTAGTCCTTTGCATACGCGCAGACAAGAAGACTTTACGAAGTCCAGAGCACATTAACATTCCAGATCTCAATGCGTTTATTGCTTTAAACGAAGCACTAGCAACGGTGGTAGGCACCTATCCAAAGGCAAAAGTCATAGGAATTTGTGCCAATACCAGTATGTTGTCTGAAGCACAGGCCAAAGAGTTCATCATTGACCTTTCTAAAAAGACTGGGATTGAAGTGACTGACCCTGTTCGATTTGACGTCAGTGGGATTTCAGAGCGAATCCTACAAGATTAATACATTTTCTCACGACTCACTTGTTGGGGCAAAGGCAATCCTTTTTCAAGGCGGTCAAAGCAGTCTAACACTTGATAAGTGCTCTCCTTGGGATAGGTTAAACTTGCAATGTGCGGGGTGATTTTTACTTTGGGATGCGTCCACAAAGGACTTGATTTGGGAAGGGGTTCTTCTTCAAAAACATCTAAAAATGCACCTGATAGCAGGCCCTTATTTAAGGCTTTTACAATATCCTTTTCCACTTGAACAGCACCTCTTGAAACATTGATAAGGTAGGTAGGTTCTTTAAATTTTTCAAAGAGCTGATAATTCAACATACCATGAGTTTTTGAGGTATATGGGACAGTACAAACAAGTACGTTTATCTGACTTATAAAGGCCTCAAACTGATCACCAGAATAGGAAGGAAAAACAGTTTTTTTAGGAGAATTAGAATAACCAAGGACAGGAAATCCCAAATGATGTATTTTATTGGCGGCATCCATTCCCAAATGTCCAATTCCCAATACACCCACCTTTACTGGACGTTCTACATATTCAAATTGTGCCCAGTGTTTGTTCTCTTGTGCGGCTTGAAATTCATACCATGAGCGATGATGGTTTAAAAGTGCCATGAGGATATAATTGCTCATGGAGAAGGCCATCTGTGGATCGATAACTCGGCATACAGGGATATGCTTGGGGATAGTTTCATCGGAAAGGACATGGTCAACTCCCGCACCCATAGAAAAAATCAGTTTTAGATTTTTAAATTGGGTTAGTGCGCCTTTGGGCTGCTTCCATACCATGGCACAAACCACTTCTTCGGGCTGTGGGGTTTCCAAACCAATGACTAGAGGAATATGGGGAGCAATTCGTTCAAAATTCTCCTTCCATTTTTTACTGGGAATGGGAGGAGCTATGATTGCAAAATGCATAATATAAAGTTAATTTTACCATTATAAAGATAGGCTAAATTTGTATTTTTAAGCGAAATGTCTGCTTATGAATCCTTTAAATGTTTTTCAAAAAATGCTTTTGTTTTTTATTATGATTTCATTGTTTTCTTGCGATCAAGACTTGGACGAGGACGCACCTATTGAATCTAGTATAGAGGAACAAATCGAAGAACAAATTTTAAAAAAAACCAATGCAATACGGAGAACAAAAGGGTTGACAGATCTGGTTCAAAACGATGAGATGGATCAACTCGCAAGGTTGCACAGCGAAAATATGATCACCTTCAATTTCTTTGATCATGTAGATCATGAAAACAAATCTCCTTCAGATCGGGCAGACGATCTAAGCTTTGCGTGGACTAGCATTGCAGAGAATATTGGGAAGGTGCCTTGGTTTGAAAACGTCAACGGATGTGGGGATACTCGCTCTGTAGACGCACTTTCTGAGTGCGTTGTTGAAGGTTGGAGAAACTCTCCTGGGCATTATTCAAATATGATTGGCGACTTTGAAGAATTGGGTGTGGGCATAGCCTTTTCAAAAGACAGTATCGCGTATTTTACTCAAGTGTTTCGAACACCCTAGTTTTACTTACAATGATAATCTGCAGCACGTGTTGCGATTTGATTATTGGGCTTTACATTTACCTTATATCCCAATGAATTTGCCCATCCTTTTGCTGCTGCAATTAGCTTATGTGATTGATAGTTTTCATCGCCATTGTAATCCATGTCAATTTGTACTTTGAGAGGAATTTTTTGAGTTAACCATTCTGCTACATCAATACTAAACTCTGCTTCTTTCCAAAGGCGGGTCCACATGTCTCTGATGATTTTTGAGGTGGTTTTACTAAAAATATAATGCACTCCCCTGGTGCCTAGCCGGAAGGCAATAACCGTTGTGTATCGTGTTTCTTTGTTGATGTTTTGAGAGTCTGTACCAATATGGATTTCTGCATAGGGATAATTTTTTATCACCTCCAGGGTATGTTTTACGGGATCGATTCGATCCCCTTTGATGTTTCTAAATAGTAGCATAATTCCTCCTCTAAATTAAAAATACTATTTTGGTAGTCACGATAAATTTCTTATTTAATGACAACCCTTTTTTTCAATCTGTGTAATACTTTAATTTTAGTTGCATGGGCAGCGATTCTTTTTTTTCCAAAAAGTAAGGTCTCGAAACCATTAATTTCGTTTCCATGGATCCCTTTGGGAATTAGTTTTTTTTACACTTATTTCATCATTGTATCTGGAGGGCTAGCAGAGGCTGATTTTTCTAGTTTGGAAGGGATTGTTGTTTTATTTAAAAATGCTACTCCTGAATCTGCAGCAGCGGGCTGGCTGCACTATTTAGCGTTTGACTTTTGGGTAGGGACTTGGATGATTCGGCACAGTCAAAAGTTTCAAATTAAACACATATTGATAGTACTACCTTTGTTGTGTACTTTTATGCTGGGACCGATAGGAATATTGATTTACAGTCTCGTTTTTTTTACGAAAAAAAAATTCACGAAGGCCAGTTAAAAGAAATGTTTTGAATTAAATCGGGATGAAGCGAATACGAAACAGGACAAGTAAGTGCAGCGCGCTCTAAAAGGGTTTGCGTTTTAGTATCAAAACGCTGGGATAGATTTACAATCACACGAATTTCACTAATTCTTCGGGGATTGCTTGCCATCACTTTAGTTACCTCAGCGGTACTTCCCTTGAGGTCAATTTCTAAACTCCGAGCTTTTATTCCCATGATGGTCAATAAACATGACGCCAAAGCTGTTGCTACAGTGTCTGTTGGAGAAAAAGCCTCACCTTTTCCTTGGTTGTCCAAGGGAGCATCAGTGATGAAATTGTTTTTGGAAGCCCTATGTGTGGCTTCTGTTCTAAGGTCACCTAAATAGATCACGCTACTTGTCATAAGTTTATAGATTTAAAATTTTTGTGCAGAAAAGCTCTCCCAAAAGGGCGCTTAAACCTAAGATAAAAGGATATGCAACGAAAAGCCAAAGGCCGTCTTTAATGCGAATACCGTCCCAGTAATTTGAAGAAGTGGTAAGGCCTTTAAGAAAATCATACCAGGTTATCAATTGAAGCTTTGAAGCCACAAAGTTGGCTAGTATGGCAACTACTAAAATGAATACACCAATGAGATAAACCCGAACCATAGTCAAAAATAAAGAAGTTTTACTCGCAATTATGTAAATTAGATAAAAACTAATGATGAAAACACGCTGGGTGCTTAAAATTATATTGGCCTTAGGAGCACTACTTTGCTCTATAGTGGTGGGGATTATGTTTACAAAATTGTCATTTATCGATTGGCCTTATGCGATTGGAGCCGTAATTTTAATAACTTTAGCATTAACGATACCTAAAAAATAAAATAGTAATCAAATTAATAGAACAATGAAAAATCTTATTCTTCGAATAGTGGTCTTTATGGTATTAGGTTCACTTCAAGCGCAAAACTTGAAAACCATCAAAAAAGACATTCAAACTTCAGTTGAGAATCAAAAAGAACGGCTAACCACAATAAGCGATGGAATTTGGGAGGCTGCGGAGACCTCCTTAGAAGAGTTTACCTCATCACAACTTTTAAAGGATTACGCCCGTGAAAATGGATTTGAAATAACAGAAAATGTAGCGGACATTCCTACGGCTTTTATGGCCAAGTACGGTTCTGGCAAACCTGTTATTGGAATTTTAGGAGAATTTGATGCCAATGCGGGAATTTCACAAAAAAGACAACCCAAAAAAGAAGCCCGTATTCCCGGCGGTGCAGGTCACGGTTGTGGACATAATCTATTTGGGACAGCCAGTCTGGGAGCTGCAATAGCAATCAAAGAACAGATAGAAAAAGGAACCCTTAAAGGAACCGTTATTTTTTATGGAACTCCTGCCGAGGAAACCATTTTTGCAAAAGTATGGATGGTTAGAGCGGGTGTTTTTGATCAACTGGATGTTTGTATGGACTGGCATCCTGGAGACAACATCATATCTGGGACGGAAACCAGTAAATCTTTGGTCGACTTTCGGGTCATGTTTTATGGAGACACCTCACACGCATCAGCAGATCCTTGGAATGGTAATAGTGCAGTGGATGCTATGGAACTTTATACTACGGGATTAAATTACTACAGAGAGCATATTTTACCAACTTCACGGATTCATTATCAAATCGAAAAAGCGGGAGATGTGGTAAACGTCGTTCCTGATTACGCAAAAATTTGGACCCGTCTCAGAGAGAACAGCGTGGAACAGGTAGATGTGCTTTACGAACGTGCTTTGAATATCGCAAAAGGAGCAGCACTGATGACAGGAACCCGATATGAAACGAAACTGATTTCTGGGATTTACGAAATTTTGGTCAACCGAACAGGGGCGGAAATCATGCAAAATAACTTAGAGTCCTTAGGAGAAATATCCTATAGCAAAGATGAAATTGCCTATGCAAATGCCATTCTAAAAGAAGCGGGAAAACCACAATTAGGAATTAACGGAAAGGTCACTCCCTTACAGGAAACCCTTCCTGCACAGGGAGGTTCCACAGACGTGGGAGATGTGAGTCAAGTTGTTCCCACCATTCGAATGTCAGCTACTGTAGCTGCAAATGGAGGCCCTTGGCACTCCTGGGCCGTTGTGGCTTGTACAGGAATGTCAATTGGGCATAAAGGAATGATTTATGCTGCAAAAGCGCTTTCGATGACCATGGCAGATTTGTACAAAAATCCAAAATTGGTAGAAGCAGTTAAAGAAGATTATCAGAAAAACAAAAAGTCAGAACCCTACAAACCTCGAATTCTCCCTGGGCCACCAAGTTTAGAGTAATTCGTAATTAAGAGGGTTTAGTGCAACCATTTGCGTTCTTTCATTTCTTTTTTTACATGACGAGACAGGTAGATTAGCGCTATCATATTTGGAATACACATAAGCGCAAAAGCAAGATCAATGATGCCAATAACAACTTCTACGGTGGCCAAAGCAGAAAAGATAATACTTCCGATATAAAAATAGTTGTAAAGGTTGCCCCACTTAAGTTTGGTAAGGTATCCAAAGCATTTTACACCATAATAAGAATAAGTAAACAAGGTAGAGATTCCAAAAACAAAAACCATAAGCATAAGAAGCTCATCACCAAAACCAAAAAACAAGCGCCTGAAGGCCTCTAGTGTGAGCACGATACCATTGAGTCCTTCCACTTGATAGGCGCCACTAATGATAACGACTAGTCCAGTAATGGTGCACACCAAAACGGTATCGAGTAAGGGGCCTAACATGGCAACCAACCCCTCGTCAGTTCCTTTTGAACTCTGAGACTGTCCGTGATACATGGGTGCATTTCCTACACCACTTTCATTGGAAAATACAGCACGACGCACACCTAAAATTACCAATCCCCAAAATCCCCCAGTAACCGCTGTTTGAAAGTCAAAAGCGCTGGAAAAGATTAGTCCAAAAGTGGGTAGAATTTGCTCCGAATTGGAAAGCAACATATAAAGACCTAGAAAAAAGTATAAACCAACCATAAGTGGAACTAGATTAGAGGTGACTTTTACAATAGATTGCAGCCCCCCAAAAATCACAAAAGCACTAGCAATGGAAAGAAAAATCCCCAAAATCAATTTCCACTGAAAATCACCGAGAAGTAAATAAGAATCGGGCTGTACTACATCCATAAACGTTTGGGTCAATTGATTGGCAGTGAAGGCGGGAAGTACCCCAAAAAGTCCAGCTATTGAAAACCAAATGGCCAATGGTTTCCCCCATTTTTTTATACCGATTTGCATATAGTACATGGGACCGCCAAGAGGAGAGCCATCAGCATCTTTTTGTCTGAGTTGAACAGCTAATGAACAGGAGTAAAATTTGATGATCATTCCTATTAATGCGGTAACCCACATCCAGACCAAGACCCCAGGACCACCCATGTGAATCGCAATAGCAACTCCAGAAATATTTCCAAGACCTACTGTAGCCGCAAGTACTGCAGAAAGCGCTTGAAAACGCGAAATTCCCTTGTTTTGTTCTTTAGAAAAAAGAAGTTGAAAAGCAGTTTTGATTTTTAGTAAAGGATAGCCTTTGCTGTGAAAACTGAGGTAAAGGCCACCACCAATCACGGCAAGAAGCATTACCCATTCCAAAGGGCTAATGATATATTGTAAAAATGATTCTAAGGAAGCAATCCAGATGGCCATATTGAAATAAGAAAGAAATTTCTTTGAACACTAAAGGTAAGGACTTTTATGGTGAGTATTAAGAGATATTTTTCCATCAAAAACTTTGAATTGTTTTAAAAAAAAGGCAACTTGAAAAAAAACATAAAGCATGCAGACACGTAGAGATTGGTTACGCTCATCTATGGGGATTGGTGGGTTGCTCTTGGCACCCCCTACTCTTTTGACGGCACAGCAAAAAAGAGCGTTTCATCCACGAACCTTAGAACCCGTCATCCGATTGAGTTCTAATGAAAACCCTTATGGCCCTTCCAAAAGGGTTCAAGAGCGGATTATAAATTCCTTTGTGCACGGTTGTCGATATCCTTACGCATATTCGGATGATTTGGCCTCTATTTTAGCAAAAAAACACGGGGTAGACCCCGAGTCGATTATCGTGACAGGAGGTTCAACTGAAGGGTTAAAGATTGCGGGCCTCACTTTTGCTTCTCATGGAGGTGAAATAATTTCTGGACAACCTACTTTCTTGGCGATGATGGATTATGCCAAGCAATGGGGCGCTACGGTAAACTGGGTTCCAGTAGGTGCAGACAAGGGCTATGATTTGGATGAAATTGAAAATCGGATTTCACCGAAGACCAAGTTGGTTTTCCTATGCAATCCCAACAACCCAACGGGAACCCTTGTCCCTGCGAAAAAACTCGTTGACTTTTGCAATGCAGCGAGTCAGAAAACAATAGTATTTTCTGATGAAGCCTATTACGACTTTATCGAAACACCAAATTATCCTAGTATGGTAGAAGCCGTAAAACGAGGAGATAATGTGATTGTGTCTAAAACATTTTCAAAGGTCTATGGTATGGCAGGCCTACGAGTAGGCTATTTGATCGCCAAGCCTGAACTTGCCGTCCAAATCAGAAAAAACATTGTAGCTATGAGTAACGTCCTAGCAGTCGAAGCTGCAAAAGAAGCGCTTCAGGATGATGCTTTTTACCAGTTTTCTTTAGCAAAAAATAAAGAGGCAAAAAATAGAATCTATACCCTTTTGGACCACCTAAAACTGGAATATGTGCCTTCGCACACCAATTTTGTGTTTTTCCATTCAAAAAAAGACATCCGTGAGCTTGGACCAAAGATGTTGGAAAAAGGGGTGCGAATTGGCAGACCATTTCCACCTTTTTACGACTGGTGTCGAGTGAGTACAGGAACCTTGGAAGAGGTAGACGTCTTTATTAAAGGAATGCTGGAAGTGTACGAAGGATAATTTTATTTCTCTTTTACAATGATATAAGTCGCCTTGACTCCTGTAGCGAGGTTCCATCGATTGGAACCCACTAGTTTTCCATCATCGTCAAAAACACGTACTTCTGCAGTATTAGGACCCGATGTGCCTTGATTTAAGGCAACAAAATCGATTTTATTAAAGCCTATTTGTAAGTCGATAGCAATAGTTTTAAAGCGTTCTTGCAACAACACCCGAGGGACGACTTCTTTATCGTTGAGCATGATGCGGATCAAATCGCCGTCAGGAGATTCGTGGTCACGTACAGCGATTTGAACAAACTTTCCATTATTGCGAAAGTCACCTAAATATTGATCGGATTTAAATTGATTGGGATTTTTCTCGTTTTCAGGTTTTCTGTTAAGTCTGTTTTCATATCGTTTTCCAGGATCGAGAAACTGTTCGTTTTCACCAAAAAGTAAGCGTGGATTTTCAATATCCCTTTTAGGGTCTTTAAACTCTATCTGAGGATTGAAGTAATCTTCTGAGAGAAAGGATTTTTTCTTTTTAGGAAGTATTAAACTTGGAGCTTTTTCTTTAGGTGAGGCAATAATGAACTTGGGAGGATCAGACAATTCCTTAGAGTTTTGTCCCCAAACGAGTCCAAAACCGAGAAGAAAAAACATGAAAAGGGATTTCCCAAATGCAATCATTGCAACTATTTTTTAACAAACCTAGGAGGAAATCAGGTGAAACTCAAGTGTTTTAACAACAAATTAATGTACCCTTTTGTTTTTTATTTACCTTTAATCAAACCAAAATGAATTGATTTATGCAAATTGCTACTTTTGACTGGCTTATAATTTTATTATTTTTTGTGATCTCTCTGGGAATTGGGATTTATGTTTCAAAATCATCTGGAAAGAGTGCGAATCAATATTTTTTATCGGGCAGGAGTATGCCCTGGTGGCTTTTGGGACTATCTATGGTCGCAACCACCTTTTCTACAGACACTCCAAATTTGGTGACCGATATTGTTCGGACCAATGGAGTTTCTGGAAATTGGGTCTGGTGGGCCTTTCTGATTACGGGGCTTTTAACTGTTTTTGTCTATGCTAAACTGTGGCGTAAATCCAATGTAAAAACAGACTTAGAATTTTATGAACTGCGCTATGGTGGAAAGCCTGCAAAGTTTTTAAGAAAATTTAGAGCCATTTATTTGGGAATCATTTTTAACGTGATTACCATGTCGGCAGTGACCTTGGCTGCGATAAAAATCGGAGGAATTATGTTGGGTCTTGAGCCATGGCAAACAGTCCTTTCAGCAGGATTGGTAACCGTAACCTTTAGTGCTATTGGAGGGTTTAAAGGAGTGGTTTACACCGATGTTATTTTGTTTTTTGTTGCCATGGGAGGCGCAGTTGGTGCTGCGGTATATTTGGTAAACATTCCCGAAGTAGGAGGTATAGAGGCTTTATTGGCCAATGAAAATGTAGTAGGTAAAATTTCAATTCTTCCCGATTTTGGAAATCGTGAGGCGTTAATTACCTTGTTGATCATTCCCCTTGCAGTACAATGGTGGAGTTCGTGGTACCCTGGATCTGAACCTGGAGGAGGAGGCTATATTGCACAACGTATGTTTGCTGCAAAAGACGAAAATCACGCCATAGGGGCAACCTTCTTTTTCAATATCATGCATTATGCTTTACGTCCATGGCCTTGGATTTTAGTAGCCCTTGCATCCCTTGTTGTATTCCCTGATTTGGCTAGTATTCAAGAAGCCTTTCCCAATATTACCGCAGATAAGTTAGGAAACGACTTGGCGTATCCTGCCATGTTAACCAAACTTCCGACTGGACTTTTGGGCTTGGTATTGGCGTCTTTGATTTCTGCCTATATGAGTACGATATCTACTCAATTGAATTGGGGGTCTTCTTATATTGTATACGATTTTTATCAAACCCAAATCAATCCTGAAGCTTCTCAGAAGAGATTGGTTGCTGTAGGAAGAATTTCGACAGTAGTGCTTATGGTGTTAAGTACACTGTTGGCTTTGTTACTTCAAAATGCGATGCAGTTGTTCAATTTGTTACTAGTTTTTGGAGCAGGGACTGGGCTTATTTTTATCTTAAGATGGTTTTGGTGGAGGATCAACGCATGGAGTGAAATCACTGCAATGGTCGCCTCAGGACTAGTTTCTCTGATTTTGACCATACCTTCAGTAAAGACAAGTCTTTTTGGAGCTGAAGGAGTTTTTCCAGCTTGGGCAGAGTTCCCCTTTGTCGTAGCAGTTACCACAAGTTTATGGGTACTAGTAACCTTTATTACCCCACCAGAGGACACCTCGGTATTGCGTTCGTTTTACAAAAAAACACAAGCAGGAGGTCCTGGATGGACAAAAATCGTTGAAGGTGCTAAAAAGGAATCGATCGATCTTGTTGATGACCAGCATGTGTGGAGTGTTCCTTCAGGAATAATAGCCATGTTGTTAGGTTGTGTAATGATTTACAGTACCATGTTCTGTACCGGATATTTTATCTATGGGAACTATAATTTAGCCTTTCCTCTATTGGGATTAGCATTAGTTTCAGGATTTTTACTGGTCAAAATATGGAAAAAAATCAAGGTTATTGCTCTCTAAGTTTATCCTAAAATAATCCCAGCAATAGTTGCGGACATTAGCGAAACTAAAGATCCACCTACCATAGCTTTAAACCCGAGTTCGGTTAATAATTTTTTGGTTTTTGGAGCGATGATTCCAATCCCTCCAATTTGAATCCCAATCGAGGCAAAGTTGGCAAACCCACAAAGCATATAGGTAGCCATAATCACCGATTTTTGATAGGTGAAATGGGTAGCACTCATGCCGTCTTTAAGTGTTACCAATTGGGTGTAGCCCACAAATTCACTAGCCACCAGTTTGACCCCTAATAGTTGACCCATAAGCGCAATATCTTCTGTGGCCACTCCGATGATCCACATCAAAGGCGCAAATAAATACCCTAATAAAAATTCGATAGAAAAACTGTCATATACCGTATGGGCTGCAATCCAACTGTTGATCCCTATTAAATCACCAAAACCAGAAAAAATACTACTCAACATAGCGATCAATGCAATAAAAACTAATAGCATGGCGCCTACGTTGACGGCCATTTTGATTCCTTCTCCAGTCCCTATAGAAATGGCAGAAAGTAAATTGGAGCCAATTTTATCATTGGAAATAGAAATGTCTCCGACAATATCTTCCGTTTGAGGATAGATAATTTTTGCAATTACAATTGCTCCAGGAGCTGCCATCACAGAGGCTGCGAGGAGACTTTTGGCAAACTCCAAGCGTTGGACAGGATCGTCTCCTCCGAGAAAACCAATATAGGCACCCAAGACACTACCCGCTACCGTAGCCATTCCTCCTACCATGACAAGGAAGATTTCCGAACGGTTCATTTTTTCTAAATAGGCCTTAATCAGCAGAGGTGCTTCAGTCTGACCTAGAAAGATGTTTCCAGCCACAGAGAGACTTTCCGCACCAGAAATTTTGAAAATTTTTGTAAGAAGCCAAGCTAGTAAACCCACAACTTTCTGGATGACACCAAAATAGTACAGTATGGAGCTTAAAGCGGAAAAGAAAATGATGACAGGCAGGGCTTGAAAGACGAAAATAAAACCATAAGTTTCTGTATTTCCAAATTGACCTAATAGCATTTTTGTTCCTTCACCTGTATATTCTAAAACCTTGATAAAGAAATTTCCTAGAGCCTCAAAAACACGCTTCACCCATTGGATTTTTAAGACTCCAATGGCAATAACTACTTGAATAAGCAGACCGATTCCTACTGTTTTCCAAGCAATAGCCTTCCGGTTATTACTAAAAAGATAAGCTACAAAAATCAAGACACACATCCCGAGTAAGCCACGAAATAAAGAAGCTAGCGAAAGTCCTGCACTGGGAATTAATTCCATTGAATAAATTAAGAAGTAGTAAAGATAAGAAAACACGATACTTTCAAATCAAGATTTGACTTTTTAGAAAAAGCAATTCAAAAAAGAAGATGAAAAAAGACAGTAGAAGTGTTAAAACTCTGTATTCAGAATTGTGCGAATGACATCTCTTGTTGTGATCAACGTAATTTTGTGTACGCTGTCTTTATACGCTCCTTCAGCAATTTTGTTTTCAATATGTTTGAGGAGATCTTGTGCGGAAAGCTCTGTCATTTTATTAGTGCATTGGAACTTCAATTAATAATATTCGGCTTTGAGGATGGGCTTTCAAGGTAAAGTGATCGGTATCCCAAACCCCTAATGCATCTCTTTTTTCAAGGTTTTCACCATCGATTTCTACCGCTCCTTCAATCAAAAAGGCATAGACACCATTCCCTTTTTTATGGATGCGATACTCTAGTTCGGTAGCCTTGTCAAAATCACCCATATGAAACCAAGCGTCTTGGTGAATCCACATGCCTGTCGCTTTGGGATCAGGAGTAACAACTGGGTACAACTCATTTACCTTTTTGAGCTCTTTGATGTTTTTTTGGTCGTAACGAGGGGTAACATTTTGTGCTTTAGGAAGAATCCAGATCTGAAGTAGGCTTAACGAAAGGTCTTTGTTTTTATTATACTCACTATGTGAGACTCCCGTCCCTGCACTCATCACCTGAATTTCATCGGCTTCTATGACCCCGACGTTGTCCATACTGTCTTTGTGTTCTAAAGCGCCTTCTAAGGGGATAGTGATGATTTCCATGTTATTATGAGGGTGGGTTCCAAACCCCATACCTGGAGCAATGGTGTCGTCATTTAAGACACGAAGTGCCCCAAATTGAATCCGATCCGGATTGAAATAATTGGCAAAACTAAAAGAATGCTTTGCGTGGAGCCAACCGTGGTTTGCTTCTCCCCGTGAGGATGAGGCATGAAATACTTTTTGCATAAAATTTTTATTTCAACTGTTGTAGGTACAAATGTAAGATTTATTTTTTATTCTTTTTTTCTTCTAGGGCTTTTTTGGTTTGGGCAAGGCTGTCGATCAATTTCTTTTTAGAGTTTAGGTATGTAATCAAGGTTTTAATTTTGGTTTCGTTTTCTTCTTTTTCAGCCTGTTTTTGTTTTTCTTCAGCAATGGTGTTTTTAATTTCCATATAGGTACTTACTCCAAACCCAATGACAATTGCAATACAGACCACATAGGCAATAATTTCTTCTACTTCTGAGAGGTACATAATTGTTTATCTTAGCACAAATTTAAAGATAACGAGCTATGGAGAGGTATTTGAAAGGTAATTTTTGGCAGACCTTTGTATTGATATCATCCTTTTTTATAATTTCCACAGTACAGGCTCAGAATTATAGTTCCTCTACAACAATCACCTTAAACGAAATCGCTCTGGAAGCGCCTAAAACAGACACTCCCCGAAATCAACTTCCATTTTCTTTGAGTGTACAATCCGTGATTGAATCTCAAAACATTTACCAACAGCTTTCTTTACAAGAATATTTGGTTTCAATTCCAGGATTATTTACCCAAAACGCGAATAATTACGCCCAAGATTTGAGAATTTCTTTACGGGGCTTTGGGGCAAGAGCAGCTTTTGGAATTCGGGGTATCAAAATCATCGTAGATGGTATTCCAGAGACCACACCAGACGGTCAGGGGCAGTTAGACAATATTCCTTTAGGCTTGCTACAAAGTTTTGAAGTTCTTCGTGGCCCATCGGCAAGTCTGTATGGTAACGCTTCGGGAGGCGTTATTTACCTCAATACTTTAGATGAGTTAGAGGAAGAAACCGTTCAGCTGCAAAGCCGTTTTGGGGCTTATGGATTTCAGTCGTTTCAGACGCATATTTCAATTCAAGGAGAGAATACAACAGCTCTAATTCATGCCAACAGGACAAAAACGGATGGTTTTCGCCAATATAGTGGCTTTGAACAAAATCTTTTTAATGCCAAAATCAAACAGACCCTGAGTCCTAAATCCAGCATACAGCTTCAATTGAATTATACCGATAGCCCAAGAGCTGAAGATGCGGGAGGGATAAGTTTGCAAGACACTCAAGCAGATTGGAGACAAGCAAGGCAACGCAATGTGGAGTACGACACTTATGAAAGTGTGGATCAATTTAAAGCCGGTCTTCGTTGGCAACAAGACTGGGGGTCTGAGTGGAAGCTAGATACCTATGGCTTTTATACTTTCCGTGATTTTTATGGAAAGCTCCCTTTTGAAAATGGTGGAATCGTTGACCTTTCTCGGAATTATTTTGGTTTTGGAACCCGATTGAACTACGAGCAAAACAACCACAGATGGCAGTTGGGTTTGGAAACAGCGCAACAGGCAGATCAACGGGATCGGTATCTCAACCTTAAAGGAACTCAGGGAACCTTAAGTTTTTCTCAATTAGAAAGTTTTGGCAGTTTGGGAATTTATCTTTTGGATGAGGTACGTTGGCAAAAAGTATTGTTGAGAACCAGTTTGCGTTATGATGATTTACGTCTCGGAGCAGATTCGGTTCTGGAAGATCAAGTCTATCAAGTGTTAAATCCCAGTGTGGGATTGAGCTATGAAGTGGCACCTCAAAAGCGTTTATATGTGAATTTTTCTTCTAGTTTTGAAACGCCAGCCTTGTCCGAACTGTCTGCAAATCCAAGTGGCGCGGAGGGACTCAACCTAGCATTGGAACCTGCACGTGCACTGAATTACGAAATGGGATGGAAAGGGTTGTGGGCAAAAATGCGACTGGAAGCCAACGTCTTTTTTATTGAAAGTACAAATGAAATTCTACCGTATGAGTTAGAAGCTTTTCCCGGGAGATCGTTTTATAGAAATGCAGGTTCTTCCGAACGATGGGGAATAGAATTCTTTGGCGCCTACCGATGGAAAAAATGGGCGCTACAGGCCAGTATGACCCAGGCGCAGTATCGCTTTTTTGAACAAAGTACCCAACAAGAAAATGCCTTACCAGGACTTCCGAACAGCCAGCTATTTCTCCAACTGGGGCATACAACTACTGGAAACTGGAAGTTTCAACTTACCGGAGAACACGTCGGGCGTTTGTATGCCGATAATGCCAATGAAGTTTTGATAAAAGCCTTTCAAAAATTGAGGCTACAGGGGGGTAAATCCATTTCTTTGGGGAGTATTGATCTTGATTTTTTTGCGGGGATTAACAATCTTTTTAATACACGCTATTTTGACAACATTCGTTTAAATGCATTTGGAGGCAGGTATTATGAACCGGCCCCTGGGAGGAATGTGTTTTTTGGACTTGGTGCTGACTTGTAGTTGGGCAATTACCGCATTCACATCAGCAAGCTCGGCATCAAGTGTTGTTCATATATTGCCTTGAATAGCACCTATAGTACTGCGTAAATTAGTGATGTCACTCTGAACCTGAGCCTCACTCTTTTTATACATTTTTGGTGCAACTTAGGGGTTCAATAAAAAACTCTTATTACTTTTATTGTTATGGGCAAATACGTTTTTTTCCTACTGCTTTCCTATTCCGTTTGTAATGGACAAGCGCTCCTTGAGCTACGTCTAAAAAGGCAACTGCGCAAGATTCCTGCCTTTAAAGAAGCCTTTGTGGGAGTAAGTGTTTCTGAGCTAGAAACCCCTAAGCCCCTTGTTTCAATCAATGAGTCCAAATACATGACTCCAGCCTCTAACACCAAACTCTTAACTTATTTGGGTGCGATACAACATTTTGATTCACTACCGAGTTTGTTTTATTCCGTTAAAAACGATTCGGTGATTCAGTTTAAATCCTCTGGATATCCTTTATTGCTTCACCCCTTTTATCCTGATCCAAAATTGACTGCCTTTTTTAATCAAGAGAAGTACTATGAATACATTACCCCCATTTCTACCCCCAAACCTCAAGGCCCCGGTTGGTCTTGGGACGACTACTCCTATTATTATGCTTCTGAGCGAAGCCCTTTTCCTATTTACGGCAATGCTATTGGGATTACAAAAGTGAATAATGAGGTTAAAACACTTCCATCAGGGTTTGAATTTACTTTAAAAAACGATTCACTAGCCCCTGTGGTTTTACGTACTAGAAACGCCAATCGATTTGAAATCAATCGGATCAAATTGCAAGAAAGCGACACGCTGTATCGGCCTTTTATCACTTCAGACTCCCTTTTTGTAAACCTCCTGGGACAAGCTGTAGGTAAACAGATTAAGATAAGTCCTGCCGAGGAGTATGTGGATTGGACCCCCCTATACACAAATGCGGAAGAGGTTCTCTATCAGGGTTTACTTCAAGATAGCGATAACGGAATTGCGGAGGCGTTGCTTCTTATGATCGCACAAAAAAACAACGGTGTTTTCTTGGCAGAAAATGCAATTGATTCACTACAAAACGAATGGTCCCGTTGGTCTCCAGATCCCTTTGTTTGGGTGGACGGCTCTGGAGTATCGCGCTACAATATGTTTACACCTAGATCCCTTGTAGCGGCATTAAAACAAATACACAAGATTTCTTCCTGGGATCAGATCATTCAGCGTTTTCCTAAAGGAGGTGTTTCAGGAACATTAAAGGCTTATGAGGTAGATCAGGTTTTTGGAAAAACAGGGACTCTAAGACACAACCATAACCTCTCAGGTTATTTGATCACCAAAAGTGGCAAAACCCTAGTCTTCTCTATAATGGTAAATCATTTTACTACTCCCACCTCTGAAATACGTTCTGGGATTGGGGACGTACTCAGTTGGTTGCAGCGTAATGTAAAATAAAGCTATTATTTAAACTCCTTTTTGAAGTTCCTTAGCCACTTCAAAGGTTTTATCCAAAACCCGCAGTAAGTTACCACTCCAAATTTTTGCAATTTCTTCTTCGGTATAGCCTCGTTTGACCATTTCTAGGGTTACATTAAAAGTTTTCGAAGCGTCTTCCCATCCTTCAATTCCCCCTCCTCCGTCAAAATCAGAGCTGATTCCTACGTGGTCAATACCAATTTTATTTTTGATGTAATCAATATGATCTACAAAGTCGGCAACATTCACCGGTGGATGTGCTTTTTTGATTTGTGCCAATGCGGATTCGTCTGAAGGATCTTCAAGTGTTTTTATTGCTGCTCTGTATTGGGTGTGTTTTTCTTTATTTACAAAATTGGCTAAGGCAACAGCTTGTACTACCCCTCCACTTTCTTTAACCCACTGCAGTTGTTCGTCGTCCAAATTTCTGGGGTGGTCTGAGAGTGCACGTGCTCCCGAGTGGGATGCGATTATTGGTGCCTTGGAACGAGTAATGGTTTGGCGAATGGCTTCTTTGGAGGGGTGGGAAATGTCCACCATGATTCCATAGTAATTCATAGAATCGATCACTTTTTTTCCCAACTCGCTAATTCCGTTGTGTTTTGCTGTATTGTCGAATTCTCCAGTATTGGAATCAGAAAATTGATTGTGACCGTTGTGTGCCAAGGACATATAGCGCGCACCCTGATCGAAGTACCGTTTGACTTCGTTGAGGTCTTCACCTAGAGGATAGGCGTTTTCCACACCGATCATGGCTACTTTTTTACCTAATCTGTTCAAACTGTCCACGTCTTTTGAGGAGGTGGCAAGCCCTATTTTGTTCGGCGCATACTCTTTTACCAAACGGTGAATAGCATCGAATTTAGCTTGGGCGTTGTCTGCCGCTTTCTTATACCCTTCTTCGTTTAAGTCTCCCTGACCTGTATACACAATAAACCAAGCCACATCCAGTGCGCCACTTTCCATTTTGGGTAAGTTTACTTGAGTGTCCGTGTCTTGGGAATAGTTTATGCTGTCGGTAAAATTTTTGACATTAATATCGTCATGTGTATCTAAAGTTGTGGTTTTAAGGTGAATTTTTTGAGCCTTTTGAATGAGTTGGGCATCAGTGTTGTTTTCAGATGGAGACTGTTGGCAACTCAACCAAAGCAAGTTCAAGCCCACGAGAAAGATCATTTTTTTCATAATAAAGCGTTATTTTATGTGTTTTAAAGGTACTTAAAATTGAATTTGTAGGCGAATTTATAAACTTTGTTAATAGTGTAGAGCCACCTTTTTCAATTTAAAACATTGAAAACCAAACCATTAGTCTAAAAATTTATTTTCCGCCCTATATTTTTTAACAAATTTTTAAGTTTGGCATGAAACTTGCAAGTTATCCGTTGTGCAATAATGCACACTTAATTTTTAATTAATTAAATTTTTATCAAATGAAAAAAGGTTTATTATCAATTTTGGCTTCTTCGCTACTTGTAGTAGGGTGTCAAAATTATGACGATCAATTTACTCTTCTTGAAAATCAAATCACTGCGCTGACTCAGACAGTTGCTGGTTTGGCTGAGGTTAAGAGTACTCTTGCTAGTCTATCTGGTACAGTTAACTCTCTTTCGAGTACTGTTTCAGGTTTAGGTGACGCAATTGACACTGCAGTTGCAGAAGGTCTTGCAGATATCCAAGAGGACATTACTGCAATCGAAGCTGCTGTAGCTGATGTTGCATCTTCTG
>JAFMLQ010000031.1 GCA_017852075.1 Flavobacteriaceae bacterium | reverse complement strand
TAGAATATCAGATTTCGGCTCTGAGGGTTGGGGGTTCGAATCCTCCCTGGGTCACGAATAAATCAACAAAAAGTGGAAACGAAGCAAGCTCAAAATAAAGAGCTTGCTTTTTGTTTTGAGTGAGGCTGGAGTTTCTTTTGTTGATTTTATAAGCGGAGCTTTGTGAGGATCACGGAGTAATCCACCAAAGAGAGTATACTGAATTTTTATTAGAGTTTCTTTTGTTGATTTTCAAAGCGGAGCTTTGTGAGGATCTTTCATTTTCTTTGACTTATTAGTGAAATCATAAATATTTTATTGTGAACTTCTTATAGGATATTTGAGTAAGATTCTTTTGAAGAAGACCCGCACTAGGAGTTATTACTTTTTCAGATTTTTGCTATCTTAAATTTTAAAAATAAAATCCGTTGTATTCAAACCTGTCCAAATGGAGTATTGATCCTGATAAAGTAAAGCAACTTGTAAAATCCCATTATGGTATCCGAGGAGAAATAAGAACGCTTCCTGGAGAAATTGATTTAAATTTCAAAATAACTATTTCAGACAACTTACACTTTGTCTTTAAAATTTCACCCCCTGGAGTTGATTTAAATCATTTAGATTTTCAGTATAAAATTTTACAATATCTCAATGGAAATCAAGCCCCGCAGGTCATTGCAGATGTCAGTCAAAACCCCACTCCATATTTTTATGACCACCAAGGCCAAAAGCGTTACATGCGTTTATTGTCATGGATTTCAGGTCGACTTTGGAGCGATGTCAATCCCCATACCGAAAACTTGCGTTTTAGTCTAGGTGTTTGTTGCGGAAGCTTAACGCAACGTTTACATTCTTTTGATCACCCCCATGCCCACAGGAAATTTGAATGGGATTTGTCTCAAGGGAGTTGGGTAGAAGATCACTTCACACTTTTTGATTCTCATCAGAAAAGCATTTTACAACCTTTTTTGGATTCCTTCAAGCACTTTCAAAAAGAATACCAAGAACTTAGAAAAAGTGTTGTGCATAACGATGCCAATGACAACAATATTATCGTTTCAGAATCTTTGATTGACCCTCAGGTACAATCTCTAATTGATTTTGGTGATGCTGTTTATACACAATCGATCAATGATCTTGCGATTTGCTGTGCTTATGCACTTATGAATGTGCCCGATCCGCTGGAAGCTTCACTTTCTATTGTAAAGGGATACCACCATGCCTTTCCGCTTGATGAAAATGAAATTACTTTTTTATATACCCTTATTGGACTGCGGCTCGTAGTATCGGTCACAAAATCGGCTATAAATAAAATTGAATTTCCATCAAATGACTATTTGAGTATTAGTGAACGACCTGCTTGGGAATTGCTTGAAAAGTGGGCTGCTATCAATGCAGATTTTGCCTATTTTCGATTTCGAGAAGCCTGCGGATTAGAGCCTCATCCAAGCTATACAGTATTTACTACATGGGCAAATAGGGAAAACATTTCATTAAAGGCACTCTTTCCAACTTTAGAAAAGACTTTGGTTTTTCCCTTAGATTTAAGTGTTTCTAGCACTTGGGTGGGAGGAGAAGAAGCATTTAATGACCTTGATTATTTTCAGTTTAAAATTGATCAGATTCAAAAACAGCAGGAAGATAAACTCATTGCAGGTGGGTATTTAGAGCCTCGATCACTTTATACTTCCGAAACCTATGATAAATATGGAAATGAAGGTTTGGAAAAAAGATGTATACACTTAGGGTTAGATTTTTGGGTTCCCCCTTCAACCCCTATTCACTCCTTCTATGATGGAGAAGTTGTAATGGCGTTCAATGACAAAGGCGAAAAAGCTTATGGCGGTATGATCGTATTGAGACATACTGTAAAAGACCTTGTCTTTTATACACTTTACGGTCATTTATCAATTCATAGTATTGGGCAAGTACAAATCGGAAAAAGAATAGCTAAAGAAAAGTGTGTGGGATGGATTGGTACAGCGATGGAAAATGGTAATTGGGCTCCTCATCTTCATTTTCAAATCATCCTTGATCTTATTGGTTTTCAAAATGATTTTCCTGGGGTTGCCTATCACAAGCAAATTCGCACATGGCAATCCCTTTGTCCAAACCCTAATCTGCTATTTAAAAGTGCTAATTTAGGTGTTTTTAAAAAGACCAATTCAGAATCCCTTATCCAAGATCGTAAAGCATATTTGGGAAGAGGAATGAGTTTACAATACCGTACTCCTCTTCATATCGTTCGTGGATCAGGCGTTTTTTTGGTGGATCAAAACGGGCGTCATTATCTTGATATGGTTAATAATGTAGCGCATGTAGGGCACGAACATCCCAGGGTTGTAAAAGCGGGACAGTTACAAATGGGTCAACTCAATACAAATACCCGCTATTTACATGAAAATATTACGCGCCTTGCCAAACGATTGATTGACACCTTGCCAGAGGAACTCAGTGTGGTTCATTTTGTAAATTCTGGAAGTGAAGCCAATGAACTTGCTTTGCGAATGATTAAAACTGTTACGGGTTCAGAACAAATCCTAGCCTGTGAGTCGGGCTACCACGGAAACACCAATGCTTGTATCGATATGAGCTCCTATAAATTTGATGGAAAAGGAGGGAGTGGAAAGCCAGATCACGTTCATATATTTCCCATTCCAGACACCTTTAAAGGAAAGTATCGTGGAGCAGATGCAGCTTCAGAATATGTAGGTGAATTAGTGAATCAAATTGAAGGGTTAAAACAACAGCAAAAGAAGTTAGGAGGGGTCATTATAGAACCCATCATCAGTTGTGGGGGACAGATTGAATTGCCCAATGGATTTTTAAAAGGAGCGTTTAGTGAAGTAAGAAAAGCGGGAGGACTTTGTGTGGTTGACGAAGTCCAAACGGGCTGCGGACGAGTAGGATCTCGTTTTTGGGGCTTCCAATTGCACGATGTAATTCCTGATATTATTACCATTGGAAAACCACTAGGGAATGGACATCCTATTGCCGCTGTAGTGTGTACCCCAGAGGTAGCTTCACAATTCAATAATGGAATGGAGTTTTTTAACACCTTTGGAGGGAACCCCGTTTCCTGTGCCATTGCTCACGAAGTTTTAAAGGTCATTACTGACGAAAAACTTCAAGAAAACGCTCTGAATATAGGAAGCTTTTTAAAATCGGGGTTACAAGATTTAGCAGAAAAACATCCCATTTTAGGAAATGTAAGAGGTCAAGGTTTGTTTCTTGGAGTAGAATTTGTGGATGAAAACCTTCAGCCCCTTGCAGCTCAGGCAGACTATCTGATCAATAGGATGAAAACTTTTGGTGTTCTTTTAAGTACTGATGGCCCTAGCCAAAATGTGATTAAAATCAAACCTCCCTTGGTGTTTTCTATGCAAAATGCAATCTATTTTTTAAACCATTTCGCTCTGATTTTACAGGAAGATTTAATGAAATTAAGAAAGTAAAAGAATATTTTAATTTTTATCTTTATTTTCTGTAAGTTTAGATGACTATAAATATTAATTATGAATGAAATTGTAATTGTTCTTATTGGAGCAGTGGTAATTGTAGGAGGTGTTATTTTATATGCAGTAATATCTACGTCAACAGGACTAGAGGAGGATAAAAATCAAAACTATATCCCCGACTGGATTGAAAAAAAATTTCCTTCTATTTTTAAATCAAGTAAAGATCTTGAATGATCGATTTTTTGAAAAAATCGAATTTTATAAGTTTTTGCAAGCAATAAATTACTAATTTATGGGTTATTGTATATGTTTAAACGCAATTTATTCTTATCCATGAGATCAAGCCTTCTTTATTTTATTTTTATTTCCTTTCTTTTTTTCACCCAAGTACAAGGACAAACACAAGAGAATCCTTGGTTATTTTCAATTAATTCAAACCTAATCGTACTTGATGGTGATGCAGTTGAATCTCGGATAAATCTAGGCGCTCCGGCGTTTAGTTTGAGTAGAAACCTTTTTGGGGGCATTTCTTTGGGTACTCAATATGCACTGGGAACTGTGGAAAATTTTGGGGAGTTGTATAACTATACTTCAGTTGATGGTTTTTTGAAGATAAACCTCATTAAAGGTTCTGTGTTACCTTATGTTATTGGTGGTTATGGATTTTCACGATTTTCAGATGAAAATGAAAAACCAGGCTACTTTCCTTCAACAGAAACAAGTAGGACCCTTTTTGGTGGGGTTGGAATTTCCATAAATTTTAGCGAACAGTTTGCTTTTAATCTTCAATCAACCTACAGGTCAATGAATGAAAATGATGGGTTCAATCACTTTCAAAATTTTGTAGGTTTGAGTTATCTTTTTGGAGCTGGAGACGCAGATGGAGACGGCGTATCTGACAAAAAGGATCAATGTCCAAATGTTCCAGGCCTAAAGGAGTATAAGGGTTGTCCTGATACAGATGGAGATACAATTATTGACAAAGAAGATCAGTGTCCTGAAATTCCTGGATTACCAGAATTTAAGGGTTGTATAGATACCGATGGTGATGGAATTGCAGATCCAGAAGATAATTGTCCAGAAGCAGCTGGTACACTAGAAATGAATGGTTGCCCAGACACCGATGGCGACGGAATAGCGGATTCATTAGACGAATGTATTACCGTTTTTGGTCCTGAGGAAAACAACGGTTGCCCTTGGCCAGATTCCGATGGAGATGGTGTAAATGACCGAGAAGATCTCTGTAAAGACGAAGCAGGTACTATTGAAAATAATGGTTGTCCAGAATTATCTAACGAAATTATTAGTACGCTAAATGAATTTGGTGCTAGAATAAATTTTGCAGCCAACAGTTATTTGATTTTTGGTCGTAAAACCCTTGAAAATTTAGAAAAAATAAAAACTCTTTTGATGGAAAATCCAGAAGGAAGTCTATTGATAGAAGGCTATGCCTCTGCTGATGGAGAGGAGGATTACAATAATAAATTATCTGTTAAACGTGCTGAGGCGGTTCGCGATCATTTGATCAGTATAGGGGTTCCTGCTAGTCGACTTGAAATTCAAGGTTTTGGAGCACTCGATCCAATTGAGAGTAATGAAAATCCAAAGGGTAGGGCTATTAATCGTAGAGTTCAATTTAAATCAAAAGTAAATTAGTCCTAAGCTTTTTTTAAGAGCCTAATATTTGCTTGAGGGTCTTTGGCTTTAAAGACATAACTTCCTGCCACAAGGACATCTGCACCACAGGAAATCAACCTAGAGGCATTTTGATCAGTTACTCCTCCATCAATTTCGATGAGACAATTCGTTTTATTTTTTTGAATAAGCATTTGTAGTTCTTTAACTTTTTCAAAGGTATTTTCAATAAAAGATTGACCTCCAAAACCAGGATTGACGCTCATCAAACAAACCAGGTCAATGTCTTGAATGATCGTATGTAAATTATGGATAGGAGTATGCGGATTTAAGGCTACTCCGGCTTTCATACCACAGGATTTAATTTTTTGAAGAGTTCGGTGTAAATGGTTACACGCTTCGTAATGTACCGTAAGAATTTCGGCTCCCAAGTCTGCAAAAGTTGTTATATAACGATCGGGATCAATGATCATTAAATGTACATCCAAGGGTTTTTTTGCTATGTTTTGAATAGCTTTAAGCACAGGCATTCCAAATGAAATATTCGGAACAAAGACTCCATCCATTATATCGATATGAAACCAATCTGCTTCACTGGAGTTCACCATCGTGATGTCTTGTTCTAGATTGGCAAAATCAGCAGCAAGAACCGATGGAGCTATTATAATTGACATAGTGTGTATTTGAAATACAAAGATATAAAAAAAGCAACCCTTGGGTTGCTTTAATTTTTATCCTAAATAGGTTTTCAGAATTTTACTTCTGGAAGTATGCTTCAATCTACGGATTGCCTTTTCTTTAATTTGACGAACGCGTTCCCTTGTCAGATCAAAAGTTTCACCTATTTCCTCTAAAGTCATCGCATGCTGATTTCCTAATCCAAAGTACAAACGAACCACATCAGCCTCTCTAGGCGTAAGTGTTTCGAGAGCACGTTCGATTTCGGTCCGAAGCGACTCGTGTAGTAAGGCTCTGTCTGGGTTTGGAGACTCACCACTATTTAACACATCGTATAAATTGGAATCTTCTCCTTCTACTAGAGGGGCATCCATGGATACATGTCGTCCCGAGTTTTTGAGAGATTCTTTTACATCGTTGATGGTCATGTCCAACTCCTTAGCAATTTCCTCTGCGGAGGGAGCTCTTTCATGCGCTTGTTCTAGAAAAGCATAGGTTTTATTGATCTTATTGATCGAACCAATTTTATTTAATGGAAGACGAACAATACGAGACTGTTCTGCCAATGCTTGCAAAATAGACTGGCGAATCCACCAAACAGCATAAGAAATAAACTTAAATCCGCGTGTTTCATCAAAGCGTTGAGCTGCCTTTATGAGACCTAGATTTCCTTCGTTGATTAAGTCGGGAAGGGTTAAGCCTTGATTTTGGTACTGTTTTGCTACAGAAACAACAAAACGCAAATTGGCCTTGGTCAATTTTTCAAGGGCAATTTGATCTCCAGCCTTTATCCGTTGAGCCAATTCTACTTCCTCTTCCGCGGTAATTAGATCTACTTTTCCAATTTCCTGTAAGTATTTGTCAAGGGAGGCTGTTTCCCGGTTGGTAACCTGCTTGGTTATTTTAAGCTGTCTCATGTAAAATATGTTAAAATCAAAATGATACTAGTATTACGTTCAAAAAGCAGTAATGTTTCAAAAATCAATCAAAAAAATAATTATTTTTTTTCAGGCCTTGGTAATAAAGCTTTTCGAGACACTTTCTCTTTTCTAGTGCGCGAGTCGATTCCGAAATATTTTACTTCTAAAATATCTCCAAGATTCACCACATCACTTACGTTTTCTGTACGTTCCCACGCCAGTTCACTTACGTGAAGTAATACTTCGTTTCCAGGAGCTTCGGTATATTCTACCACTGCACCAAAATCAAGCATTTTGATAACTTTTACTTCATAAGTATCCCCAACTTTAGGTTTGAAGGTGATAGAATCAATTTTAGCTTCTACCATGGCAATGCCTTCAGGTGAAGTTCCTAAAATTTCAATAATTCCTTCTTCAGTAACAGGGTCTTCGTTGACCACCAGTGTACAACCAGACTCTTTTTGAAGTTCTTGAATTACTTTTCCTCCAGGACCAATTAATGCACCAATGTATTCATTCGGAATACGGCGATAAATCATTTTAGGCGCATGCTCTTTTACTTCCTCGTTTGGAGTAGAAATCGTGTCTATGAGGTGTTTCAAGATGTGCAATCTTCCTTCTCTAGCTTGATTTAGCGCTTGAGTCATAATGTCGAAGCGTAAGCCTTTAATTTTGATATCCATCTGACACGCTGTGATTCCATCTGCAGTTCCAGTTACTTTAAAGTCCATGTCTCCAAGGTGGTCTTCATCTCCAAGAATATCTGATAAAACAGCATATTTTTCACCTTCGGTGATTAGCCCCATTGCAATACCAGAAACGGGTTTTTTGATTTGTACTCCAGCGTCCATCAGCGCCATGGTACCAGCACAAACTGTAGCCATAGATGAAGATCCATTGGATTCTAATACTTCAGAGACCACACGAATGGTATAAGGACAATCTGCAGGAACTACCTTTTTCAATGCACGTTGGGCCAAATTACCATGACCGACTTCGCGTCTTGAAGTTCCACGCAAGGGTCGCGCTTCTCCTGTTGAAAAAGGAGGGAAGTTATAATGTAAGTAAAAGCGTTCTTCTCCTTGGTCTGTGGGTAGATCGATGATGTTAGCTTCTCTGGAAGTTCCAAGAGTAGCTGTGGCAAGTGCTTGAGTTTCACCACGTGTAAAAATAGAAGAACCATGAGTGGATGGTAGGTAATCTACCTCACACCAAATGGGTCTGATGTCTGTTGTTTTTCTTCCATCCAAACGAATGCCTTCGTTCAATACCAAATCACGAACAGCTTTCTTTTGGGATTCTTTGACATAACGCGAGATCAAATCCCCCTTTTCTTCAACCGTTTCTGCTGATAATTCAGAGATGTAGTTTTCTTTGACTACAGAAAACTGTTCAGAACGTTCGCCTTTAGAAAGGCCTTTTTTCGCGATATCATAAAAACTTTGATAGGTCGCTTCAATAATCTCTTTTTGTAGCTCCGCATCTGCATCTTCTTCTTCGTAGGTACGGGTTTCTTTTTTACCTGCAGCTTCGGCTAAGGCAACCTGTGCACGAATCTGATCCTTTATTGCTTCGTGACCAAAAGCGATTGCATCGAGCATTTCTTCTTCAGAAATTTCGTCAAATTCACCTTCCACCATTGCTACAGAATCTTCGCTTGCACCAATCATAATGTCGATATCTGAGGTGGCGAGTTGTGCTTTACTTGGGTTGATCATAAACATGCCGTCCACTCGTGCTACACGCACTTCAGAAATGGGATATTCAAAAGGAATGTCAGAAAGTTGAATTACCGTTGACGCGGCAAGTCCTGCAAGTGCATCTGGCATAACTTGTTCATCATGAGACATCAATTGAATCATAACTTGGGTTTCGGCGTGGTAGTCGCTTGGGAATAAAGGACGCAATACGCGGTCTACCAATCGCATAGTAAGGACTTCTTGGTCACTTGGCCGTGCTTCTCTTTTAAAGAACCCACCTGGGAATCTTCCGGCAGCAGCAAATTTTTCTCGGTAATCTACCGTTAGTGGAAGGAAATCCACAGGACTTGCCGTTCTTGCGGAAACTACTGTAGCTAAAAGCATACAGTTGCCCATACGTACAACTACAGATCCATCGGCTTGTTTGGCCAATTTCCCAGTTTCTAGGGTAATGGTTCTACCGTCTTCAAGACGGATTTCTTGGGTAAATGTTTTTGGAATCATTTCTCATTTTTTGGTTAAAACTCTTGTTGTGTGTTGTTGCAACCAATGAAAAACTAAGATTCAGTATAATTTTAGGGATTTTCTAGATTACTTACGTAAGCCTAATTCTTTAACGATGTTCCGGTAACGTTCAATGTCTTTAGATTTCAAATAATCTAATAGACTTCTCCGTTTTCCTACCAAACGTACCAAGGAACGCTCTGTGTTAAAATCTTTACGATTTGATTTTAGATGATCCGATAAATGTTGAATTCGGTGGGTGAAAAGGGCGATTTGTCCTTCGGGTGAACCGGTGTCTTTTTCAGACTTCCCGTGCTTTTTGAAGATTTCTTCTTTGACTTCTTTTGAATTGTACATGCCAATATTAATTTTAATGATTTTTATGTATTCGTTATTTTAACGAGCGGCAAAGATACAATTAAAGGATTGTAAAACAATAATTTCAACAAAATTAAGGAGAGTATTAATCTCTAATGGGTTGATTTAAGATCAAATCGATATATAAATTGATTTTATCTTTCAGATCATTGCGATGAGAGATAAAGTCCAAAAATCCTTTTTCCAACTGAAATTCACTGGTTTGAAAGCCTTCGGGCAATTCTTTTCCCGTAGTGTCTTTTACTACTCGGGGACCAGCAAATGCGATCAATGCTTTAGGTTCTGCGATATTGATATCACCCAACATGGCATACGATGCGGTGGTTCCTCCTGTTGTGGGATCGGTACAGAGTGAAATATAGGGCAATTTTGCTTCTGCAAGTTGAGCTAACTTAGCAGAGGTTTTGGCCATTTGCATCAACGAGGTTGCCGATTCCATCATACGTGCACCTCCTGATTTGGAAATAATGACCAAAGGGAGTTCGTGCTTGATAGCGTAGTCCGTAGCACGGGCTATTTTCTCACCTACTACAGAACCCATAGAGCCTCCAATGAATTTAAAATCCATACAAGCGATTACCAATTTATTTCCTTTAGAAGGTCCTACTGCGGTACGTATGGCATCATAAAGTCCTGTTTTTTTGTGTGCGTCCTTGAGCCGATTGATGTATTTTTTGGAATCTTCAAATTTTAAAAAATCTGTGGATTTCAATTTTTCATTGAGTTCTACAAATTCATTGTCATCAAAAAGGATTTCAAAATACTCCTTACTGCCTATGTGCACGTGGTAATCGTCTTCAGGGCTTACATATTTGTTTTCAGCAAGTTCTTTGGTTTCAATGATTTTACCTGTTGGGGTTTGATACCAAAGCCCTTTGGGGATGTCCTTTTTTTCTTCCGTTTTGGTTTGAATCCCTTTTTCACTCCGTTTAAACCAACTCATATGATCGTTTTAATCAAAGGTATAAATTAAAGAAAATTATAGCGTATTTACGTTATTTAAGTCTTCAAATGCCTTTTTTAAACGCGATTTGAAGGTTTCTTCACCTAGGCGAAGCCACTTTCTAGGGTCGTAGTGCTTTTTGTTGGGTTGATCTGCACCTTCTGGATTTCCGATTTGATTTCTTAGGTACTCTACTTGCTCATTCATGTAATCTCGAATTCCTTCTGTAAAGGCAAATTGTAGGTCGGTATCAATGTTCATTTTAATGACTCCATAACCAATAGATTCCTCAATTTCTGCTTGGGTTGAACCCGAGCCTCCGTGGAATACAAAATCAACCGAGTTTTGAGGGAGATTGTATTTTTCTGAAATATATTCTTGAGAATTTTTTAAGATTTTAGGAGTTAATTTCACATTCCCAGGTTTGTACACCCCATGAACATTTCCAAAGGCAGCTGCTACAGTAAATTGAGGACTTACCTTACTCAATTCTTCAAAAGCAAAGGCTACTTCTTCGGGCTGGGTATAGAGCTTAGATGCATCGACATCACTGTTGTCCACCCCATCTTCTTCTCCACCAGTTATTCCCAACTCAATTTCTAGAGTCATTTCCATTTTTGACATACGCTCTAGGTAGTTTTTGCAAATGGCGATGTTTTCTTCTATGGGTTCTTCGGAAAGATCAATCATATGTGAGCTGAATAAGGGCTTGCCGTGTTGCTTAAAATAAGCTTCACTGGCGTCCAACAACCCATCGATCCAGGGGAGAAGTTTTTTTGCACAATGGTCCGTGTGCAAAATGACCGTCGCTCCGTAAGCTTCGGCTAGTTCGTGTACGTGTTTTGCGCCTGCTACGGCACCTGCTATAGCTGCTTTTTGGTTCTCGTTTGAAAGGCCTTTTCCTGCATTGAATTGGGCGCCTCCATTTGAAAACTGTATGATTACAGGGCTATTGAGCATAGCGGCAGTTTCCAATACAGCATTGATAGTGTTACTTCCAATTACGTTTACTGCGGGAAGGGCAAAAGCCTTTGCTTTGGCAAGCTTAAAAACTTCTTGCACTTGGATTCCGGTGATTACTCCGGAGGGGATAGAATGATTCATCAATTTTGGTTTGGTGCAAAAATAGAAACTTATTTGATTTTAGAATGGATAATTAATCCCGATATTAAAAACGGCATTTTGAAATTTGTATTCAGTCCACCACCTTTGATCTAAAGGAAGGGCTGGATTGTAGGTTTTGAAACCAGTATCGAATCGAAATACAAAAAAATCAAAGTCATAACGCAGTCCAAATCCAGAACCAATAGCAATTTCTGTGAGGTCTTCTAAGCCTTCAAATTTCATAGCGGGGTCTTCTATGTCATCCCAAAGGTTCCACACATTTCCCAAATCGATAAAGAGTCCTCCTTTCAATGGCCCTGTCAATGGAAAACGGTATTCCAAATTAAAAGCCAATTTAAAATTTGCTTCGTTAAATTCATTGATATTACTACTGCTCCCAGGTCCAAGCTTATAGGCTTTCCATGCCCTGTTGTCATTAGCTCCTCCTGAAAAATAAGAGCGCGCAAAGGGAATATTTGTAGCATTTCCAAAAGGCACAGCAATTCCCGTAAAGGCATGCAATGCAAAAACACGTTCTCTGCCTAAAGACCAGTGTTTGATATAGTCCAGTTCCGTTTTAATGTATTGGGAGGGGCGCACTCCCCCAAGGACGTTTTGATTCAACTCATTTTGGTTGGCATCAATATTTTTTAAAAATTGGTTTAATAGAGTTCCTACCCAGTCTAATTTCCACCTTAGCTGATAAAAATTATTGTCAAAAACACTTTCTTGGCTATTTAAGTTCATACTAACAGAAGATCCTAAAATCAGGTTGTTTGCTGTGAGTCGGTCTAAGCGTTCTTTGACAGTATTTACTGTTTTAAATCCTTCGTCCTCTATAGTCAATGGGGTTTCATTGTTTAGAACGATATCAATAAATCGACTTGTACCCTCAGGAATAGTCAAATTACCAGAAGAATCCACATTACTTGTTTCGGTGTTGTATTCTTGTGCAATGCGATTTAGGCGGTCATAGGAGTTTCGATAGACATTGAAGTAGTTGGACAAATTTCTGTTGTTTACAAATTCAAGATCGATCCATTTGAATTGTAGTCTTTTTTTAGTGTTGGGTTGCCAATCAAATTGGTACGTCCCTTTAAAAAACTGTTTGTCCAAACCAATGTTTTCCTGAATACTGGTTCCCAAAATAATTTCAGTTTGTGGTGCTTTTTCTGAAGAAATCCAATCTTTTTTACTGAATGGAATAAGCAGTCTAGGAACACTGAGTTTTACATCGGCACCCAATTCAAAAAGGTTAAAAAACTGATCGCCACTTTGGGCAATATCTCTTGAGGCTCCTAAGGTATTTTTTAGATTTACTTCTAAAAGTTCAGCTCCACGGAATACGTTTCGAATGCCTAAACCGCCACCAAGACCAATCCCAAAATCTTGGATGTTCGAATGAGATAAGTCCAAATCAAATCCTAACGAAAAACGCTCTCTGGGTGTGAGCAAAATGGAGGCCTTTAGCGCATTGTTTTCTTCTGGAATGGTAGTGTGACTTATGCTAGGATATTTGAAGTTTTTTAAATTAGTAAAGTAGCGATAGGTCAAATTCCGTTTTTCATCACTATACAGATCTCCTAGTTGTATTGAAATTCCAGAGTTGATCGCTTTGGGACTGTATTTTAGCGGACCTTTACTATATAGGGTTATGTTTTTGTAAGTTAATGAATCGGTGAACTGAGGAATACTATTATCCGAATCTAGATGGTCAATAAAGACATCGATGTCCTTAATTTTGTATTGGGTATAAGGGATTTTAACTAGGGTATCATTGATGCGTTGTTGAATATTTTCGATCCTTATATTGACGGGAATTTTCAAATCTTTTCCTGTACTATCTATAGCTGCTGTAAACTGGATACTATTTTGTTGAAAATTATATACCCCGTTATTGCGAAAAAGTAAAAACAAGCGCTCTCTTTCTTCTTCAAATTTGTTGATTTCAAAAGGAGTTCCTTTTTGGATGATCTGATCTGCTATATTTTCTTCGTACAAACGCGCAAGTTGAGGCGATTCTATCGCAGCGGTGATCGAATCGATGAGGTATTTTTGATTGGGTTGGATGAGGTATTTTAAAATGAGTTTTTGGTTGTCAATCTTTTGAGTTTCGGTATTGACTTCTACATCGTAGTAGCCGAGGTTTTTATAGTATTGGACAATTCTATTTTCTGAAACATCAATAGCGGTACTATCCAAAAGGGCTGGGGGTTCGCCTGTTTTTTTTAACCAATCATTAAATTTTTCTCCGTAATTACTCAGTGCATTAATTTGCTTTTGCGAAATCCAATTGGCCAAACGCTTTTTTCTTTTCTCTTTTTTATTGAGCCAAGTTTCAAACTGTCCTTTTGGATCGGGATGTGCTGCTTCATAAAGGATTTTTTTTAGGGGAATTCCTAGAAATTTTTTGTTGGAGGGAGTGGTAATTATAAAATGTAATGGATCGTTTTTTGACAAACGCGTAGCTTCATAAATTTCGTTGCGTTCGATTGTAGCGCCTTGATTTTTGAATACACGTGTTCCAGAACATGCACCTAAAGTTAGGATGATGACGAAGAGAATGACTAATTTTGTGAGGAGGCGATACACTAAACTTGTTTAAAGCTTCAAAAATAAGTCATTTTTATGGTCAGTAAGAGTCAACGCAAACAAATCCTCCAATTAAAGCAAAAAAAATACCGACAGCAGTTGGGGCTTTTTGTTGCCGAGGGAGTAAAAGTTGTTGAAGAGCTGTTAAGTTCTTCTTGGAAATGCAATTCTTTATTTACACTAGAAGAACACTTCCATTCCCACGCCCTTACTGTGGACTTGAAAACCATGAAACAGATAACTCATTTTAAAACCCCGAGTCCACTTTTGGGTGTTTTTGAAATTCCCTCTAGGCCAAATGTTCAACCTTCTGCGGTTACCATAGCTGTGGATGCGGTAAGCGATCCTGGAAATTTGGGA
This sequence comes from Flavobacteriaceae bacterium, assembly GCA_017852075.1. GTDB lineage: Bacteria > Bacteroidota > Bacteroidia > Flavobacteriales > Flavobacteriaceae > MS024-2A. The sequence goes on along the minus strand of JAFMLQ010000031.1, from coordinate 7,486 downwards.
ACAATCATCCGATTGTGTGATTGGTTTGGTGTGGATGAATTGATTTGTAGCGCAGAAACTGTAGATTGTTTTAATCCTAAAGTAGTTCAAGCTTCTATGGGTTCTATTGTAAGAGTTTCTTGTCGTTATGAAAAGGATCTGGCATCCTATCTCTCTGCTTTAGAAAAACCTGTATTTGGAGCCGATGGTTCAGGAGATTCACTATATGAGATTCAACTCCCTACGGCAGCCACTTATGTTTTTGGAAGTGAATCTCATGGATTTTCAGATGCCGTAAATGAAGTATTGGATGCTAAAATAGCGATACCTAATCTACGTTCAGGAAGAGGTGCGGAAAGTTTAAACGTAGCCGCGGCTTCGGCCATTTTTTTAAGTGAAATTTTCAGAAAAACCAAATCACTCAAAGGTGATGATTAAACAAATCCCACGGCTGAACATGTTCACAATTTTCCCTGTCCAAGGGCTTTCTTCTGCTGCATCGGGAATCAATTCGTTTTGAAGAGAAAAAACCCCACGTAGCGATGGAGAAAACTTAAAATAGTATAAATAAAACTCAAAGCCGAGTCCCAACTCGTAATTCAAATTTTGGGATGTAGTTCTAAATACATTACTGGCATTGTCATCTGTGTTTTTTTTATTACTCGAAAGATTAAAATCAGTAGAAACCCCTGCCAAAAGGAAAGGACGGAAGTTATTTATTCTTTTGGTGTTAATTTTAACATAGAGAGGAAGGTGTATATAGGTTGATTTGACCTCTCTTCTGAGATCTGATTCCCTAGTAAATTCTGGATATTCAGGATAGACTAGTTCTCTCTGATTATAATAAAGTCCAGGTTCAAAACGCAAATTAAAAAAATCATTGATTCTCAAATCTCCTATAAGGCCTACGTTAAATCCTTTTGTTTGATTTACTTCAATATCTTTATACATCAGTTTTTTGTAGTATGAAGTGATGTATTCAAATTTAAAGTCGTATTGATTGGTTCCTAGGAAATAACCATAGTGTACAGTTCTTTTGTCAAAATTCGGAAGATTTTGGATCCGTTCTCTTACCACAGGATACTGTGCTAACACTTTGCTTGCACATAAACAAAGAATGAGGCAAGCTATTCTACCTAAATAGTTACGGTTTTTTACCAACATATATAGAAGCAACCCCTAAGGTTTGTGGGAAATCTTCTATGGATATAAACCCATTTTTCTTTAAAATATTGTGGAATGCTTTTCCACAAGGAAAAGCTGCTGCAGAATCCGATAAATACTGATAAGCAGTTCGATTTTTAGAAAACATTTTACCAATAAAAGGCATCACCTTTTGGGTGTAAAAAGAATACAGTGATTTAAGTATTGGATTTTGAGGGACTGCTGTTTCCAAAATGACAAGGGTACCCTGAGGTTTAAGGACTCTACAAATTTCTTGAAGCCCCAAGTCGAGATGTTCAAAGTTTCGTACTCCAAAAGCTATGGTAACTCCATCAAAGGTATTGTCGTCATAGGCTAAAGCTTCTGAATCTCCAAGCTGCATGTCGATTCTCTGATCCAGTCCTACTGCTTTTACTTTTTGCTTTCCAATCTCCAACATACCAGGAGAAATATCTAGGCCTATGATTTTTTTGGTTTTCAATTTAGAAAGGGCTATAACTAAATCTCCCGTACCAGTGGCAATGTCTAAGAGGACATCGTGTTTGTGTTTTTGAATTTCTCGCACTACTCGTTTTCTCCAAAGTACATCAACGCCCAAAGTGATAATTCGATTTAGGGTGTCGTAGCTTCTCGAAATGCCATTAAACATTTGGGTTACCTGCTTTTTTTTAGTTTCAGGATTATTTGGATTGGGTTTTACAGATTGTTTCATAGCGGGTTCAAAGATAATGATTTGAAGAGCATGTTATTCTAGTTTTTAGATCCCGATTGCGAATATTCGTATATTTGCAATGTATTTCAATTCTTTTTATGAAATCAGTTAAGACAATTAATGCAATATCAGCTGAAGTAATTATCGGCATATTCCATCCAAAGAGTTTAAAATTAATTACTCACAGATGAAAATAATTATTGCTGGTGCAGGAGAAGTAGGGTTCCACCTAGCCAAACTACTTTCCTATGAGTCGCTAGATATTACCTTAATAGATACTGATAAAGACCGGCTCAATTATGCAGAATCCCATTTGGATATTCGAGCGATTCGTGGCGATGCAATGTCCTTGTCCCTAATGGAGGAGGCAAAAGTTGGGAGTTCGGATCTTTTCATTGCGGTCACAGCGGAAGAGTCTATTAATATTACTATTTGTGCTTTGGCAAAACAATTAGGTAGCAAGCGAACCATTGCTCGTATTTCAAATATCGAACTGATCAAAGCACAAGATTCTATTAGTTTTCAAAATATGGGAGTAGATGAAGTAATTTCTCCCGAAGAGTTAGCCGCTGAGGAAATTCAACAGTTGTTGGATCAGTCGGCTTTTTCTAATAGTTATGAGTTTGAGGGAGGAGCCTTGACCCTAATTGGAACTCGTTTGGAAAAAGATGTTCCCTTTGTAGGGAAATCTGTAAAAGAAGCGGCTTCTATTTTTCCTAACGTTCATTTTATGCCCGTTGCCATCCAAAGAAAAGGGACTCAAATTACCCAAATACCCCGAGGAGATGCTTGTTTTAAAGAAGGCGATACGGTATTCTTCATTACTTTAAAGGAAGGGGTAGAGGAGTTGTACAAATTGACAGGAAAAACCAAAGCTTCTATAAAAAACGTGATGATTTTGGGCGGAGGACGCATTGGATACAATACAGCTCGAGAGTTGTGTGAAAAGAAGTTTAATGTCACATTAGTTGAAAAAAATAAGAAAAAAGCGTTTGAGATAGCTGATTTACTTCCTAATGCTTTAGTTATTCATGGGGATGGGAGAAATGCAGAATTACTAGAAGAAGAGAATCTGTTGGGTATGGATGCCTTTATATCAGTAACGGAAAATTCTGAAACCAATATCATGAGTTGCCTAATGGCACACAGTAAGAAAGTGGAAAAGACTATTGCCCTAGTTGAGAATATGGATTATTTTCAACTGTCTTACTCCATTGGAATCGATACTCTTATCAATAAGAAACTACTGACGGCAAATACAATTTTTAGGTATGTTCGAAAGGGGGAGGTTGTAGATATGACGACTCTCAACAACCTCAACGTTGAAATTTTAGAGTTTGTGGTTAATGCCAATTCTAAAGTGGCCAATTACAAAATTAAAGACATTGATTTTCCAAGAACAGCAATAATAGGAGGAGTAATCAAAGAGGGTACGGGGATAATAGCTTTGGGAGATTATACTATTCATCCTGGAGATCGAATTGTAGTTTGTTGTTTGCCCAGATCGTTAAAACGCATAGAGCGTTTGTTTTTATAAGGATACGATGCATTCTTTCAATTATAAAATTGTGGTCTTTTTAATGGGTGTTTTATTACTCTTTAATGGAGGTTTAATGCTTATTTCCGCTCTGATTAGTTTTGTGTATCAGGATGGGGTTACTTTTGAGATCACCTTAGCTTCCTTTGTGGTATTGTCCCTTGGCGCTTTATTGATGCTTTTTGGAAGGCATTATGAAAAACAAATCCACAAACGTGAAGGGTATTTGATTGTGAGTCTTGGATGGATTTTGATGGCGCTTTCTGGGACAACTCCTTATCTTCTTTCGGGGGCTATAGGAGATTTCAGTTCTAGTTTTTTTGAAACAATGTCAGGGTATACTACTACGGGAGCAACCCTAATTGAAGACATAGAAGTACTTCCAGAAGGAATTTTATTTTGGCGAAGTACAACCCATTGGATAGGGGGAATGGGGATCATTGTTTTGGCCATTGCAATCTTACCCTTTCTAGGTATAGGTGGAATTCAGCTTTTTTCAGCAGAAGCACCTGGCCCAGCTGGGGATAAGTTGCACCCTAGAATTACAGATACAGCAAAACGCTTGTGGCTTATTTATCTTGCCTATACTTTAATAGAAACTTTCTTATTGTATGTTGCAGGGATGTCTTTTTTTGACGCCATCAATCATGCGATGAGTACACTTTCTACTGGAGGCTTTTCCACAAAAAACAACAGTATTGCCTTTTGGAATGACAACCCACTGATTCAGTATATTATTGTCTTTTTTATGTTTTTGGCCGGAACCAATTTTGTGTTGAGTTATTTCGCGTTTACTCGAAAGTTTCAAAAAATTTTTAAAGATGAAGAGTTTCGACTATACATCCGATTTATACTTTTCTTTTCAATCCTGGTAAGTATTGCTATTTTTTCAAGTCCTTTTATTGTTTCTTCATTTTCTGTAGAAGGGATAGAATCCACTTTTCGTGCTATCATTTTTCAAGTAGTATCAGTGATTACTACAACAGGTTTTGTTACAGCTGATTTTTCGCAATGGACTCCCTTTGTGACAGTAGTTTTCTTTGGGCTTATGTTCCTAGGAGGTTCTTCTGGTTCTACTTCCGGAGGAGTAAAGGTGGTGCGCCACTTGCTGATGATCAAAAGTGGGCTCTTAGAATTTAAACGTGCTTTACATCCTAATGCCATTATCCAAGCTCGATACAATAAAAGGACAGTAAGTGATTCGATTTCTTATAATATTTTAGGATTTTTCATTTTGTATATGTTGAGTTTTATTATTGGAGCACTCGGCTTTAGCTTTATGGGATTTGATTTTGAATCTGCTATTGGCGTAGCAGCTTCTACTTTAGGGAATGTGGGTCCTGCACTGGGAGAATTTGGACCTAGTAGCACTTATGCTTCCCTGCCTGTTTGGGGGCAGTGGTGGGCAAGTTTTTTGATGCTTTTAGGTCGATTGGAGCTTTTTACCATTTTGATATTATTTACTCCTTTCTTTTGGAAAAGAAATTAGTAGCCGTACTTGTCTTTCCAGCGTACTTTTAGAAAATCTCGAATACTTTCCTCCTTTGGATTTTTCCCCGGATCGTATAATTTGGTTCCTTTTATTTCCTCAGGTAAAAATTCCTGTGCTGCAAATTGATTTTCAAAGTCGTGCGCGTATTTATATCCTGTTCCATACCCCATTTCTTTCATCAATTGGGTTGGTGCATTCCTTAGAGCAAGAGGAATAGGAAGATTTCCAGTAGCTTTTACTTGCTCCAATGCCGCGTCTATGGCCTTGTATGAGGCATTGCTTTTGGGTGAGGTGGCTAGATATACAGCACACTCACTGAGTAAAATTCTTCCTTCAGGATAGCCTACCGAGGCCACAGCCTGAAATGTACTATTTGCTAAAACGAGTGCCGTTGGATTTGCAATTCCAATATCTTCTGCTGCGAGTATGAGCATCCTTCTAGCGATAAATTTGATGTCTTCTCCTGCTTCGATCATTCGAGCAAGCCAATATACTGAAGCGTTGGGATCACTGCCTCGAATTGATTTGATAAAGGCAGAAACGATGTCGTAATGAAAATCTCCATTTTTATCAAAAAGAACGGTTTGAGTTTGAACCGTATCAAAGACAAGTGCATTGTTGAGCTCAATATGTTTTGTTTGCTGTGTTTGGAGGACAAGCTCCAAAAGAGAGAGTAATTTTCGAGCGTCACCTCCAGAAAGTTCTATTAGCGCATCGGTTTCCTTGATTTCCAAGTTGTATTCTTTTAAAACCGAATCTTTCCTGAGTGCGTGCTCTAGAATTTTTTCTAGATCTTCTTTTGCCAAGGTATTGAGTGTATAGACTTGACAGCGGGAGAGCAACGCGTTGATCACTTCAAAACTGGGGTTTTCAGTAGTAGCTCCTATCAGTGTTACAATACCTTTTTCTACTGCATTCAGTAAGGAGTCTTGTTGTGATTTACTGAAACGGTGTATTTCATCTATAAACAGGATAGGGCTTTTACTACTAAAGAGTCCTCCAGAATTTTCTGCCTTTTGGATGATTTCTCGAATTTCTTTGACTCCGGCATTGATGGCAGAAAGCTGATAAAAAGGACGTTCTTTTTCTAGAGCGAGCAGTTGTGCTAGGGTTGTTTTTCCAGTCCCAGGGGGTCCCCAAAAAATTAAGGAAGGAAACACGCCATTTTTAATCATTTGTGTCAGACTTCCTTTGGGTCCTACAAGATGGTCTTGCCCGAAATATTCGGCGAGGGATTTAGGGCGCATTCGTTCTGCCAAAGGAGTATTCATGACCTAAATATAGCTCTTTTTTAAACTAGCTACGTTGTCTCACAATTTCGTAAAAGAGAACTCCACAGGCCACAGAGACGTTGAGTGAGTTTATGGTATGTTCCATAGGAAGTTTGGCCTGGTCGTCCAGAACTTTTAACAGTCCAGAAGAAATGCCCACATCCTCTGCTCCAAAAACAACAGCTATGGGACCTTTTAGGTCTTTTTTAAATATGGTCTCGGTTGCTTTTTCTGTAAGGGCAAGGGTAGGAATGTCATGAGCCTTTAAAAGATAGACGACATCTTTAAGGTGTTGGACTTTGGAGATTGGAACATGAAAGGCGCCACCTGCTGAGGTTTTGACTACATCTCCATTTAATGGAGCGCTACCACTACTTGGGATAAAAATAGCATCTACTCCTATAGCGGCTGCCGAGCGTAAAATTGCTCCAAAATTTCTAGTATCAGTAATGCCGTCTAGAAGCACAAAGAGTGGGTTTTCTTTTTTTTCTAGAATAGTTTCAATGAGAGGCTCCATTTCGTGAGTAGCCAGTGCAGCTATCCGTGCTACAGCTCCTTGATGATTTTTTGTAGAAAAGCGCTCCAGGCGTTCTACAGGAACGAAACTAAACGGAATATTGTTTGAACGAAGTTTGTGTAAGAGCTGTTCGTAAAGTGCACTTTGCGACCCTTTTAATAACCAAACTTTATCAATGGGTTTTTGGGAATTAATGCATTCAATTATTGCTCTAATTCCGTAGATTTCTTCTTTATCCATATTTTTAATTGTTTTAAAGGTAAAAAAAACCACTTCATTTGAGCAGTTTTTTTTGATTAAGTAAAAGAGTTCAATATCATATTCATCTTAGTCATTAAGATCATCAAATGTTTAGAGAATTATTATTTTCTTTAACTAATGAAATGAGTAATCTCATTTTTGCAAGAAGACAACAACTATTTTGAAAGTTAACTTTATTTCAACCATCAATCAGAAAGCCAAAAAGGGAGAGCCTTTTTTCTTTTTTGTTGATTTTGAAAAGAAAAAACCACGTGTTTATTCTGAGCAAGAAGCAATTAATAAAGGTGTATTTTTTGACATCAATGGAAAAAGTAATTTCACTACACCCCGTGATGTATTTACACAAAACAAAGTAAAAATACATGCATTAGCTTATGAGCAATACAAAGCAGCCTTTGATCGTGTTCAATACTTTCTCAATAAAGGAGATAGTTACTTGGTTAACCTAACCTTTCCAACGAAAATCGAACTTCAGTCCAGTTTAATGGATTTTCTTTCAAGCAAAAGCCCCTTATCGTTTGCTTGTAAAAGGAAAATTTTTGAGTTATTCTCC
>JAFMLQ010000057.1 GCA_017852075.1 Flavobacteriaceae bacterium | reverse complement strand
CCAATTTTCGTTTGGCATAACGTGCCAACCATTCGTTCTCCTCTCCTAAAAAAACTGTGTCTTCTTTTCCAGAAATCAATTTATTTTTTACTGAAAGATAGTGCCCTAAACGCATTCCTATGTCTGGGTGTAGGGCTTGAAAAAGTCGTTGTGCCACAGGATTGGTAAACAACTTTTTCATTCTTTTGTACCCTTTGTCATGAGGTCCCAAACCATCTCCATGTCCAATAAAAAAGGTGGTTTTGTTAAAGGTGAATTCTTGAGGTTTATGATATACGGGAATGTGAAGTTCTGTTTCAAAATAATCTTTCATCCATAAGTCGTGATTTCCGACAAAATAATGGATGGGAATTCCCCGATCTGAGAGGGCAGCTAATTTTCCCAATATACGGACGAAGCCTTTGGGAACTACCTTTTGGTATTCAAACCAAAAATCAAACAAGTCGCCCAATAAAAATAAAACTGCTGCATCTTTTTCAATTTTGTTGAGCCAACGCAAAAAATTATCCTCCCTAACCTTACTCAACTGAGGGGTAGGCGCCCCAAAGTGTTGATCAGAGGCAAAGTAAATTTTTTTGTTTTTGGGAAGTTCCATGAAGGGCAATTAACCGATTGCTTGTTCTAAATCAGCGATTAAATCTCGTACATCTTCTATTCCTACGCTGAGTCGGATCAGTGCATCAACCACTCCGCTTTTCTCTCTAAGCTCTTTGGGAATGGAAGCATGAGTCATGCTTGCAGGATGTCCTGCCAAGCTTTCTACTCCCCCTAGCGATTCAGCAAGTGTAAAAAGTTTTAACCGTTCTACTATTTTGATGGCCGCAGCATAATCTGCCCCTTGAGTTACAAAAGAGAGCATTCCACCAAAATCGTTCATTTGTTTTTTTGCTACGTGGTGATTGGGGTGAAATTCAAAACCAGGCCAATATACTTTTTCAATTTTAGGATTGTCATTTAAAAAATGTGCAATGGTCGCTGCATTTTCACAATGACGCTGCATACGGACGTGTAAAGTTTTGATTCCTCTAAGGGTTAAAAAACTATCCATAGGACCACATATGGCACCACTTGCATTTTGAATAAACCCTATCCGGTCTGCAAGCTGGGCATCATTTACTACCAATGCTCCTAAAACTACATCGGAATGACCCGCTAGGTATTTGGTAGCAGAGTGCATTACAATATCGGCTCCCATCGTCAAAGGCTGCTGAATGTATGAAGAAGCAAACGTATTGTCCACAGCAACTAAAATGTCTTTGTCTCTTGCCAATTCCACCACTGCTTTGATATCGATGACATTCATCATGGGATTGGTTGGAGTTTCTACCCATATCAATTTTGTTTTTTCCGAAATTGTCTGTGCAATTGCGTCGGTGTGGGACATGGGTACGAAGTGAAACTTCAATCCAAAATCCTCGAAAATTTTAGTAAACAAACGATAAGATCCACCATAAAGATCATCTGTAGATATGATTTCGTCTCCAGGTTTAAGTAGTTTTAAAACTGCGTCCATTGCTGCCAGCCCAGATCCAAAAGCAAATCCGTATTTTCCAGCTTCAATACTTGCCAATGATTTTTCTAAGGCTTGGCGTGTAGGGTTGTGGGTTCGGCTATATTCGAAACCTTGATGCCCTCCTGGAGTAGTTTGGGCATAGGTAGAAGTTTGATAAATGGGTGGCATTACTGCGCCATAACCCTTATCGGGAGCCTGGCCTCCATGGATCGTGGTACTATTGAAATGGAGTTTGTATTTCATGTCATCAAGATTTTCCGTTGTAAAGGTATTTGATTTTAAGCAAAACCTCTGTGGTTCCACAAAAATGATTTTTCTTTGTAATCCTAAAGCGATTTCCATGCGTCTATTTTATTATTTAAGTAGTTGTGATACTTGTAAACGAATCCTAAAAGAGCTCAAGCTAAAAGATACGATTACCCAAATTGACATCAAGAAAAATCCCCTTACAGAGGCTCAAGTAGAGGCTCTGTATCAAAAGGTGGAAAGTTATGAAGACTTAATCAATAAACGAGCACAGCTTTACAAACAGCGCAACTTAAAAGAGAAAAATCTCAGTGAAGAGGACTATAAAAATTTATTGCTAGAGCATTATACTTTTTTAAAACGTCCTGTTCTGCTCTATGACGAACACATTTTTGTGGGAAATTCTCCTAAGACTGTAGCTGATGCTAAATCTTTTTTAGATGAATAGTAGGGCTTTAGCATTGCTTGCTGCTTTCGGCGCAACGACCATATACGGCCTAAATCATACCATTGCCAAGGTAGTAATGCCGCATTACATAGGCCCTTTTGGGTTTATTATGCTTCGGGTGGTGGGCGCCAGTGTGTTGTTTTGGACAGTAAGTCTTTTTGTCCCCAAAGAGACTATTGAACCGAAAGATTATTTGAGAATAGCAGGAGCAGCTTTCTTGGGAATGTGTATCAATATGTTGATGTTTTTCAAAGGACTACAACTTTCCACACCCATCAATAGCGGTGTGATTGTAACCCTTACCCCCATTATCATTCTCATCCTTTCTGCCTTTTTTTTAAAAGAAAAACTTACCCTTTTTAAATTCTTAGGTATTGTGCTGGGATTTACAGGCGCTATTATTCTGATACTCTACGGCAATACCACCCAAGTCCTCAATGCACCAAATATACCTTTGGGCAATACCATGCTCCTGGTGAATGCCATTAGTTTTGGTGCCTATCTGGTGATCGTAAAACCCTTGACAAAAAAATACAGTACAATTACGTTGATGAAGTGGATGTTCCTACTTGGAGTCTTCTACACCTTTCCAGTAACCTATACAGAGTTTATGGAAGTGTCCTGGAGTACACTCCCTTTTGAAGCAATCTGGCGTATGGGTTTTGTTATTGTAGGAACCACATTTTTGACTTATATGTTTAATGTTTACGCCTTGCAAACCTTACCCCCCACAACCATAGGAGCATTTACTTACCTCCAGCCTTTGATAACCATCGTTTATGCGGTGATTACGGGAAATGATATTTTTGATGGAGTTAAGATTCTAGCCTGCTTTTTGGTATTTGCCGGTGTTTATTTGGTTTCAAAGAAGGTAAAAGCTGAAAAGTAGGTGTTTTCTAAACAATCCCCTTTTCATTCCCCATCAATACGAGGTCTATTTTTCTCCACCTCTTTGCGCAGTCGCAAACTCACTTTGTTTTTTTTCGCAAAGCTAGGAAAGGAATCCATTATAGATTTCACTTTTTCGAAAATCTTTTTTCGCCTTTTGATGTTAAACTTTTCACCCACAACCATTAAATCGGAATAGGTGATTTGTTTTCTTTTATTATTGATTGTCATATTGTGTCCGTTTACCCAATCATTGGCACTGTCGTAAGAATAGCACAAATCAAAAGCGGGACTCAAAGACCATACACCTCTCCTGTTCATTTGAAAAGAAAAGTTTTTGGTATGGTCGTCACAATTGTGAGCCAGTACGTTGAATACCATTCTTCTAAACATTTCTTCTAGTGCATCTTGACCCAAACCCAACTTTCGAGCCACCATAAAATATTGTTCATAAGAATAGCTCCCTACATTATGGTAATCCAGACCCAAGAGTCCACACAAGGAATGGATATGAATTTTTTCTCCTTTATGGTCTCGATCAAACCGTTGGGTTAAAAAATGCACGTCCGCATAAAGATGACTTTTCATCATTGCTATTCCACAATCTACAGCCATTTGATAATAGGTATATTCCAAGCGACCGTAGCCGCTAGGTTCTCCCAGCTCTTTTTTGTTGGCACCGTCAATTTTGATAATACAATAATCATAATCAGAGCCCAAGGGCAATTGTCCCGACTTGATCTGTCCGTTTTGTTTGTGAATGGCGATCAAGGCTTTGGCACGGGCACCTCCGGCAGAGGTTCCAATATGCAATACTTGGAGTAATGCATCTTTGGCTTTTAGATTGGTTTTGAGCGCTTTTTTCCCTTCGGTGCTCAACACAGAAATTTTTTCAATTTCTTCCAATGATATGGTTGCCTCGGTTTGTTTGATTTCTGTCGCAGGTTTAAATTCCAAGGCACCCATCCCCCTTTTACCAATGTATTGAAGTTTGGCAAAAACATCAATGTCTTTTTCTGTAAGTCCTTTATCGTTAAAATAAGTTTCCAGTAAATCGTTCCCAAATGCATCGGGTAGTGAATCGTACAAAAGACCAGGAATTCGTTCTGTAGCCTTCCAATTGGGTTCGTTTTTATAAATTTCTTTTCCTTCAAGAGGAAGAGTGATAGGAGAAAGATCAAGTCCCGATTTTTTAAATTCTGGATCGTATTGAAAAGCAATTCCGTCAGACAGCCGCACCAAAACACCCACACGCATTCCCCATATAAAAACCTCTATACCCATCAGTTTCTAGCTCTTTTTCTTTTTTTCTTTTCTATTTCGACCATTTCCAAAGGGCTTACCAAGGGGATTTCAGGAAGCAATAGCTCCAAATGATCCATTAGTTGTAAACCCCTCAACAATTCAATCAAGGTCACCAATGAAATATTTTTTTCGCCTCGTTCAAATCCCGTAAGCGTTCGCTCACTTACACCGCTGCGAACGGACAACTCCTTGGCGGTAAGGTTTTGATTTAAACGGTGTTGTTTTAATCTATTTCCCAAATCTTTTAGGATGTCTTTATTTAAATAAGAAGCGTATTTCATAAGCACTATATTGCTTTTTATTACAAATATAGTGTTTATTTAGCAATATATTGCTTTTTTAATGCTTGCCCATAAAGACTATTTAAATTAGAACAAAATGTTCAATCCATCCCTGCTTCAGACAACAAGATCAAGAGTGCCAATTGAATCGCCTTATGCCCTTCTTCATTGATCCACCACTCGTCCAGCGAATGCGCTTTGCCTCCATTCCCTCCTCGTCCTATGGTGACAGCGGGAATTCCTTTTGAAATTGGAATATTGGAATTTGTCGATCCTCGAGTCAAGTATGGAGTGGTTCCAAAATAGGTAGTAGCTGCAAGAGTACGTTGGACAAGGGGAAGTGTGCTAGTGAGTTCTCCAGAAGGACGGTTTCCAATTTTATCTAACTCCAAAGTAAGATTTGGACCTCTTCTCTTAATCCCATTTTGGTGATTTAGTGCCTTCTTGGTGGCCTCTTCTAAAAGTGCCTCCATCTCATCCAATCGTGAAGGTTCTACCGAACGAATGTCAATCTGCATCGATGACTCAAAAGGAACTGAGTTGATCGAAGTTCCTCCGGATATAACGCCCACATTATAGCTAGTTTTCGGGCCCTCTGCTGTGTACTGATCTGCAACCCCTACAAAGTTACTTATGGCCTCTCCTAGCGCGTGGTGTGGATTTGCCAATCCAAAAGCACCCCAAGAGTGTCCTCCTGGACCCTTGAAGGTAACCCGATAACGATAAGACCCCAAAGCTTTGTTATTTACTCTTCCAATGGATCCGCCATCAATAGCAATCCAACTGTCAATTTTTGGTCCTCCGTCCCGAAAAAGGTGTTTGACACCACGTAGGTCACCTAGACCTTCTTCGCCTACGGAACCTACAAAAAGAATATTGTGTTTGGGTTGGATTTGATTTGTTTTTAGGGTCTCTAATAGGGTCAACAGCATGGTCAAGCCTCGAGTATCATCCCCTATTCCTGGAGCGTACA
>JAFMLQ010000056.1 GCA_017852075.1 Flavobacteriaceae bacterium | reverse complement strand
ATCAATCGTATTTACAAAACAACATCTCCTTGGGAATCCGTCTTGATATTGATTAACCAAACACCTCATCGATCACTTTAAAGGCAGTCTCTGCCATTCGATTGCCTTTTTCGTCTAGCAAAGGATTGATTTCAGAAACCTCCAATGCAACAACTTTATTGCTCGCCTGTATTCCTTGAATAAGCTGTATTACCTCTTTGGGGTCGAACCCTTTAGAAACTGGAGTTCCTGTTCCATGAGAAATCAAATCACAATCCAGAGCATCCACATCAAAAGTGATATAAATTAAATCTACTTGAGCCAATTGGCTCAAGGCTTCTTCGACACATTGGACCAATCCTCTATGGCGTACTTCATGGACTGGGTAGTTGCGAATTCCTTTTTCAGACATGAGTGCGTCTTCTTCTTTTTCAGTATCGCGTACCCCAAAATAAATGAGGTGTTCGGGTTGTACTATGGGTGTAACCGTTCCCAAGTTTTTCATTTGTTCCCAGTCAGTTAAAGTCTCTTTACTTACTGTATTAATTTGATATGTACTGTTATCGTGACCCAAAGCTGCCGCCAAGGGCATGCCGTGGACATTTCCAGAAGGAGTGCTTAAAGGGGTGTGTAAATCGGCATGAGCATCGATCCAAACGACTCCCAAAGTATGATCAGGATACGCAGCCTTTATTCCTGCCAAAGATCCTAAGGCTGAGGAATGATCTCCAGAAAGAATAAGCGGAAAAGAGCCCGCTTCCAATGCCAATTTTGTTGCTTTTTTTAGGCGCTGGCATTGTTCTAAAACAAAATTAATCCTTTTCGCAGTCGTGTTTTTGACCTTGTCATAGACCGTTTCATTATGTGTTTTTATATCCTTAAATGGATGTCTGTTAAAAAAATCATTTTGCGAGTTAATTGCGGCAATTTCAAGGGCATCAATCCCCATGTCTGAGCCGCGTGTACCAGCACCTATATCCGATCTGTTTTTTAAAATATAAAGCGGTTTCATTAAAATATTTCTTAGGTTAAATTTATAGTTAAAAATTAAACTCTTTGCCAATTCGATTTTTTATCTTGTGAAAAAAAATAATATGTCATATTCAGACCTATACACTCCTGGGTTTAAATCACGAAATAGAGATCATTTTGCGGCCATAGTACGAATAGCACTTGCAGACGGAATTATCTCAGAGGAGGAACAAGCCTTTCTCAACCGAACTGCAATTAATCTTGAAATTGAGGCAGATGAAGTTACAGAGATAATGAAACATATTGATAAACATCCTATTAACCCACCTAGCACTAAAGAGCGACGTCTAGAACGATTATACGATTTAACTCGAATGGTCTTTGCAGATCATATTGCTGATGAGGCAGAGCAAGACTTGATGAAACGTTTGCTGATTGGATTGGGATTTCCCACAGATCAGGTAGAATCCACCATAGACAAGGCATTTACACTAATCAAAAATGGAAGTGATCAGGATGATTTTGTCGCCGCTTTTAACTAGATCCCTAGCCTAACCTTTAGTACTATTGCTTCTCCAACTAACCCAATACCAGCATTAAAAGTTGCTAGTGCTGCCGTTCCCCAGTAAAACCAGTCTATGTCATTGTTCGATTTGTGAATGATGGCTTCTCCCATGAGAGAAAGTCCAAGACCTAAAAGTATCATTCCAAGGATGGAATAGATTAACCATTTTTTTTTCATAAGTAGTAGATATAGTATTCGATTTGAGGACAATAACTTCTTTAGATGCCCAATCTAATTACTCTAATTACTAAATTAAAAAAAAATGAAAATAAAAAAATCTATTCCTTTTAAATTATTTTAAAGGAATCAGATTACTAATCGAATATCTAATTTCCTCATCTGCTATCATATAGCTGATATCGAAAAAAATAGTGGTTGGATACCCCATTTCAGGATCGAAAGTAATCTCTTCCTCGTCTGGTTTCTCTTTTCGTGTTTCGCGGATAAAACTAAAATACCCGTCAATGGTTCGAATAGAGGGGTCGTTGATTTCTTCAATAGGTGTTTCATTTACTTGAAATACTTCGTTGTTTTTTACGACAACTCGTTTGGGATAGGTATATTCCAAAACACAAAAACAACTGATTTGTAAGGTAAATTCATAATCTTCTAAATTCTGACTGCGCCACTTTTTTTCTTCAACACTAAGATCGTCTTCAGGGAGCATTTCTGTGTTTTTCACACATGAAAAATTCAAAAAAATTAAAATTAAAGGGATTATTTGGAAACGATTCATCAAATGGTTTTAGTGTTTGTAATTTCCAAAAACTGTGCCACAGCTTATTTCGCATAAAGGCTTTTGGATCTAAAGTAAGATACTGTCCCCAAAAGTGCAACGAAAACCACTGAGTAATACACAAAATCTGGTGTTATAATTTTATCTCCACTGGCATAAGAATGCAATCCGACCAAATAGAAATTCACTCCAAAGTAAGTCATCAAAATACTCGCAAAAGCGACTACACTCATCAGGTTGAAAATCCAAGTTCCTCGCAGTCCTGGGATTAAACGCATATGAATAACAAAAGCGTATACCATAATGCTGATCAATGCCCAAGTTTCCTTAGGGTCCCAGCCCCAGTAACGTCCCCAGCTTTCATTGGCCCACATTCCTCCTAAGAAATTTCCGATGGTCAACATGATCAAACCTACCGTAAGTGCCAACTCGTTTATAATGGTGAGTTCTTTGATCTGTAATTTGATTTTCTCTTTATTTTTTTGGTTGGCAACCAACATCAAAATCAAGGCTACAGCACCAATGATCATACCCAGAGCAAAGGGTCCATAGCTTCCTACAATCACAGCTACGTGGATCATCAACCAGTAACTGTCTAAAACGGGAACCAAATTGGCAATGGCAGGATCCATCCAGTTCCAATGTGCAATCATCAAAATCATTCCAGCAACAAAAGCTGTGGAAGCCATCGTCAAAGCCGATTTACGCCCAAAAGCCAAGCCAAAAAATTGGGTCGCCCAAGCCACGTATATCATCGATTCATAGGCATCGCTCCAAGGCGCGTGTCCCGAGATATACCAACGGGCAATAAGCCCACCCGTATGCAAAAGAAACAAGACTACCAAAATAGCCTGAAAAGCTCTTACGGTAAAGGAAATAAAACGATTCGATTTAAAAATTTGGAAAATTAATACCGCAAAAAACAGAGTTCCTGCATAAATATACCAACTGAATAATTTCTTAAAAATATCGTATTTATTGTAAACGATTTCTGCCCTAACTTTCTCTTGGTTGGGCAAAACCTCCCCTCCAAACTTTTTTTGAAACCCATGAATACTTTCCAGCAAATTATTTGCTTGTGTATAATCCCCATCTTGCTGAGCCAATCTGAGGGATTGGAAATATAAGGGCAAAATATTGCGGACGTAAAGGGAATCGTTGCCTGTAAAATTCGCCTCGGCTAATTCGGGATAGGAAACCCATTTGTTATTCACATCATTGGGCAAGGGAAATATCCGCATAACTTTGCCCTCTAAGGCAGAATACAACAGATTGACTTTGCGGTCTAGTTCTATAAAATCTTTTTGAAACTGATTGGGCACAGCTGCACGATAGGCTTCTTCTAGTGGAGTTGCCAGTTTATAGTTTCCTGTATTGTCAAAAAAGGATAATAACGGTGCGTATTTTGCCTTTGCATCCAAACCTGCGAGTTTACGAATACTGTCATTCCCTCGTTTTAAATAAATCAAAGGAACGTTGTACCAAACTGCAGGATTGTTCATGATGGATAACAATACCTGATCCGAGTTCAATCCTTGATAAGTATCACTTTTACTCACTTTACGCAACAATTCAGAAGAAAACGTATTAGCGGGCTTCATTCGCCCACCAGAGTCTTGAATGATCAACTCTGCAAATTTACGAGCATGAGCTTCCGAAAAGGCATCTGCATTGATGATGGAGTCAAAATCGATGGCACTACGTTGCTGATGAACAGGATTTTGAGCTTGTAAACTTACCGACTGTAAGGCAAAAAAGAGAAGGAAAGCGGTAAGGGATTTCTTTTTTTGATTGATCTTATCTAATGCCTTTGAAAGGTCCTGGAAACGGGTTTTTCCAATAAAAAAGATTCCGATCATACTCAAATACAACAATATATAGCCTGTATAAGTAATGTAGGTTCCCCACCAATCATGGTTCACAGAAAGTATGGTTCCTTTTTCATCTGGATTGAAAGAAGCTTGAAAAAAACGGTAGCCTTTGTGGTCCAAGACATGGTTCATATAAATATCATAGTCAAAGGATTCGGTGTCTTCTACACGTACTTTACTCATAAAAGAGGCGTAACTCTTTTCGGTTCCTGGGTATTTTTCTGCAATAAAGTCGTTGAGTTTTATGGCAAATGGTAATGCTATGGCAAGGGAACCAAACTGTAAATAAAAGTCCAGACCTGCTACGGATACCTTTTTCGGATTGTTACTGATTCCTTTGCCGCCTAATAAGGTTACTATTTCGCTTTGCCCTTGAGATTGGACTTCCAAACGCAAGGCATTTTGAACAGATTCCCCTTGGGTATCAGCTTTTACTATATCGAATTTTCCGCGTAGGGCGGGCTCGGGGATTACAAATTGGAAATTTGGTAAGGTATATAATGAGCGAAATTGTAAAGGGCTTTCTGTCTCTGCATCCAAAACCCCTTGAAACTGATCGGCCATTCGCATAAACTGCCCTGAAAAAGGAGAATTGATGGTGTATAATCCGTCTTTTAGGGTAATATTGATGGCGCCCTCTTGTGGTCGGTTGAGCGTAAATAATATGTTGTGAATATTCGCAATATCCCCTTCTTTGATATAATGATCGTGACGGCTACCGTCTCCGGCTTCTACAATTTTAAGGTAGCGCTCTCCCGTGTCGTCCAAAACCAATCCTTCTGTAGCGTTTTCAATAAAATCTACATAGGCTATGGTAAACTCCTGACCGTTAAAATTGTTAGTCCATGAAAAATCATTATTGACATGTTCGGAAAGTAGAAGATCGTCTTCCAATTTCTTTCTGCGCGCTTCGCCCTCAATTTCACCATCTATATAAACAGTAAGATAGGTTTTGTCTGTAAGCATTTCGTTTTCAATCATTCCTTCACGAATGGGCATGACTCCTTCATAACCGATATAACGAGTGATAAAAGCACCTAGAAGAATGAGTAAAAAAGAAAGATGAAGTAACAAGACGGCCCATTTTTCCTTTCGAAGTAACCGATATTTAAAAATATTTCCCGCAAAATTGATAGCCATCAAGATCATTAAAACCTCGAACCACCACGCATTGTAAATCCAAATTTTGGCGGTATCTGTACTATACCAACTCTCAATAAAGGTTCCAAAAGCCATTGCTGTGGGATACAGGATAAAAAGAACGGCAGTTAGACGTGTGGAAAAGAAAATTTTAGCAAATTGGTCTTTCATCAAAGTTCGGCATCGATCGGATGCAAATATAGGTTATGCGCTCCAATTTGCACAGAATTTTCACACTTTATAGCAGTAGACTAATCAACAATAATATAAGTTTTAGGGCAAAACCAAACACAAACACTTTAAAAGTAGTTTTGGGAGGAAATTGACCCAACACTGCAGTCAAATACGACATCGCACCCAGCACACTCAAAAAGAGGAGAAAAAAATTGGCACCACTCATGCCGGCTTTGGTTAAGT
>JAFMLQ010000030.1 GCA_017852075.1 Flavobacteriaceae bacterium | reverse complement strand
GCGTTCTTCAGGGAGAAACCCAGAAACCGTTTTGTTGCGAACAGGGTCGTGAATATCAATCGCCTCATGACAAATATTGTAATCTCCGCATATTACTAAATTGGGGATTTCCTTTTTTAGGGCATCAATGTAACGTTGAAACTCCTCCATAAATTTGAATTTGTAGTCCAAACGAGCCACGTTCGTTCCAGATGGAAGATAAAGGCTCATGATAGAAACCTCATCGAAATCCACTCTGAGAATACGTCCTTCAAAATCCATGTGATCTATTCCGCTTCCGTATGTTATTTTTTTAGGTTGTTTTTTGGAAAAAATAGCTACACCACTATACCCCTTTTTCTGAGCAGAAAACCAATAGTGGTGATACCCTAAATCTTCAAAAACAGTGGTGTCAACTTGTTCTTGCAATGCTTTGGTTTCTTGGATGCAAATTACATCGGGGTTAGCTGCTTGCAGCCACTGGGCAAAACCCTTTTTTAGTGCAGCTCTAATGCCATTGACGTTATAGGAAAGTAGTTTCAAATCCTTTTTTTACGAAGATAAAAAATCCTCCTCGTTAAAGAAATTAAATTATTAAGGGTTGTGGTATAGATTTTGGTATAAAAGTTAAAAAATCAAAATCATGAAAAATACCCTTTCTCTTCTACTGGTTCTTTTGGTTTTCACATTTAGCTACGGACAGCAAAATTTAGTTTTAGAACAAGACCCACCCCTCCCCAAAAACGAGATTACTCTCAATATGCTTGAACTTTTGATTATGCCCGCTATAGGAATCACCTATGAACGATTTATCAACGACCATTCCAGCTATGGAGTATATGGCTTTGTCAATTTTGATACCGCCGAAGGATATCGTTATGAAAAATTCGAAATAGCTCCTTTTTATCGTATTTATCTTCAAAGCAAAAAGAACGCTAATAATAAAGGATTTTACACGGAACTCTTTGCAGGAATCAATAGTGGGGAAACTGAATTCTACACTTACGATGATGTTCCTTTTTACGATTACGAAAGTTTGGTTCATCAGGAGTACATTGGGGTTTCATTGGGACTAGATTTAGGCTATAAATTTGTCAATTACAATAACTACAGCGTAGAAATTTTTGCTGGTGCAGGGCGTTTTTTAAACGAACAATATGTAAATGCATACCCTAGAATAGGGGTCTCTATTGGAAAACGTTTTTAAAGTTTCTTGAGTAAAGAAATAAGCGCTACTTTATCTACGATCAACTTTTTTAGATCATCCACAGCCACGCGTTCTTGCTGCATCGAATCTCGTTCTCGAAGGGTTACTGTTTGATCTTCTAAGCTTTGGTGATCTACAGTGACACAGTAGGGAGTTCCTAATGCGTCTTGTCTTCGATAACGTCTACCTACTGCATCTTTTTCGTCGTATGCTGTTTCCAAATTCCATTTTAAATCAGCGACAATCTTGCGGGCATATTCTGGTAATCCATCTTTTTTTACCAAAGGCAATACAGCCACCTTTGTAGGTGCCAAGGCAGGAGGGAGTTTTAAAACAGTACGAAGGGTTCCGTCATCTAACGTTTCCTCAGTCAGGGCATGAGAAAGCACCGCTAAAAACATACGATCCAAACCGATAGAGGTTTCTACTACATATGGTACATAATTTTCATTGCGTTCTGGATCGAAATACTGAAGCTTTTTTCCTGTATATTTTTCATGGCTGGCCAGATCAAAATCAGTTCGCGAATGTATTCCTTCTAGTTCTTTGAATCCAAAAGGGAAACGAAACTCGATATCTGCAGCTGCATCTGCATAGTGCGCCAATTTTTCATGATCATGGAAGCGGTAGTTGTTTGCTCCCATCCCTAGTGCCAGATGCCATTTTAGACGATTTTCTTTCCAATGAGCATACCATTCTTTTTGAGTGCCTGGAGGAATAAAAAATTGCATTTCCATTTGTTCAAATTCACGCATTCTGAAGATGAATTGGCGTGCTACAATTTCATTTCTAAAGGCTTTTCCCGTTTGAGCTATTCCAAACGGAAGTTTCATACGACCCGTTTTTTGAACATTTAAAAAATTGACAAAAATTCCTTGCGCTGTTTCCGGTCGAAGGTACAAATCCATTGCAGATTCTGCAGAGGCTCCCAGTTTGGTGCCAAACATAAGGTTAAATTGTTTCACTTCGGTCCAATCTCGAGAACCTGACTCTGGGCAAGAAATTTCCAACTCTTCAATCAATGCTTTTACATCAGATAAATCTTCTTTTTCCAAAGATTGCCCTAAACGCTTTAATATGGTATCTGCTTTTTTTTGATATTCCAACACTCTTGGGTTGGTGGATTTAAATTGAACCTCATCAAAGGCCTCTCCAAATCGCTTTGCGGCCTTGGCTACTTCCTTTTCTATTTTAGCTTCAATTTTAGCCACGTAATCTTCTACCAATACATCCGCTCGGTAGCGCTTTTTGGAAACCTTGTTATCTATCAGTGGATCATTAAATGCATCCACGTGGCCCGATGCCTTCCAAATGGTAGGGTGCATAAAAATGGCTGAATCAATTCCCACAATATTTTCGTTCAATTGCACCATTGCTTTCCACCAATAGTCGCGAATGTTCTTTTTTAAAGCAGCTCCATTTTGACCGTAATCATAAACCGCACTAAGGCCGTCATAGATTTCGCTTGAAGGGAATACAAAGCCATACTCTTTGGCATGGGAAATTACTTTTTTGAATTGATCTGCTTGTTGTGCCATGGCGCTAAAATAATTCTTTTTGTTCTTTTTTAAGAGCTCTGTGAAAGAATTGTACTAAAGTATTTACAGGGAGGAAATCAAGACTTTTACAATTCGAATCAGCTTCATTTCTGCAGTCTTGGCAGCCGCCATAATGTCTTCTATATCAATGGGCTTCAGATCTTCAGGATCACACAGATCTGTTATTACAGAAAACGCCACAACATCCATTTCCAGTTGGTTGGCAACTATCACTTCTGGAACAGTGGACATACCCACCGCATCAGTACCAATCATTTTTAAAAATCGATATTCCGCTCGGGTTTCCAATTGTGGACCCAATACAGAGGTGTAAACCCCTCGATATAGCTCCTCGTCCAATTCTTGTGCAATTTGGACAACTTGTTCATTGAGTGTCTTGGAATAAGGCTCCAACATGTCAACAAAACGATTTCCCAGTGCTTCGATACCCTTTTCAGCTAGAGGTGAGCCTCCTTGCAAATTGATGTGATCTTCAATCAACATTAACCCTGCTTTTTTAAAAGATAGGTTCAGTGCTCCTGCCGCATTACTCAATATCACGGTTTTTACTCCTAAGGTGTTCATTAATCGAATGGGATAAGTGATTTCAAAAAATGATAAGCCTTCATAAGCGTGGAATCTTCCTTGAAACATTAAAACGGGTTGGCCTTGGAGCATTCCATACAGTAAACGTCCTTTTTGGTATTCCATAGTAGCCTTCGGAAAATGTGGGATTTTACTATACGGAATCTCTATTTGTAGATCAAGCTGTTCAGCAAGTGCGCCTAATCCTGTGCCTAATACAATTCCAACAGTTGTATTTGGAATTCCTTTGTCACTAACAAATTGAAGGCTTTCTTCTAACTGTTTTTGAAAATTCATAAACTAAGTTCAATCTTGTTACACCTCATTTTTAAGCAATACTTCCTTGACAACTGCTTCCCGCCCCAGCAGTACAACCATAACAATGTTGGGAAATTTGAATCTTTCTTTTTTGCAACAACTGGCTATTAAATTGGCTTATGTGTGGATGCGCTGTGTCCACTTTCAAATCCAACATTTGATTGAAATCACAGTCGAACAAATAGCCTTCCCAACTCACAGAAAGAGTATTGGTACACATTACATTTTTTGCTGCCACGGGATTAAACGCTTCTACAAGAGCGGTCATGTATTCTTCAAAGTTTTCAGAGGCTATCAGATAGTCCAAAAACCGGCTGATGGGTAAATTGGCAAGTGCAAAAAGTTGGTTGAATTCAATTCCAAAATCGTTTAAGAGGGCTTTTTTAAAATCTTCTTCTAGTGCTTTTTGATCCCCAGGTAAAAATGCGCCCGAGGGGTTATATACCAAATCTAAAATCAGGCTGGAATCGGGTTTTCCATAACCCGTAGCATTGAGTTTTTGGAGGGCTTTGATCGAAGTGTCAAAAACCCCCGATCCCCTCTGGCGGTCCGTTTTATTGCGTTTATAAAAAGGTAAAGAAGACACTATATGCACTCTATGTTCGGCAAAAAAGTCAGGCAAATCATAGTATTTCTTATTAGCTAGGAGGATGGTGAGGTTGGAGCGTACAATGATTTCTTGAACGGAGGTTTGAGTTCGAATTTCTTGAATAAACCATCGGAAATCAGGATGCATTTCGGGGGCGCCTCCGGTTAAATCTACCGTTTCTATCTTTTCTGTTTGCATCACGGTAAGGCACTGTTGGAGGGTTTGACGAGACATCATTTCTTTTCTGTCAGGTCCTGCATCTACGTGGCAATGAGCACACACCTGATTGCACATATAGCCCATATTGATTTGAAGTACTTGTAATACATTCGGTTTAATTTCCTCAATTTGATGGGCGTGCAATTTTTGCTTAAAAGTAGGCAATACCCCTGCCTTAAAAATACTATTGGACAATACATCCAATTGCTTTTCTGTGTTTGATAGTGCGCTCTTTCTTGCTTTTAAAGATTTTGTAGCCATTACATACTCAATTGGTCGTGACGATTCATCATCTGTACTCCGTGCACTAAAACTGCACCCCCTTTAATTGCCGCACCTACATGGACGGCTTCCATCATTTCCTCATTTTCAATTCCCCGCTGCAGACCATCTTTGGTGTAGGCATCAATACAATATGGACATTGAACCACATGGGCTACCGCAAGGGCAATCAATGATTTTTCTCTGGCGGTAAGCGCTCCTTCTTCAAATACTTTATTGTAATATTCAAAAAATCGATCTCCCAATTCTTTATTCCATTTAGAAATTTCACCAAATTTTTTTAAGTCTTCAGGATTGTAATATTCTTTTTTCATTTATTCCAATTTTTGGGTGGTTGTCTAAAATAGAAAAATTAAAGGGTTGAATTTTCAATTATCCATAAACTTTAACACAACCTTCTCTTTAAGGCTTTGAATTTCTAAATGTTCTTTTTAATATTGGACAAAGATGCCTCAAAAATGCTTTTCAAAAACACATGGGACTCCTTTTTAGACCTGCTATTTCCTAGAGTTTGTTTGGGCTGTACTTGTCATTTAAATTTTTATGAAAAAATGGTATGCCTTAGTTGCCAAACTGAACTCCCCTTAACCCATTTTAATAAAACACACAAAAATACACTCTACAATAAATTAAAATTGAATTTTCCTTTAGAAAATGCTATCGCACTTTTCTATTTTGAAAAAGAAGGAAAAGTTGCACAAATGATTCATCAATTTAAATATTTAGGACAACCTCATATCGGGATTTATCTCGGTCACTGGCTAGGAGATACGATATTAGCAAGTCCTTATCTGAAAAAGATTGATGGCATTATTCCTGTTCCACTACACCCCTCAAAAATGAGAAAAAGAGGGTATAACCAGGCCGCAATTATTGCCAGTGCATTGTCGGAAAAATTAAATATTCCTGTAATGGAAAAGACGTTGATTCGTATAAAAAAACCCAATCTTTGGCTCAAGTTGGCTATGAAGAACGTTGGAGGGAGGTAGATCAAGCATTTGAATCTCATCTGCCCCTACCCCAAGAAATGACACATTTTCTTTTGGTGGACGATGTCATTACCACAGGAGCGACACTCTCTGCTTGTGCCAGTGCCCTCTTGAAAAAGAAACCTTTAAAATTGAGTATCGTTTCACTTGCCTGTAGGTTGTAACGGGAATATTGTGTTATTTTGTGTGGAATTTAAAAGAACATGAAACTACGGGTTCCATTTTATCTTTTCACACTACTTCTTTTGATTACAGTTCAGTGTGCAAAACGTGCCTCTCCCACAGGAGGGCCAAGGGATAGTATCCCTCCGAGTTTAATAAATGCCTCCCCCAAACTTAACACCACCTTTTTCGATAAAGAAGGATTTACACTCACTTTTGATGAATATGTCACATTAAAAGATGTAAGTAAACAACTTATCATTTCACCTCCCTTAAATTCCACACAATATAAGGTATATCCTACTACAGGAGCTTCCAAAAAGATTTCTTTGGAATTGAAAGACAGCCTAATGGAAAATACCACCTATACATTCAATTTTGGAGAAGCGATTGTCGATTTTAACGAATCCAATCCTACTCCCTTTTTAACTTATACACTTTCCACAGGCGCTACAATAGACTCCCTTTTTATCAAAGGCAAGGTGACAGATGCTTTTGAAAAAGAGACCGAATCCTTTGTTTCGTTACAACTTTATCCTGTAGATAGCGTGTATAATGATTCTACCATTTATTCTGCCAAACCCCTTTATGTAACAAGTACTTTAGACACTACGATTTTTCGATTTCAAAATTTGAGAGCAGGAAAATACAACCTTATCGCACTGCAAGACCTCGCTGGAAATTACCTCTTTGATCAAAGTGTAGATAAAATTGGTTTTGTAGATCAACTTATTGAACTTCCTCAAGATTCTATAATTGACCTACGCCTTTTTAAAGAGCGAACAAATTTTTCTTGGGATGCGCCCTATTTTATCAATGAACACCATATTGCACTAGCATATTACGGAGATTATGAGGACGAATCATTTGAAATGATCAGCGAAGTACCCGATAGTTTTAAATCATTGGTAACCCGACACAGAGAAAAAGACAGCCTAAACTATTGGTTTCGAGGGGCTACATTAGATTCCATTAAGTTTGAGTTAGAAATTCAAGATACGCTTCGCATCAAAACTGCTTTTTTAAAAGAACCGATCAAAGATTCATTGGTCATAACGAAATTTAATAAAGGAACCTTAAAACTTAAAAATAAATTTGAATTGGCGAGTAATCTTCCTATTACACGTGTCAATTCGGATCGTATTTTAGTAACTAACAAGGATACTCTACCCGTAGATGCCAAGTTGGAAATTCTTGAAAACTACGATCGGATCAAAGTAGATTTTGAAGTGTTGCCTAGTGACCAGTATCAAATTACCCTCTACCCAAATGCTTTAGAAGATTTTTGGGGCCAAACCCATGACACACTTGTCTTTAAAACTTCGACAAAAAAAATTGAAGACTATGGTAATATTTATCTCCGACTACAACACAATTCTCCTCATCCCTATATTCTGGAGTTGATCAATAACAAAAAAGTGGTGCGCCGATACGACCGTCCCATTCCAGGAAACAACTACACTTTTGAATTGCTAGATTCTGGAAAATACACCGTACGACTCATCGAAGACGCCAATGCAAACCGACAATGGGACACTGGAAATTATCTTCAAAAAATACAACCTGAAAATGTAATCTATTATTGGAAAGAAATTGATTTAAGAGCAAATTGGGACATGAACGAAACATTTAATACAGGTCAAAATTATCCCGATCTTCCAGAAAGCGCAACTGCTTCCGGAGTGCTTGAAGTTCCAGATAGTCCAAATCAGCAGTAAGGGCTTCTTCTTTAGCAGAAATCTTTTCCGTGATCAGCTTTCCAAGAGGGTTGTAAATTGCGGAATGCCCAGGGTAATCCAAGCCTTTCTCATCCGTTCCCACACGATTGACTCCTACTACAAAACTCATGTTCTCAATAGCACGCGCTTGAAGCAGGGTATCCCAGGCGTTAATTCTAGGAGAAGGCCAGTTAGCTACAAAAATCAATAGATCATAGTCTGTCGTGTTTCGATTCCAAACGGGAAAACGTAAATCATAACAAATTCGCAAACAGATTTGCCAACCCTTGTATTCAAACAAACCCGAATTGGTTCCTGAAGTATAGGCTTTATCTTCTCCTGCCAAGGTAAAGGTGTGTCGTTTGTCGTAATGTGCCAAAAGCCCCTCTGGTCCAACCATTACGAGGCGATTGAAAAACTTTCCTTCTTCTTCGATTACTAAACTACCCCCCAAAACAAGATCCAGTTGAGTTGCCCAAGATTGCATCCATTGGATTGTGGTACCTTCCATGGATTCTGAAACTGAGTGCACATTCATTGTAAATCCCGATGAAAAAAGCTCAGGAAGTAGAACGATATCTGTTTCTGGACTTAAAGCATTGAAATGCCGATCAATGTAGGCTCTATTTTCAACTGCATTCTCCCAAAAAAGAGGAAGTTGCAGGGCGGTAATCTTTAGTTTTGCTTTCATCTTGGAGTTCATAATAAAAAGATTGGATTTTATATGATAAATTATTTACCTTTAAATGTAATCGAAAACCCATTTAGGCAATTGAAAAAAACGGTAAATTTTACTATACTCAGTCTATTGATGAGTACCCTAGCCTTAGGTCAAACTTATTTTCCTGCTTCCCATAGCATACCATGGGAGCAAAGGACTCCAGAACAATTCGAAATTAAAAGTAAAGATTTAGAGGCTGCTATAACCTTTGCCTTAGAAAACGAATACAGCGGAGCTAAGGATTTACGCATTGCAATCTTAAAAGGCTTTGAAAAGGAACCCTATCATAAGATTTTAGGACCTACCAAAAAGCGAGGAGGACCTGCTGGAATAATTTTGAAAGATGGATATGTTATTGCTTCTTGGGGAGAAACCAAAAGAGTGGACATGACCTTTAGTGTGACAAAAAGTTACCTTTCCACCGTGGCGGGCCTTGCCGTAGATAAAGGAATGTTTCAACCACAAGATCGGGTTGCAGATTTGATTTGGGACACTACTTTTGACGGCGCTCACAACCAACAAATCCGCTGGGAGCATCTTTTAAACCAGTCTTCGGATTGGTCTGGAACTCTCTGGGGGGGTCACGACTGGGCAGACCGACCTCCAAGCGAAGGTGAACTAGACGATTGGAAAAACAGGCGTTATCACACCCCTGGAACACATTTTGAATACAACGATGTGCGAGTCAATGTGCTTGCATATTCCCTACTGAATACATGGCGTAAACCATTACCACAGGTTTTAAAAGAGCACATTATGGATCCAATAGGCGCCAGTCCAACATGGCGATGGTATGGATACAAAAACTCTTGGATTGAACTTGATGGCAATCGGATGCAATCCGTATCTGGAGGTGGACATTCGGGAGGTGGGCTGTTCATAAGCACAGAGGACCATGCCCGTTTTGGCCTACTGTTTTTGAATGAAGGAAACTGGAGAGGAAAACAACTCATCAGCAAAAAATGGATACAAATGGCAACCCAGTCCTCACCCGCTCAGGTGAATTATGGCTATATGTGGTGGCTTAATAAAAAAGGGACTAGTAGGTATTGGGAAGGAGTTCCCGAAAACGTATTTTATGCGGCTGGCTTTGGTGGGAATTTTATCATTATTATTCCAGATCAAAACGTAGTGGTAGTGACCCGTTGGCTAGAACCCAGTCAAGTAGGGATTTTTATGCAAAAAGTGGTAAATGCCCTCCCATAAAGCACTTATTTTTGACATGGACGGGACTTTGGTGGATAATATGTCTTATCACAAGCAGTCTTGGATCGCCCTCTTTAAACTTCATAATTTGGAGTTGGACTATGAAACCTTTGATCGCAAATATCACAAGGGCTCGTTGGTAGAAATTATGTCGCGACTATTTCCGCAAATTTCAGATCGAGAAGAACTTTTTCGTATGGGGAGTCATAAAGAAGAACTGTACCGAGAAATGTACCGTCCGCATGTACAAGCCCTAGAAGGATTACACGATTTTTTAAAAATACAAGCCCAAAATTTACCCATGGGCATTGCTACTATGGGTGATCAACATAACATTGATTTTATTTTTAATGCCTTAGCACTTCATTCTTTCTTCCACTCAACTACAGGTGGCCATCAAGTAGTACACGGCAAACCCCATCCCGAGATATTTCTTACCGCTGCACAAAAACTAAATGTGGCTCCTGAAGCTTGTTTGGCATTTGAAGACAGTCACTCAGGTGTTCTAGCTGCTAAGGCTGCTGGCATGGAGGTCATAGGTGTAAGTACGATGCTTGATGAAAAAACTTTGCTGGAATTGGGATGCGTTCAAGTCATTGAAAATTTCAGTTCTTTTCGCTTGATCTAAGGAATAGTTTTTTTAGCTATTTTTAAGTTTCCAAATCTGTCAATCTTTATGAAGAACCTAAACTTTAACAATAAAAAATTCTCACTTGTACAAAACTCCAAAACAGGAAAAGTGAGTTCCGAAACTATATTTTTTTTTAAACAAGAGAAAGATTTAGTCACTGCAGATTACCATGGAGGACAAATAAGATATGGTAAAATTATTGCCCTTTTACAAAATGAAAAACTTGTCCTTTTATATCAATGTGTGACTAATGGAGGATTGCTAAAAGCAGGAAAAGCAGTTGCAAAAGTCTCTTACACAAAAAACCAAAAAATTAGATTAAAAATGAATTGGGAATGGATTACAGGTGAAATTTCAAAAGGAGAATCCGAGTATATTGAAATTTAGAATAAACTAATTCCTTATATCTTTTACTAATGATAAAACCTCAGATCAACTTATTTATAGGTCTTCTGTTGCTCCCTTGTTTTACCTATTTTACGCATGAATGTGCGCATGGATTAGCCTACCTTTTTTTTGAGATTGATTTCAACTTAAAATTAAACACAATTATTCTTCAAGCGGAACCAATGCCTTTTACAAAGATTCAAAAAATCGTGATTTATGGGAGTGGCGTTGGATTTTCTTTTTTACAAGGTTTTGTAGGCTTTTTGTTACTTAAAAAATATCGTGCTAGTTTTGGATTTCTTCTCTTGCTTTCTGCAGCCGTTTTTCCGTTGGGCAGCAATTTTTCAAGGAATCTGGGCAGGCAGTGATGAAAAACAAATGAGTTTGGCAATGGGGCTTCCCACTGCAGTCTGGCCCCTTTTTATCTCACTATCTTTTCTGATTATGGTTCTTTTTTCCAAGAAAAAAATGGCTGTTTCTAATCGAAAATTGTTTGGGGCAATTTTTCTCTTTCTTTTGGTTACTTTTTTATTAAGCTTGATCTAGGAGAACGTTCTATTAATACCCTATTTGGGAAAACCCATATCAAATGAAAAAAATAGTTTTAATTACAGGCGCAAGTAAAGGCATAGGCAAAGCGTTAGCCCAAAAAATGTTAAGTAAAAGCTATTTTGTTATAGGTACAAGCAGATCTCAAAATTTTGATTTCAAACATAAAAATTTTTTCCCTTTAGCACTAGATCTTTCCAATTCCCGTAGTATTACAAATGCACATCAGGACATTTTTACAAAATTTGACAAAATTAATATTTTGATCAATAATGCTGGAATTGGTCCTGATTTAGATACCCTAAACCCCAAACGGGATTTTTTAAATGCTACGTTTGATGTAAACGTTAGTGGTACTGTTTTCTTCACAGAACCACTTATTAAATTGATCCCAGAAAATGGAATGGTACTAAATATTTCGTCGAAAATGGGGTCAGTTGAAGTTTGTGAAAAAACAGATGCTGTTGCTTATAGAATGTCGAAGAGTGCTTTGAACATGTACACAAAAATTTTATCAAATCGCCTTGAAAAAAAAATCAGAGTTGCTTCAATTCATCCCGGTTGGGTAAAAACAAACATTACGGAAAGTAGTCTTGAGAATGCCAGGCTATCCCCTGAACAATCCGCACAAAACATTTATAATTTCCTAAAAAGTGATTTCAAGAATGGGACATTTTGGGATTCAGAAAGAGGCATCATGTTACACTGGTAAAACTAGCCCTTCAAACTGGCTGATAAATATTCTCGGTTCATACGTGCGATGTTTTCCAGTGAAATCCCTTTGGGACACTCTACCTCACAAGCGCCAGTATTGGTACAATTTCCAAAACCTTCTTCGTCCATTTGTTTCACCATATTCAACACACGATCTGTGGCTTCAACTTTTCCTTGAGGAAGCAGCGCATACTGTGACACTTTCGCGGAGACAAACAACATGGCAGACGCATTTTTACACGTAGCTACACAAGCTCCACAACCGATACAAGTAGCAGCGTCAAATGCTTTGTCTGCATCGTGTTTGTCAATTGGAATCGCATTGGCATCCTGAGTATTGCCCGAGGTATTTACAGACACGAAACCTCCTGCTTGCTGTACTCGATCAAAAGAGGAACGATCTACTGTTAAATCTTTGATTACTGGAAATGCTTTGGCGCGGAAAGGTTCAATGGTAATTGTATCTCCGTCTTTAAACTTTCTCATGTGCAGCTGACAAGTCGTTACCAAACGGTCAGGACCGTGCGCTTCTCCATTGATAAACATAGAGCACATACCACAGATTCCTTCTCGGCAGTCGTGATCAAATGCGATGGGATCAATCTCTTGTGCCATGAGTTGCTCATTCAACACGTCCATCATTTCTAAAAAAGACATATCTGGTGAAACCTCTTTTATGTTGTAGGTTTCCATTTTCCCTTTGGCTTGTGGATTGGCTTGACGCCAAACTTTTAATGTCAAATTCATACTTCTAGTTTATTTGTTTTTAGCCAATAGGTACGTGTTAGTTTTACTTATTGACTTGCTAAACGCGTTTAGCATTTTAAATTCTTGTGTAATTATATTTTGAACTTTTTTCATCTGAGTGCCTTATGGCTCAATAATTACTTATATGATCTTGTTTTTACTTCAATTTCCTGGTAGTTTAATTCTTCTTTGTGAAGTTTTGCTTTTGCAGGTGCTCCCTTGTATTCCCAGGCAGAAACAAACGTAAAGTTTTCATCATCCCGAAGGGCTTCTCCTTCTGGTGTTTGAGATTCTTCGCGGAAATGTCCTCCACAAGACTCGGTTCGTTCTAGGGCATCTTTGGCAAACAACTCGCCTAGTTCTAAAAAGTCGGCAACCCTTCCTGCTTTTGCCAATTGTTCATTAAATTCATCTGCTTTACCTGGGACATTGACGTTTTTATAAAAGTCTTCACGCAATTCTTGAATTTCTTTAATGGCTTCTTTGAGGTCTTTTTCGTTACGCGACATTCCACATTTATCCCACATGATTTTACCCAATTTTCTGTGATAATAGTCCACTGAGTTTTTTCCTTTATTGCTTAAAAATCCTTCAATCTGTGCTTTTACAGCGGCTTCTGCTTTTTCAAATTCTGGAAGTTGGGTGTCAATGGATCCTGTACGGATATCGTCTGCGAGATAATCCCCAATGGTGTAGGGCAAAACAAAATATCCATCTGCCAAACCTTGCATGAGTGCAGAAGCCCCTAGGCGGTTGGCACCATGGTCTGAAAAATTAGCTTCACCAATAGCGTAACATCCTGGAATAGTGGTCATTAAATTGTAATCTACCCAGACCCCACCCATGGTATAGTGAACCGCAGGATAAATCATCATCGGCATTTCATAGGGATTTTGATCTACAATTTTTTCATACATCTGAAACAAGTTTCCGTATTTAGAACGGACTACGTCTTGTCCTAATTTTTTTACTAATGCGGCATTGTTTTCATCCAAGCCTTTTACATGTGCTTGCTCTTTTCCATAGCGAGTGATGGATGAAGCAAAATCCAAATACACCGCTTCTCCTGTTTTGTTTACTCCAAAACCAGCATCACACCTTTCTTTTGCAGCACGAGAAGCCACATCACGAGGCACTAAATTTCCAAATGCAGGATAGCGTCTTTCCAAATAGTAATCTCGATCTTCCTCAGCGAGGGCTGTGGGTTTTAGTTTTCCTTCACGAATGGCTTTGGCATCTTCTAATTTTTTTGGCACCCATATTCGTCCGTCATTTCGAAGAGATTCTGACATCAAGGTCAGTTTGGACTGGTGCTCTCCTGAAACTGGAATACAAGTGGGGTGAATTTGTGTAAAACAAGGGTTTGCAAAGTAGGCTCCCTTTTTATGGATTTTCCAAGAGGCAGAAACATTACTTCCCATTGCATTGGTAGAAAGAAAGAAAACATTTCCGTACCCCCCCGAAGCAATGACTACCGCATGGGCTCCATGACGTTCGATTTTTCCATCGACTAAATTTCTTGTAATAATTCCACGTGCCTTGCCATCTACAAGTACAATATCCATCATCTCATGGCGGTTGTACATTTTAATTTTTCCTCGACCAATTTGACGGTTCATTGCAGAGTAGGCACCTAAGAGTAGCTGCTGTCCTGTTTGTCCTTTGGCGTAAAAGGTTCGAGAAACCAAAACGCCACCAAAAGAACGGTTGTCCAAAAGTCCGCCATAATCTCTAGCAAACGGAACTCCTTGGGCAACACACTGGTCAATGATATTGGTAGATACTTCAGCTAAACGATGAACATTTGCCTCTCGAGACCGGTAGTCTCCTCCTTTGATCGTATCATAAAACAAACGATAAGTCGAGTCTCCATCTCCTTGATAATTTTTTGCGGCGTTGATTCCTCCCTGAGCAGCAATAGAATGTGCGCGTCTTGGAGAATCTTGAAAACAAAAGGTTTTTACATTGTAACCCAGTTCAGCAAGAGTAGCAGAGGCGGAAGCTCCTGCCAGTCCAGTTCCCACAACAATCACATCGATCAAACGCTTATTAGCTGGACTTACTAGGTTGATCTTACCTTTGTGGTTGGTCCACTTGTCCGCAACAGGTCCCTTTGGAATATTTGAATCTAATTTAGCCATTTTAAAATGCTGTTAAATGATGAAATAATGCAATAAAAACGAAGCCTAAAGGCACCACTACCGCAAATGCGGTGGTAAACGATTTTATTACTTTAGAATACTTATTGTTGATCCCAACCGACTGGAAAGAAGAGGCAAATCCGTGAAGAAGGTGTAAACATAAAAATACAAAAGAAAGGGCGTAGATCCCTACACGGACAGGGTTTTCAAACTTGTGTACCAACTCCTCAAAGTAGCGATCAGGATTGAGTGGCAGCACCTCCACATACTTGTAGTTCATTTCTGGAACCCAAAAATCGTAAAAATGCAACACCAGGAAAGATAAAATAACAATTCCCGAATAAATCATGTTGCGGGACATCCATGAAGCGTTCGCGTTTCCTTTATAGTTTGCATATTTTACGGTACGTGATTTGGAGTTTTTAAGTTCCAAAACAATTCCCATGATAAAGTGAAAGAGGACTCCAAAAATCAGAATAGGCTGAAGAACGAATTGCACAATGGGGTTATTTCCCATGAAATGAGAAACCTGATTGAACATCGATTCACTAAAAACCGAAAGCATATTGATGCTAAAGTGTTGGGTCAAAAACAGCACAAGAAAAATTCCAGAAAGTGCCATGGCAACTTTCCTTCCAATTGAAGAAGCAGTCAAAGTCATAAGTTTTCAATTTGTTTTTCAAAATTACGGTATAAACCCTTAGCAGCAAACCGCTTTTTGTAATTTTTAAGCTTTACAAATAAGAAAAAATGGGTTTTGTAATTTTGTTGAGTTTTCGTTGCAAAATTGATGGTGAAAGGGTTATTTGCTTAAACAAATTAGGATAAAAAAAACTTTATCTTCGTAAAAAACAAAGTATGAAGTACCAACCCCTCTCCAATTCCTTTTACCGCAAAACCCGAAAGGCGTTTATGAGTCATCTAAAACCGAAGAGTCTCGCGATTTTTAATTCAAATGACATCTATCCAATAAGTGCTGATAGTGTGCTTCCCTTTGAGCAACACCGTGATATTTTTTATCTTACAGGAGTGGATCAAGAAGAAAGCATTTTGGTATTGTTTCCCGATGCAATAGATTCCAAACACAAAGAAATTCTTTTTGTTAGAAAAACTGACGCTCATATTGCGGTATGGGAAGGTGCCAAACTTACCAAGGAAGAAGTAAGTGCATTGAGTGGTATCCCAACCGTGTACTGGTTAGAAGATTTCAAGGCTGTTTTTCAGGAACTCAGCACCCAGTGTGATACATTTTATTTTAATACCAACGAACATTACCGTCAAGCTGTAGAAACGGAAACTAGAGAAGATCGGTTTATCAAATGGTGTAAAAAACACTATCCTGCTCACGGTGTAGGAAAAAGCAATCCTGTTTTACAACAATTGCGTTCGGTAAAAGACCTTGAAGAAATTGATCAATTACAGAAAGCCTGCAATATCACAGAAAAGGGAATTCGTAGGGTTTTATCTTTTTTAAAACCTGGAGTTTGGGAATATGAATTGGAGGCTGAGTTGCTCCATGAATTTATACGAAACCGTTCCAAAGGCTTTGCTTATGAACCTATTATTGCATCTGGAGCCAACGCAAATGTGCTTCACTACACCGTAAACAATCAACAATGTAAAGCTGGCGATTTAATTTTGATGGATGTTGCCGCAGAATATGGAAATTATTCGGCTGATTTAACCCGAACCTTTCCGGTATCGGGGACTTATACTCCACGTCAAAAAGAAGTATACAATGCTGTTTTACGTGTAAAAAACGAAGCCACAAAGCTTTTGGTGCCCGGTACCCTTTGGAAAGAATTCCATGTAGAAGTTGGCAAACTGATGACTTCTGAACTTTTAAAATTGGGGCTTTTAGACAAGGCAGATGTTCAGAATGAATCTTCAGAAAAACCTGCCTATAAAAAATACTTTATGCATGGGACAGCTCACCACTTAGGACTCAATACGCATGACTATGGTCTTTTACACTTGCCCATGGAAACCAATATGGTATTTACCGTTGAGCCTGGAATTTATATCCCAGAAGAAGGTTTCGGTGTACGCTTAGAAGATGATGTAGTACTACAAAAAACGGGTGCCCCCTTAAATCTGATGAAAAATATTCCAATTGAAATAGAGGAAATAGAAAACTTAATGAATAGATAAAAAAAGCCACCTCTAGGGTGGCTTTTTTGTTTACAATGAAATTTTAGGCGCTGGCTGTTTTTACACTACTTTTTTGCCAAAAATAGAGTACAGCAAATAAAATGATTAGAATTCCTGGAAAGGCAATCATATAGGTCAAGGTTTGTTGTCCAGCGGCTAATTCCAGTTCTGTTCCCGTAAGTCCCAAGGCACTTTTTGCTTCCCTTGAACTGTCAATCCAAGAACCGATAATGGGTTGAAATATGGACGAAGAAAACATCCCCATTCCACCTACAATAGACATTCCCAAAGCACCACTCGCAGGAATTTTTTCAGCTACAAAGCCGATCATATTGGGCCAGAAATAACATATGCCCAAAGCAAAAAAGACAGCGGCAACATAGACCATTCCTCCGGTTTGGGTACTGAATAAAAAGATTCCAATAGCTGCCAAAACGGAAGAACCCAAAAGTACACCCGTTTGATCCAAACGATGGACTATATCGCCACCAAAATAGCGTCCTACTGCCATCAATCCAGTAATTAAAGCTAGGATGACCATAGGCTGGGCACCACTATTGGCCATGATTAAACTCGTCCATTGTTGGGGACCAAATTCCGATATAGCGGTGAGCGCCATACAGACCAAAATAAATATGTAAATGGGAGAAGCCATTGCTTTTAAATTTTCTCCTATGGAAGTAGCGGCCTGAACTTTTGGTTTTGGAAATTCTTGCCCCATAAATAGGTATGCATAAATAACCGTAGGAATCATAATAATCCAAATTTGTGCTTGCCATCCCATTGCCGCATCCGTCATGAATTTGGAAGCCAAACTCCCCAATACAATTCCACCAGGGAACCACATGTGAAAGCGGTTGAGCAGTGTATTCATTTTCTTACCTTCATAAGCATCTGCAATCATCGGATTACAAGCAGCTTCGGTACATCCATTTCCAATTCCAATGAGAAGTGTTGAGAGTAGTAGTCCCGTATAACCTCCTGAATAGATGGTAAAAATGATTCCCAGGGTATGTGTTATAAAAGCAAATTGCATAATCCTTTTTGGACCAATAGTATGATAAAAAAGTCCTCCTAAAATCATAGAAATGGGAAAACCTAAAAACCACATAGAATTGATAAATCCTAGTTGTTGTCCATCTAAAAGAAATTCTTCTCCAAGTTGAGGCAAAATTCCTGCTCGGATACTAAATGATAAGGCGGTTGTAATTAAAGCAAAACAACTACCGTAAAACAGTCTATTTGAATTTGTCATTGTTAAGTTTATTTCAATTTGTTCCTTTAAAGATATAGGATTTTATAAAATAAGGGCAAACGAAATCAACTTAATAGCTTTTGTGCTAATTAAATTTAGTGACAACCACAGTCGGAGTCACAGCCGTTAATATTTCTAACTTTTTTCTTTAACACCAGTTTACGAAATAGAAAAAGCAAAGCACTCATTCCAGAAAGAACAACCAAAACAGTCTGAATCCACTCCATTAGGCAAGAATTTGATAGGTTGAAAATGCTACGAGATACGCCAGCAGGGTCATTCCAAAAAGCTGAACCATGGGCCATTTCCAAGAGTTGGTTTCTTTTCGAACTACAGCTAGAGTACTCATACATTGCATGGCAAAAGCATAAAAAAGCATTAAAGAAACTCCACTAGCAAAGTTAAAAAGTGGGCTTCCATCCGCTCTTACCTCTGACGCCATTCGGTTTTTTATGGTATCTTCTGAGTCACTCTCCACACTATAAATTGTTGCTAGAGTCCCTACAAAAACCTCCCTTGCAGCAAAAGAACTAATCAATGCGATTCCTATTTTCCAATCGTAACCTAAGGGTGAAATTACAGGTTCTACGGTTTTTCCTAAAATACCAATGTATGAATGTTCTAATTTGTAGGCATTGGTTTTGATCTCCAAATCCGTTTCGTTGAGCTCGGGATAATTTTCTTGTACAATCTGCTCGGCTTGATTAAAGTCTTTTCCTGGACCATAAGAAGCCATGATCCAAAGTAAAATAGAAATAGCTAAAATGACTTTTCCAGCTTCGGTAACAAAAGTTCGGGTTTTTTCCCAAACCGTAATTCCTACGTTTTTCAGTAAAGGCAACTTATAATTTGGCATTTCTACCACAAAATAACTTTTGGATTGAATGTCTAAGGTTTTACTCAGAATCCAAGCCGCCAAAAGTGCCGTGCCAAATCCTACGAGATATAAAAACATCAACATCAATCCTTTATAACTCAGTCCGAAAACAGAATCTTCTGGAATCACCAATGCGATGAGAATCGCATAGACTGGCAATCGTGCTGAACAGGTGGTAAAAGGGGTCACCAAAATTGTAATCAGGCGTTCTTTCCAATTTTCAATATTACGGGTTGCCATGACTGCAGGGATTGCACAGGCCGTCCCAGAGATAAGAGGAATCACGCTTTTTCCACTCAACCCAAAACGACGTAAACCCCGATCCATCAAAAATACCACACGACTCATATAACCCGTTTCTTCGAGTATGGAAATGAAGAAAAACAGGAAAGCAATCTGTGGAATAAAAATGACTATTCCTCCCAATCCTGGGACAATACCTTGGGTTAAAAGATCTGTGAAAACACCCGCAGGAAGTTTTTCACCTAATACTTGACTCAAAGAAGCAAAACTATTGTCAATAAAATCTTGAGGAATACTACTCCAGCTAAAAATAGATTGGAATATAGTCATTAACACCACAAAGAATATGATATACCCCCAAAACTTGTGAATCAAAACACGATCAAAACGACTTCTTAAATCGGTAGCTGCTTCTCGATCTACCCTTAGTCCTTGCTTCAACACATTATTAATGAATTGGTATCGCTTCACGGTTTCTTTTTGCTGAAGGCGTTTGAGGTTTGAAGGAGACTCTGTTTTAAAGTCTGTAGCGTCTGAAACCCGTTTTCTGTCAATTTTAGCAAAATTGACATCTTGAGTAATTACTAGCCACAGTTTGTAAAGTGACTGGTTTGGGAATATTTTTTCAAGATTTTTAAAATACTCCTCGTCAATAGAGTCAATTGAAATTGTAGCTGTTGTAGATAACTCTCTGTAGTTTATAATCAGTTGTTTAAGCTCCTGCAAGCCTTTGTTTTCCCGAGTACTCACCATGGCTATTTTGGTGTCTAAAGCCTTTTCTAAAACAGGTATATCCAAAGTTATTCCTTTGCGTTTCATCTGATCTGCCATATTGATGACTAGCAAAGTGGGGATCCCTAAATCCTTTACTTGAGTAAACAGTAACAGGTTGCGCTTTAAGTTTTCTACGTCGGTCACAACCACGGCAACATCTGGAAAATCTTTGCTCTTTCTGTTGAGTAACAATTCAATAACCACGCTTTCATCCATTGAGGAAGCATTAAGACTATACGTCCCTGGGAGGTCCAATACATGTCCTTTTGTAGTGCGGTTTAACTTACAAATCCCCTCTTTTTTTTCTACGGTAATTCCTGGATAATTTCCTACTTTTTGAGACAAACCTGTCAATGCATTGAACACAGAAGTCTTTCCTGTATTTGGATTTCCCAACAAAGCGATATTAAGGGATTTACTCATATCCTAGTCGATTAAACGAACAAAAATATCTTTAGCTGTTTCCTTTCGGATTGCTAAATGGGATTCATCAATTTTAATATATAAGGGATCGTTGAATGGCGCATTCTGAATCAGAGAGATGGAACTACCAGGCAAGCAGCCCATTTCAATTAGTTTCAGTGGAAGCTTGTCCGTTTCTATTGTTTCAATCTCTGCTTGCTCACCTATTTTGAGCTCATCCAATGGGATCATTATTTAGAATGATTTTAAAGAACAAAAGTAGGGAAATTAGCCACTTAAAATAAGGGATATTTAAAAAATTTAGGGAATGGGATATTCGTCTTTTAATATTTTGATATCAGAAAGTAGGGTTTTCATGGCTGCGGTATCGGTTCCATCATAAAATCCGCGGATGCGTTTGTCGGGATCTATCAGTATAAAATTTTCGGTATGAATCATATCGTGAGGACCCCCGTCTCCATCATTTTTTACTGCGAGGTATGATTTTCTGGCAAGTTCGTAAATCTGTTTTTTGTCTCCTGTAAGTAAATTCCATATGGAATCATCTACTTGTTTTTCAAGTGCGTATTTTTTTAATTGTGCTACTGAATCAATTTTAGGTGTGACGCTAAAGGAAACAAGTCGAACTTGATGATCTTCTTTGACAGCATCTTGAATCAGTCCCATATTGGCGGTCATTTTGGGGCAAATTGTGGGACAGGTCGTAAAAAAAAAGTCGGCTACATAAATTTTATCAGCATACGCTTTTTCAGTAATGGTTATTCCATTTTGATTGATCAAAGAAAAAGGGGCGATTTTATGATATTTTTTTATGTGTTGTAAGCTACTATCTACTAGTTCATAGTTGACCATAGCGGGTTGAAAAATGGGGAGTCGTTTTTCAGGGGCAAGAGCATTGTAAAAGAGTGCTAAAATAGCCACAGAAACTCCTAATGAAATCCCTAAAAAAAATTTGTACCGGTCAAAAAGATTCTTCATATTTCCCTACACTTTGGCAAAGTTAGCAGTTTTACCCTCCATGTAGAAATGGAAAGTCTAAAAAGTAACTAAAATATGAGGTGACATTTTTATTATGCACCCTATTGTACTACTTTTGCTGGAATCAAAAATTGAATATGAGTCCATTTGTTGTAAAAGCCATCCAGTTACTTATGAGTCTGTCTTTGTTGATTGTACTCCACGAATTGGGTCACTTTATTCCTGCCCGCATATTTAAAACGCGAGTGGAAAAATTCTTTTTGTTTTTTGATGTTAAATTCGCTCTTTTTAAGAAAAAAATCGGAGAAACAACCTATGGCATCGGCTGGTTACCTTTGGGGGGATATGTGAAAATTTCTGGGATGATCGATGAAAGTATGGACAAAGAGCAGATGCTTCAACCTCCAAAACCTTGGGAGTTTCGATCCAAACCGGCTTGGCAACGTTTGATTATTATGTTAGGTGGAGTTACGGTAAACCTTATATTAGGATTTCTCATTTATATGATGATTCTGTTTGTTTGGGGTAAATATACCTTAGCGTCAGAAGAATTACCTTTAGGAATGGAGCCTTCTCCAGTCGTAGCTCAGTTAGGTTTTGAAACGGGAGATCAGATCCTAACAGTTGACGGAAAGGAATTAGAAAATGTGATGGAAATCAATAAATATTTTCTTTTACGCGATGTTTCTACGGTGACAATTAGACGTAAAAATGGGGATAAAACTACCTTGAATATTCCTGAAAATATTGGTTCACAAATGTTTGAATCTGGAGAAATGTTCCCTTTTACCCCTGTCATACCTGCTGTTATAGATAGTGTTATACCTAACACACCAGCCTACCTCGCTGGGCTTAGGCCTGAAGATAAAATTTTGAATATTGGCGAAACATCCATCACTAATTGGTCTGACTTTAAAAATATCATGGCCGAAACCCCAAACAGCTTTCAATTGGTTTATGAACGCAATAGAAGTATTGATACGTTAGCTATTACGACAGCTTCTGATGGTACTATAGGGGTCTATCCAAAAGTAGATGCTTTTTCTTTCAAACTTGAGACCTTAACGCTAGGTGAAAGCATTGTAGAAGGCTTTGACTACGGATATTGGACCCTTAGAGACTACGTGTCCCAGTTTAAGTATATTTTTACCTCTAAAGGGGCTTCTCAATTGGGTGGCTTTGGAGCCATTGGAAATATGTTTCCTGGTAAATGGAATTGGAAAGGGTTTTGGTCCAGTACAGCACTGATTTCCATTATTCTAGCTTTTATGAATATACTCCCTATTCCTGCATTAGATGGGGGTCACGTGATGTTTCTATGCTATGAAATAGTCACAGGTCGTAAACCCAATGACAAGTTTATGGAATACGCTCAAATGTTCGGTTTTCTTTTGTTGATGGCATTGGTTCTGTATGCCAATGGAAATGATTTGTACCGAGCGCTGTTTAGTTAAACTATTCTGTTTGAGGTTCCTTATAATCGATTTTAAATAAGATTTCATTTTTCCGATTAATGACTTTATAAGGAGAATTGTAAACGAGTAGGATAGGGTCTCCCTCAATTGAAACTTGGTTTGATTCAGCAATTTTTTTTACTGTTTTTATAGCTCTTTGAGTGACCCAATCTAGCGCATAACCCCCAAAAGCATAAGCAATAAAATATCCTGGTTTAGACTGATACACTTCAATTTTTTCGGATATAGGTTTGGGTGCGTCTTCTACATCAAAACTGCTGGGAAGTACAAATTCCATCACTTCTTGTCCTTTGTCTTTTTGCATGTACACAGGTGTCGTCATGGCTATATTTTGTTTTTTATGGTTCTTCCCAGAGATATATCCAAACAAGACATTAAAACCCACATCTCGATTGGCTTTGATTTTCATAACGGAAGGATAGTATCGAATCTCTGCTTTTTTTAAAGTTTTTATGGTTTTGTACTGTTGCGTTTCATACTGTTGAGCCATAGGAAAAGAAAGTAATGAAATGTTTAAAATAATTGCTAAATACACGTTCATAAGACTAAGGTCTTCTGCTATTAAATTTGTTCTAAAATAGGCAATGTTTTGAGTACAAATCTCACGAAGGTTTAAAAATGAGCTAAACCCAATTGCTCCCCCACAAAATTATTTTTATAATTTGTTTTTGAAATACTGAAATGCGTTTATATTTGCATTTCGATAATTGAATTATTCAATTTTCATTAACATTCCTCCTTAGCTCAGTTGGTTAGAGCATCTGACTGTTAATCAGAGGGTCC
>JAFMLQ010000029.1 GCA_017852075.1 Flavobacteriaceae bacterium | reverse complement strand
GACTGGTTATATGTTGAGGATCACGCAGAAGCCATTGATTTGATTTTACACCAAGGTAAAATTGGAGAAACCTATGCCATTGGGGGGGACAATGAGCAAAAAAACATCGACATTGTGCATCAGCTTATCGAAATTACGGATATTCTTTTAGGGCGTCCCGAAGGAAGTTCCAAAGAATTAGTACGATTTGTAACAGACCGTTTGGGACACGATTTCCGATACGCCATTGACGCCTCTAAACTAAAAAGTGAACTGGGTTGGGAACCCAAAACTCAGTTTAAAAAAGGTCTAGAACAAACAGTCCGTTCTTTTTTAAAAAATAAATACATTTAACTTTTAAAATTAAACCCCAAACAAATGAATAAAATAACAACACACATTGGCTTATTATTATTACGTGTAGGATTTTCATTTGGATTAATGACTCACGGCTACGGCAAGTTTTTAAGAGTATTGGAAGGAAACTTTAAATTCAGTGATCCCATAGGAATCGGATCGTCAGCTTCATTAATATTAGCGAGCTTTGGAGAATTTATTGCTCCAATTTTTATTATCATCGGATGGAAAACAAAACTGTTTAGTATTTTCCCAGCCCTGACCATGTTGGTAGCTTTTGTATTGGCTCATGACGGCGATCCCTTTTCGAAAAAAGAAAAAGCATTTGCCTATCTAGTGGCTTTTGTGGTAATCTATTTGACAGGACCTGGTAAATATGCAGTAGATAAGCGTTAAAAAGAAAATTGTTTTGTTGTCAAAAAGCATTATATTTGCCGACCATTAAACAAACAAAAAAATGTACGCAATTGTAGAAATAGCAGGGCAGCAATTTAAAGTTGTGCAAGACCAGAAGCTTTTTGTACATCGTTTGGCAGAAAAAGAAGGATCAAAAGTTTCCTTTGACAAGGTGTATTTGCTTGACGACGGTAAAAAAGTTTCCATTGGCGCCCCGGCTATCACTGGAGCTTCTGTAGAAGCAAAAGTGGTGAGTCACCTTAAGGGAGACAAAGTGATCGTTTTTAAGAAGAAGCGACGTAAAGGGTACCGGGTCAAAAATGGACACCGTCAAGCCCTTACCGAGTTAGTAATTGAAAAAATTCAAGCCAGTGGTTCCAAAGCGCAAAAAGCAGCTGAACCCGAAGCGCCTAAAAAAGTAACCAAGGCGGCAGCAGATAAAGCTCCTGCAACAAAAAAGGCAGCACCTAAGAAAGCGGCACCCAAGACTGCTGCAAAAGACTTTGCTAGTATGACTGTGGCTCAGCTTAAAGAAGAAGCAAAGGCAAAGGGTATTGAAGGAATCTCTTCAATGAAAAAAGCCGACCTTATTGCGGCGCTATCTAAATAACAGTAAAATAAATTATCATGGCACATAAAAAAGGAGTAGGAAGTTCTAAAAACGGAAGAGAATCCGAATCGAAACGACTTGGAGTTAAAATTTTTGGAGGTCAGGCTGCACGTGCGGGGAATATTATCATCCGTCAGCGTGGAACCGCTCACAACCCGGGTGAAAATGTATATCTTGGAAAAGACCACACCCTTCATGCTAAAGTGGATGGCTTGGTGAAGTTTACCAAAAAGAA
The DNA here is from genome assembly GCA_017852075.1 of Flavobacteriaceae bacterium. Taxonomy (GTDB): domain Bacteria; phylum Bacteroidota; class Bacteroidia; order Flavobacteriales; family Flavobacteriaceae; genus MS024-2A. The sequence goes on along the minus strand of JAFMLQ010000029.1, from coordinate 22,168 downwards.
AGACAACAAATCTTTTGTGTCTGTTGTTCCTTTCGAAGCTTAATTCGGCATTCTTATAGAAAATTTAAAACCCGCTTTTAGCGGGTTTTTTTATTCTCTCATTTAATTAATGATCCATACACCGCTCGGTTAAGTGCAATATTATATTCTTCACCATAAGGTAATTTTTGTGACATAAAAAGAGCAATAATATTTTCTGTGGGATCAATAAAAAAATGGGTTCTAAAGTATCCTCCCCAATAAAACTGACCACTTGGTGCTGGACTAGGATCGTTTTCTGTATTATAAAGCACCCCAAATCCTAAACCAAACCCACGTGCATCACCCATAAGGGTTCCTACATGGTTTTCTTGCATCATTGCAACGGTTTCAGGATTTAATATTTGGGTTCCATTAGCCACCCCTTTGTCTAAAAGCATTTGGCAAAATTTAGCATAATCCACCGCAGTTGAAAAGAGTCCGTGGGTACCTCCAAAGACGGTATTCCCTTTCGTAGGAACTTGAAGTTCACTCAATTCAAATATCCCACTCTCATTAATGGTGTGTAATTGCATTATGCGTTTTGCCTGATCTGTAGATAAATTATAAGCTGTATCGGTCATTCCAATAGGATTAAAAATATGTTCTTTCAAATAAGAAGGAATGGACTGTTTAGACACCCGTTGAATAATCAGTGCAAGAAGATCAGGAGATGCACTGTAAAACCATTGTGCTCCAGGTTGACCAATCAAGGGGGCACTCATTAAAAAAGCAATTCTACTTTCTAAGTTTTTATGTCCTTTATAGTTGAGGGTTTCATTATACATCCCCTCAAATAGTTCTTTATCCAAGACAGTATCGCCTAGTCCATGTGAAAAACCAGCCGTATGGGTAAGTAAATGTTTAATAGTTATGGCTGATTTGAGCTCCACAGTAGGACCATTAATTCCTTTTTCTGGATCGGTAGTCACACGTAGGCCTGCTACTTCTGGGATGTATTTTTCAACCAAGTCATCTAAACTGATTTTATTTTGTTCCACCAGTTGCATAATGGCAGTACTAATTATGGGCTTGGTCATTGACTGGATATAGTAGATGCTGTTCTTTTTTAATGCCGCTTTAGTCTTCATATTTTTATAACCTGAAGCGGTATGCCATACCGTAGCTTTGTCTTTTATGATAAGAACTTCAGCTCCCGCAATTTTATTTTCGGAGATTTCATTTGCTATATAGGCGTTAAATTCTGCTAATTTTTCATGGGAGAACTCTCGTTTGGTGTCTTGCGCAAGTACACAGGTTACAACTAATGCACACAATACGAAAAGAGGATAACTATTTTTCATAAGAAGGATGTTTACTCAAATATAGAAAAATAAAAAAGCCGAACATTTGTTCGGCTTTTATCGTACTAAGCAAAAAGATTTAGTACCTGTAGTACTCTGGCTTGTAAGGACCTTTAACGGTTACCCCTATGTATTCTGCTTGTTCTGAAGAAAGCTCTTCTAACTCTACTCCCAGATGGTCAAGATGCAATGCAGCTACTTTTTCGTCCAAATGTTTGGGTAACATATATACCTCATTTTCATATTGATCGGAACGAGTCCACAATTCAATTTGTGCTAAGGTTTGATTGGTAAATGAATTACTCATTACAAAACTAGGATGTCCTGTAGCACACCCTAAGTTGACCAATCTTCCTTCTGCTAACACAATGATTTGATTGTTGTTTTCTAAAGTGTATAAATCCACTTGAGGTTTGATTTCTGATTTGGTGTGACCGTAGTTTTTGTTCAACCAAGCCATGTCAATTTCATTATCAAAGTGACCAATATTACAAACGATGGCCTTGTCTTTCATTGCTAAAAAGTTCTCTTTCCTTAAAATATCTTTATTCCCCGTAGCAGTACAGACAATGTCTGCCGTGGGAATTACATGAGCCAATTTTTTCACTTCAAAACCATCCATTGCAGCCTGAAGGGCACAAATGGGATCAATTTCCGTAACGGTTACTATGGCCCCTGCACCCCGAAAAGAAGCCGCAGTTCCTTTACCTACATCACCATAACCACAAACGACAACTCGCTTTCCAGCAAGCATCACATCCGTAGCACGACGTACTGCATCTACAGCACTTTCTTTACAGCCGTATTTGTTATCAAATTTAGACTTGGTTACAGAGTCGTTTACATTGATAGCGGGCATGGGCAAAGTTCCGTTTTTGACCCTTTCGTACAAACGGTGAACCCCCGTAGTAGTCTCTTCAGAAAGACCACGAATTTCTGCTACTAAAGCGGGAAAGCGGTCTAATACCATGTTGGTAAGATCTCCACCGTCGTCCAAGATCATATTCAACGGTTTTTGATCGGCTCCAAAATGTAGGGTTTGTTCTATACACCAGTCAAATTCTTCTTCGTTCATCCCTTTCCAAGCATATACTGGAATACCTGCAGCAGCAATGGCGGCGGCAGCGTGATCTTGTGTAGAAAAAATATTACAAGAACTCCATGTAACTTCTGCTCCAAGGGCAACTAAAGTTTCAATAAGCACCGCTGTTTGAATGGTCATGTGAAGACATCCAGCGATCCGAGCACCTTTAAGTGGCTGCTGCTCACCAAACTCTTTTCGCAAGGCCATTAATCCTGGCATTTCCTTCTCGGCCAATAAAATTTCTTTTCGACCCCATTCGGCAAGTGCGATGTCTTTTACTTTATAGGGTAGGCGTTGCGATGTTTTTGTTTCCATAATTGTACCTTTGAAATTTAGAAGTCAAAAGTACAACCTTTCTAAGCAATTTCAAATGCCTGAATGTCATATCGAAATCATTGAAAAATTCACTTATATAGCAGTTTGGAAGATTACTGAAACAGAAAGTGAACTGGTTTCTGGGTTGACACTTTCTAAGGAGGCTCTAAATCGATTGACTCTTAGAAGAAGTGAAGTCCATAGAAAAGGCTATTTGGCAATCCGACAGCTTCTTAAACGTTTTGATATCCACCCTTTAACTCATCAATATGATGATAATGGGGCGCCTTACCTTACCGATGGCAGGCATCTTTCCATTACCCATACCAAAGATGTAGCAGCAGTTGCCATTTCTACGAAGCCTGTGGGGATTGATCTGGAACATTATCAAAATAAAATTCTAAAAATTGGACCGCGCTTCTTACATAGAGAAGATACACAGGATCCCAAAAAAGTAAAAGACATTCATTTTTTAACCCAAATTTGGACTGCAAAAGAAGCATTGTATAAAGTGTTTCGAAAACCGGGGATCCACTTCAATACTCAATTGTGTATTCAGCCTTTCAAAGTAGCAGATTCCAAAGGTGCAGGAACGGTATTTGAAGATGGAAAAACACATCATTTTATTCTTCATTATCGTTATTTTGATGGCTATTGTTTAAGCTTGGCAACCCAATAAAAAAAGAAATCATGAAGCTATCTATAGAATTGACTTTGACCCCCTTAAAAGAAGACTTTGTTCCAACTATCAAATCCTTTATTCAGGAATTGAGAACGTTGGGATTTACCATCAAAGAGAATCCTTTAAGTACCCAAATTTACGGTGATTTTGATGTGGTGATGGAAGAATTGGTTCCACTGATTCGAAAGACCTTTCAAGAGGAAAAGGCTGTCATGTTGCATTTAAAATTGGTCAAAGGAGACCGTAGTGACTATGAACCCGATTTTTGAATTTTTTACGGCGCCTTACAGGACTTATGCTACCCTAGATATAGTTCTTGAAGTTGTTGCTGTCTTGACTGGTTTGGCAAGTGTTTGGTTGGCCAAACAAAATAAACTGTGGGTATATCCTACCGGGATGGTATCTACAGCAATTTATGTGTACCTACTTCTAAAAGCAGGATTGTTAGGGGATTTTCTGATTAATGCCTACTATTTTGCAATGAGTTGTTACGGTTGGGTATTTTGGACTCGCCAAAAAGAAGGGATGGAGTTGCATAAAATTGATAAAATGAACGTTACAGAAAAAAAATGGAGTTTTTACCTTTTCATGTGTTCCTTACTTTTTGTTGGTGGATTGTACGGATTTTCCGGAAAGTGGGACAGTTGGACGGCACCCGTAGACACCTTTACCACGGCTCTCTTTTTTGTAGGGATGTGGCTGATGGCGAGAAGAAAAATAGCACATTGGATTTTTTGGATTGTGGGAGATGTAATTTCTGTTCCCTTATATCTATACAAAGGCCTAGGCCTTACTAGTATTCAATACCTTATCTTTACTTTTATTGCAATTTTGGGATACATTCAATGGAAAAAAATATACAACAAAGAGCAACTAACTGCTTAAGGATTGTTTTGTATGGCCCGGAATCTACCGGAAAAACAACCCTAGCAAAAGGCTTAGCTGAAATATATCAAACGACTTGGGTGCCTGAATTTGCAAGAACGTATTTACAAGAAAAATGGGATCATAAAAAAGAAGTGTGTGATTTGAATGATTTGTGGATCATCGCAAAAGGCCAGATAAAGTTAGAAAACGAAGCTGTTAAAATGGCTAACAATGTTGTTTTTTGTGACACCAATATTTTAGTTACGAAAGCGTGGTCAGAAACTCATTTTGAGGGCTATTGTGCTCCTGAAATTCAAGCACTTGTAGACACACTTCATTACGACCATTATTTTTTGACTCAAATTGATGTTCCTTGGAAAGCAGACGATTTAAGAGATCGCCCAAATAACAGAAAGGAAATATTTTCTCATTTCGAAAATTTGTTAAAAGAGAAAAATGCAGCTTACACCATTTTAACAGGTGACTATGAACAGCGAATCCAACAAGCCAAAGAAGTATTAAATTTACTCAAGAGTTAAAATGATATCAGAGCAAGACTACAAACAAATACAGGCTAGTGGAAGGTCCACAGAACTCATACAAAGGCAGTATGAAATTTTGACCGCTAAGCAAAACCTTATTTCGGGAATTCGTCCTGCAGTAATTGGAGATGGGATTCTTCGGTTGGATGAGACTCAAGAAAAACAGGCCTTAGAGAATTTCAATAACCAAGCAGATTCAAAACGCTGGATGAAATTTGTCCCTGCATCTGGAGCCGCTAGCAGAATGGTTGCTCCCTTAAATGCGTTTTTGGAAACAGTCAAACAAAAAGACAAAAAAAACCGTTCCGATTTTTGGGAAACTTCTGACGGGGTTATGATAAATGAGTTGAAACAAACGTTAAAAAACCTTCCTTTTTTTGGTTCTATTCATGCGATACTAAACGAAGATAGGCAAGCCAAATTGGATGAGCCAGAAGCTTATTTTATCAATTTTATTCGTAAAATCGTATCTCAATTTGAGACCTATCCAAAAGGGTTGATTCCCTTTTTTACTGATGAGAAGGGTCAGGAATGGACCCCTTTTGAAGCCCAATTGATTGAAGTAATGGAGCTGGGAAAACAGAAGAGTACGATACCTCTCCATTTGACCATAGATAAAAACCATCGAAAATTATTTGACAAAACATTAGAGTCTTTTAAAGAAAAAATTGGTGGCATGGGGCAGACTTCCTTTAGTGTAGATTATTCCCACCAACATCGGTTGACAGATACGCCTTTTATCGATGAAAAAAAACAGTGGGTTCGTGATGAAAAAGGAGGAATTGCTTTCCGAAAAGGAGGACACGGCGCATTACTTGAAAATCTAAACCATCTGGATGCAGACTGTATTTGGATTAAAAATATTGATAATATTTTACTCGGAAAAGCCAATGCTATTGGAGAAAAATGGATGAAAATTTTGGCAGGGAAACTACTTGCCATTCAAGAGGTCATTTATGAACATTTGGATACTTTAGAACAACAAAAAGCCAATACCCCTTTTCACCCGATTATTACTTTTATTCAAACTCATTTTGATCCTAGTTTTAATTTGAAGGCTGAAAGTAAAATGTCTCATGAGGTACTTTTTGATTATTTAAACCGACCCTTGCGTGTTTGTGGAATGATTCCGAATGAAGGGGATACAGGAGGAGGTCCTTTCTGGAAAAAAGTGGTTCGGGGACAAAGTCTACAGATTATTGAAGGAGTGGAACTCGATTCCAATATCGAAGAGCATTCAAAAGCTATTGTGGCAAGTACTCATTTCAATCCTGTCATGATGGTTTGTGGAATCACGGATCACCGTGGCGAAAAATTTTCCCTTTATGACTTCAGAGACGAAAAACGTTTTATGGTGAGTAAAAAAATCAACAAAAACGAAACCATTACTATTTTAGAATGGCCTGGACTGTGGAATGGGGGTATGGCAGAATGGAATTCGATATTTATTGAGCTTCCCGCAGAAACCTTTCACCCTGTAAAATCAGTAATAGATTTAGTTCGATAATTATTTTTAAGTAACTTTGTACCCAATCTCATAGGGGTGCCGTTTTTACGGCTGAGATCATACCCATTGAACCTGAGCAGGTAATGCTGCTAAGGGAACATTTAACAAGTATTAATAGCGAATAAGTACCCCTTTTATTTGAATAGATCTATTCGAATGAAAACGTTACCATTAAGTATTTTATTTTCACTTCAAGCGCTGTTACTTTTAGCACAAACCCCCCTTTCTAAAATTGAGAAAGACTCTCTTTCATCCATTAGTTTAGATGAGGTATTGCTAATGGGAATACGGGCAAAGGATGACACCCCAGTTACTTATACTAATGTAACACGTCAAGACCTCGCAGCTCGAAATTTAGGACAAGACATTCCCATTTTACTGAATTATCTACCAGGCGTAGTGACAACAAGTGATGCAGGTACAGGAATAGGATATACAGGTATTCGAGTTCGGGGCAGTGATGCTACTCGAGTCAACGTAACCATCAATGGAATTCCTTACAACGATGCGGAATCTCAAGGTACGTTCTGGGTAAATTTGCCCGATTTTGCTTCTTCAGTAGAAGCAATTCAGTTACAACGAGGCGTTGGAACTTCAACCAACGGCTCCGCTGCTTTTGGAGCCAGTTTAAATATAGAAACTGATGCGGTTCAGGATGAAGCCTATGCATCCTTGGCCACCAGTATTGGAAGTTTTAATACCATTAAAAATACGTTGAAATTTTCTTCAGGAACCCTCAATGAAGGGGTTACTATTTCAGGAAGATTATCCCAAATCAATTCTGATGGCTATGTAGATCGTGCAGCATCAAACCTGGATGCATATTATTTACAAGGAACGTTTAAAGACGAAAACACATTACTTAAAGCTCTTGTTTTTGGGGGTCAGGAAATTACTTATCAGTCTTGGTATGGGCTAGATCCTGCGACCTTAAAAGCCAATCGAAGGTACAATCCAGCAGGAGAAATTTATGACAATGTGGGTAATCGTATTGCCTTTTATGACAATCAAGTAGATGATTACTCCCAAGAACACTACCAATTTCATTGGAACGAGCGTTTGAACTTAAATTGGAACCTTGCACTGGGATTCAATTATACCCACGGAAGTGGTTTTTATGAAGAATATAATGACTTGTGGTACAATCAAAATATAAGTTTTGGGGAAAATACGAGCTTTGAATATCTTCAACTTACACCCTTTCAAGTGGGAGAATCTATAATTCGCAATAGTGAGAATATCACCCAAAAGTGGTTGGACAATGATTACTATGTGCTGACCTTTGGTTTGAATTTTGAAAAGAAAGAGACACGCTTAAACTTTGGCGCGCTTTTGAGCCGTTATATAGGAGCTCATTTTGGGAAGCTCATTTGGGGTGAAACTATAGGGGAAGTATCCCCGAATCATCAATTTTATTTCAATGAAGGCACTAAAACTGAAGGTAGTTTCTTTGCCAAAATAACCCAAAATTTTTCTCAATCCCTTTCGGGGTTTTTAGATCTTCAAATCCGTGCTATAGATTATAAAGTTATGGGTCAGATAGCAGGCCCATCCTCTTTTTCTGTTTCAGATAGTTTTTTGTTCTTTAACCCTAAAGGAGGTTTTACCTATACACTCACCCCTGGACAAAAGCTATATGTTTCTTATGCCAAAGTACAGCGTGAACCCAATCGGACCGATTATGAAAACGGTGCGCCAAAACCCGAAAAATTAAATGATTTTGAGTTGGGATGGCGTATCAAGACCCCTAAAATTCAGGCGCAAACAAATGTGTATTGGATGGCATATAAAGATCAATTGGTATTGACGGGAGCCCTCGATGAGGTAGGGGCACCGATTCGTCAAAATGTAGGAAAAAGCAGACGTATAGGGGTTGAAGTTGAACTGAAAATGAATCTCCACTCACAATGGCTGTGGCAACCCAATATTGCACTGAGTAGCAATCAAAATTTAGATTTTTATTTTGAACGAAATGGAATTTTAGAAAATTTAGGGAAAACACAACTTGCCTATTCTCCCAATATCGTTGCAGGAAGTGCATTGATGTTTGTGCCTTCAACTCGTTTCCAAATCGGTTTATTATCAAAATTTGTAGGGAAACAGTATATGGGAAATATTGATTCTGAAAATTCAATATTAGCATCCTATTTTGTCAATGACCTCAATGCAGTGTATTCTTGGCAACCCAATAAATGGATTAAGGAAATTCAATGGTCTCTAGTGGTCAATAACCTTTTGAACAAACAGTACGAATCCAATGGGTATTTTTATACTTTTAATGACACATGGTCTGTACCAGATCAGGTTACTACTATTGAAGGTACAGGCTATTATCCTCAGGCTGGAATTAATTTTATAACAGGTGTAATGCTGCGGTTTTAAAATCGATAACCTACAATTAGTCGAGTAACAAAACGACCAAAATCGCCCTCAGGATCATTGTTCAGCAATTGTTGTCCGATAAGGGTGATTTTTAGTTGAGTGTTGTATTCCAAACCCAGTTCTAAGGCATAACCAAAGGCAAATGGACTTAGCTGATCGTTAAAAAACTGTGTTCTGCTTTTTTCTGTACTTTGATGTGCAATTAGACTTGGGAAGGTCCAAAAATACAAGCTGCTATTGGTTAAGGCATCATCGGCTAAAGTTTTTTGGTACACCCATCCCAAGCGGCTATAATTGTCAAAAAAGGAAGTACTTTGAAAATAAGGTAAAGGCTGTCCTTGTATCCATTTTTTGCCCACACTTAGTGCAATTTTAGTGTGCTGAAGTTGTCTTTGAGAAAGAGGGAAACTAAAGAAAAAATTGCCATTGATAGTTCCTCCTATGGGGTGCATTAAAAAATCAAAAGTATTTAGTGCATCTACTCGATTTCCCCTCCAAAGTGTTTGAGTTCCGTATAAGGTAAAGGCGAAATGATTTCCGTTTTTTCCATCGTATTGGAATTTGGCGGCTTCTATCGTAATGTCCACATGTTTTAAACTACTCACCCCTACAATTCCTGTTCGGATCAACTGAATTCGAAAATTACTTTCCTCCCGTTTGCCTTGGGTATAGTCAATTTCAAACAACTGCCCAAAACCAAAAGGACTAATCAGTAAAAACCCGATCAGGAAGAGTTTCTTTTTTACCAAAATAACCACTTTTGAAAACATAAGATTTTAGTTAATTGGATATTCTTAAAGTACCATTTAAATCTTGAATTTGATAAAATAGCAAACCTTGGGGAGGGTCCAAGTCTTCACTGGGATTCAAAATTTGCCCCGTAGCTAGACTGTATTGAAAATCCTCACAGCCACAGACAGCCAAAACTCCAGTGATGGTAAGAGAAGAACAGGCTTTGGGAGTGTGGTTGGGACAAGTAGCTTCCCAAGCAAGAAAGGTATTTCCATTAAGATTAAATACAATGACTCCATTGATACCCAAATCGGGAACTAAAAGACTGTTGCCTACAAAATTTAACCCGTTGTACAATGGGAGTGATAAATTGATTTCACGTTGAAAACGAATATCAACAAGGTAAGGGTTTCGTTGCAGAGGTTCTTTGCCACAACTTAGGATTCCCATTAAAATCCCTAGATTTAGCAGGTAGAACTTTCTAAATTTTTTAGTGCCTAGTCTCAAATTTGTATCTTTGCTTATTAATCCACCTTTGGGAGGATTTTTTGTTTTTTATAAAACGTATAAATCATGAGTAAAGTATCTTATTACACTGAAGAAGGCTTAAAAAAGTTACGTGCAGAGTTAAATCAACTCAAAGACGTGGAGCGCCCCAAAGCCTCTCAAGCTATTGCTGAAGCTCGAGACAAGGGAGATTTAAGTGAAAACGCGGAATATGATGCGGCAAAAGAAGCACAGGGAATGCTAGAGATGCAAATTGCAAAACTCGAAAACACATTATCCAACGCTCGGATCATAAACGAGTCGGAATTGGATACTTCTAAAGTACTTGTGCTCTCTACGGTAGAGGTAAAAAATAAGGCCAACGGAGCAAAAATGAAATATACCTTGGTAGCGCAAAGCGAAGCAGATTTAAAAACAGGTAAAATTTCAGTAGATTCCCCCATTGGTAAGGGACTTTTAGGAAAAAAAGTAGGAGAATCAGCAGTAATTTCAGTTCCCAACGGAAAAATTGAATTGGAAATACTTTCCATAGCTCGAAACTGATGGAAACCCTATTTAGTAAAATTATAGCGGGTAAAATTCCATGCTACAAAGTAGCTGAAGATGCTTATTGTTTTGCCTTTCTGGACATCCACCCCAACACCAAAGGGCACGTGTTGTGTGTCCCCAAAAACCCCACAGATAAATTATTTGACTTGTCAGAAAAAGACTACAATCGTTTGATGACTTTTTCTAGGAAAGTAGCTTTGGCTTTGAGAAAAGCAGTTCCATGCAAACGTATAGGAATATCTGTAGTGGGACTTGAAGTACCCCATGCCCATGTACATCTTATTCCACTAGAATCAATCGAAGATATTAGTTTTCAAAAAAAGGTAGAATTGAATCCGGAAGTAATGCAAGAAACCGCGAACACCATAGCCTCTTTTTTTGATGCTTAATTAGAGATTAAAGGCTTTTGTTTAACAGAATCTGAAAGCTAGTTCCTTTTCCAATAACCGTTTTGAGAACCCCAATTTTACCCAAATGAAAGTCTTCTACAATTCTTTTAGCAAGTGACAGACCCAGACCCCACCCTCTGTTTTTTGTGGTAAACCCAGGCTTAAATATTTTTGAGGCAATTTCTTTTTTCATCCCCGATCCTGTATCCGAAATCAAAATCTCAATTTGTTTCGTATGCTCGGTCAACTGAACGCTGAGTGTACCTTTACCTTTCATAGCATCAATACCATTTTTGATTAAATTTTCAAGTGTCCAACTGATCAACTGGGGATTGAAGGGCACTATAATTTCTTTTTCAGGAAGGTCAATTTCAAATTTCACATGCTCAGAACTTCTTTTTTGTAGGTAGCTCACAGTGTGTTGAATCGCCTTAACAAGATCCAAAGGAGTAAGCTCGGGAACAGAGCCTACTTTCGAAAAACGATCCGTAATCAAATTTAGACGTTCTATATCTTTTTCAATTTCAAGTAGAGGAGTCGAATGGGAGTGTTTCTCTTTCAGCAGTGTGATCCACCCCATCATAGAGGTTAGGGGTGTTCCTATTTGGTGTGCAGTCTCTTTTGCCATGGCAGCCCAAAGTCTATTCTGCTCCGCAATACGAGCTGTTTTAAACACAAAATATAGAACCGCTCCAAACAGTAGAATAATTAACAATAGCGCTAGGGGATAGTATTGAAGCTTTTTTAGCATGGCAGAATCGCCATAATACAGTTTTTGATTTACTAGCAGTATCCCCTTTTCATCTCGATATTGGATGAGTATAGGGTCGTTCTCTTCTTTTATTCGAGCCAATTTGTCGTACAGTGCAGTGGAATCTTGTTTTTCACTATCCCAATTGATATTTCGGATTTCGATGATCTTATCCAATGCATCCACCTGAATCATGGGGTTATTTCCCGTTCGCTGCAATACTTCAAAAGTGAGATTGCTTAAGCTGGGATTTTTGATGTACTCTTCTTGAGCCATTGCCCAAAGCTCCATCTTCGTGCGTTCTTGGATACTGAGGCTTTTAAAGAGGATATTTGTATTCCATAAAATCAACACCACAATCGCAAAGGCAAAGAGGAGCCAGCTGTTTTTAAAGGCTTTTTTTAAGGCGCTAAGTAGCTTCATAACAAGAAGTTCCAAACGAAGATACTCCAATTTAATAAATTAGATAAAAAGCAAAGGGAAGCCCTAAAAACTTTTGTTATTTTTGTAGTAAGCACAAAAAAATTATGGAGTTATCTGGAAAAATAAAATGGATTGATGAAACGAAAACGTATGGGAGTAATGGTTTTCGGAAAAGAGAAGTTGTCGTCACAACTGAAGAACAATATCCACAACACATACTGGTGGAATTTGTTCAAGATAAATGCGACTTACTCAATTCCTTCCAAGTCGCTCAGAACGTGAAAATAGGAATCAATTTACGGGGTCGGGAATGGGTCAATCCCCAAGGTGAAACCAAGTATTTTAATTCCATTCAAGGCTGGAGAATTGAAGCCCTAGAAGCATCAGCTCCTTCTGAAATGCCTCCTATGCCTCCTCCCTCCGCATTTGAACCTGCTGAAGGTGACGCCAAAGAGGTAGATGACGATTTACCTTTCTAATCCCACTTGGGAATGACGAAAACAAGCTGTCAGATGGTCATTGACCATTCCGGTAGCTTGCATATGTGCATAGACCACGGTGGGTCCCACAAACTTAAACCCCCTTTGCTTAAGATCTTTGCTTATTTTTTCTGCTAAAGGGGTAAAAGCAGGTATTTCTTCTAGTTTTTTGTAGTGATTTATTAAGGGTTTTCCTGAAACAAAGTCCCAAATATAATTCGAAAAACTGCCTCTTTCTTTTTGGATTTCCATAAATGCTTTAGCATTGTGAATGGTCGCGGCTATTTTCAATCGATTACGAATGATTCCCGGATTAGAAAGGAGATCATCTTCTTTATGAACGCCGTAAGTAGCAATTTTGGAATAGTCAAAATGGTCAAAAGCTTTTCTAAAATATTCCCGTTTTTTAAGAACGGTGATCCAACTTAAGCCTGCTTGAAATGTTTCAAGCACTAAAAATTCAAACAAAAGACGGTCCTCAAAAATAGGGACCCCCCATTCCTGATCATGATATTTTTCATAGAGTGCATTGCCTAGGCACCAGCCACATCGATTTTTTTGCATGAAGTTAAGGTATAAAAAAAGCACCTTGTAAAGGTGCTTTTTAACAGTTTGTAAGGGTTCTATTATACTAGAGCCACACGTTCAAAACCAGTTACTTCAGTCCCTGATTCAGACTTGACGTAGTTTGCAACGGAAACTTTATTGTCTTTAATAAAGTCTTGATTGACTAGGGTATTGTCTTTAAAGAATCGTTTTAGTTTTCCTTTGGCAATGTTGTCTAGCATGGCTTCAGGCTTGCCTTCTTGTCGCAATTGATCTTTTGCGATTTCAATTTCTTTTTCAATTACGGAGGCGTCTACACCTTCTTCATTCAGGGCGATGGGGTCCATTGCAGCAGCTTGCATCGCTACATTTTTGGAAACTTCAGCTGCATTGTCTACCACATCAGCAAGACCTACAAGAGTGGCGATCTTATTCCCAGCGTGTATGTAAGAACCTACATAGGCCGCTTCTAGTGTTTTAAAACCACCAATTTCAATTTTCTCTCCGATGACTCCCGTTTGTTCTGTAAGTTTTTCTGCAACGGTCATCCCTTTGAATTCTGCAGCTAAGAAACTTTCTAAAGTTTTATGTTCTAGTGCCAATTGGGTAAGCTCTTCCGCTAGTGCGAGATAAGTCTCGTTTTTAGCAACAAAATCAGTTTCACAATTCAAAGACACAATTACTCCTGAGGTGTTATCTGCATTTACTTTTGCAAGTACAGCTCCTTCAGAAGATTCACGATCTGCTCGGTTGGCAGCCACTTTTTGACCTTTTTTACGCAGGTTTTCTACGGCTTTATCAAAATCACCCTCGGCTTCGACAAGTGCTTTTTTACAATCCATCATTCCCGCCCCAGTGGCTTGGCGGAGTTTGTTTACTTCAGATGCAGTAATTTTCACAGTTCTTTTATTTAATTGGTTATGCGTCTTTTTCTTTCGAGTCCTTTTCTTCTTCAGCAGGAGTTTCTTTTGTAGTCTCCTCCGCAGCAGTTGCTTCTTCTGGAGTCGCTGCTACAGTTACTTCTTCATTTGAAGTTTCCTCGGTTTGGTCTTTTACTTCTTCTTTTGCAGCGGCTTCCATTTTACTTGCATCGTCCTCTGCAGTACCCTCTTTTTCATTTTTTCGCTCTTGTAGTCCTTCTGCAACTGCAGCAGTAACTAAATCCATAATTTTATCGATAGATTTCGAAGCATCATCATTTGAAGGAATTACATACTCCACATCTCTAGGGTCTGAGTTGGTATCGACCATTGCAAAAATGGGAATCTTTAATTTTTGCGCTTCTTTCACTGCGATGTGTTCGCGAGTGGTATCCACAATAAAAATAGCCCCAGGCAAACGAGTCATATCTGTGATGGATCCTAAATTCTTTTCGAGTTTTGCACGAAGGCGATCTACTTGAAGACGTTCTTTTTTCGATAGGGTTTCGAAAGTACCATCCTTTTTCATTCGGTCAATTGCCGCCATTTTCTTTACGGCTTTTCGAATGGTTACAAAGTTGGTCAACATACCCCCAGGCCAGCGCTCTGTGATATACGGCATGTGTACTGCCTTGGCTTTTTCAGCCACGATGTCTTTCGCTTGTTTTTTGGTTGCGACAAAAAGAATTTTACGGCCTGAAGCTGCAATTTTCTTTAACGCTGCGTTACTTTCTTCGATCTTAGCAGCGGTCTTGTAAAGGTTGATAATATGAATCCCATTGCGCTCCATATAGATATAGGGAGCCATATTCGGATTCCATTTACGGGTTAAGTGTCCAAAGTGGACGCCTGCTTTGAGCAGGTCATTTACTTCTGGTTTTGCCATTGTGTTTTAGTTTACGTTCCTTTTGATTAGCAACAAGTGTAAAACTTGTTTAGATGCTAAACTAACATCCGCCTTGGCGGTTTAAGCAACAGGTTTTGATTGATAAATGAATGAACTTTGTTTTGCCGAAACAAAACGATACCAATTAACGTTTTGAGAATTGGAATTTTTTTCTTGCTTTTTTCTGACCGAACTTTTTACGCTCTACCATTCGTGGGTCTCTAGTCAACAAACCTTCGGGCTTTAATTCTGCTCGAAATTCTTCGTTGATTTTACATAGCGCTCTGGAAATTGCCAAACGAACGGCTTCCGCTTGTCCGTTGCTTCCTCCTCCTTTTACAGTTACATTCAAATCATAGTTCCCTTCGGTATTGGTCAATATAAAGGGTTGTTGGATTTTGTATTGTAAACTTGGTGTAGGAAAGTAGTCTGTATATTTTTTCTTGTTGACCGTTATGGCACCTTTACCATCGCTTACAAAAATTCTAGCGACAGAGGTTTTACGACGGCCAATAGTATGAATAGTATCCATTATAAGTAATCGTTTATGTTAATGGTTTTTGGATTTTGTGCTTCTTGGCTATGGTCAGCACCTCCATAAACACGTAGGTTTCTGAAAAGGTCAGCACCTAATTTATTTTTTGGCAACATTCCACGCACTGCGTTTTCAACAAGCCGGGTGTCTTTTTTGTTGTGAAGCTGTGTAGCGTTCAAAATGCGTTGCCCTCCAGGATAACCTGTATGTCGAACATATTCTTTTTGCTCCCATTTGTTTCCGCTTAGAGTTACGGTAGAAGCGTTGACTACAATAACGTTGTCACCACAATCAACATGAGGGGTATAATTCGTTTTGTATTTACCACGCAAAAAATTTGCAATAACGGTAGAAACCCTTCCTAAAGGCAGGTCTTTTACGTCAACAACAACCCATTCTTTGTTGGCTGTATTTGCGTTTGCTGAAATCGTTTTATAACTCAGTGTATTCACAATAATTTGTTTTAACCGCTTGAAAATTGCTCCAACGGGCTGCAAATGTACAATTATAAATTATTTAGGGAAAATTTTTTATTGAAATTTCTTGTTAAAGCGATGTACAACAAAATTTAGATTAATGTGCTTCTAGCCAATGGGTTCCAATTCCAATATCCACCACCAAAGGTACTTCCAGTTGAAAAGCGTTTTCCATTTCGGTTTTGACCATCTTTTCTAGTGCTTCTACTTCTTCCTTTGGGACGTCAAAAACCAGTTCATCGTGAACTTGAAGTAACATTTTGGAGTTCCATTTTTCCTTGTGAAGTCTTTTTTGAATGGCAATCATGGCCAACTTGATGATGTCTGCAGCGCTCCCTTGTATGGGTGCATTGACCGCATTGCGTTCTGCAGCACCGCGAACCACCGCATTTTGAGAATTAATGTCTTTAAGGTAGCGTCTTCTGCCGAGCACTGTAGCTACATAGCCATGATCACGCGCAAAGTCAATTTGATCTTGAATATAAGCGCGTAACTTGGGGTAGGTAGCATAATAGGTTTCAATCAGTTCCTTGGATTCAGTCCGATTTAAACTGGTTTGCTGACTCAATCCAAAAGCAGAAACCCCATAAATGATTCCAAAATTTACCGTTTTGGCATTACTGCGTTGTTCGCGTGTCACTTTTTCAAGTGGGACATTAAAAACCTTAGCCGCTGTAGCGGCGTGAATATCTTCGTTGTTCTGGAATGCACTGACCATGCCTTCATCTTTACTAAGTGCTGCTATGATTCGCAATTCGATTTGAGAATAATCGGCAGCCATGAGAATGTGATTTTCATCTCGAGGGATAAAAGCTTTTCGGACTTGTTGGCCACGTTCGGTTCGAATAGGAATGTTTTGCAAGTTGGGGTTGTTACTGCTCAAGCGTCCTGTAGCAGCAACTGCTTGGTTGTAAATGGTGTGTACACGCCCTGTTTTGGGATTAATTTCTCTGGGGAGGGCTTCAACATAGGTGTTTTGTAGTTTTTGAAGTGACCTCCAGTCCAATATATCGGAAACAATAGGATGATCTTTTGCCAGGTAGGAAAGTACATCTTCGGCGGTAGAGTATTGTCCTGTTTTTGTTTTTTTGGGCTTATCCACCAGTTTGAGTTTATCAAATAATATGGGACCTAATTGTTTTGGTGAGGCAAGATTAAAAGTTTCTCCAGCCGCTTCAAAAATCGCTTTTTCTAATATTTGGATGTCACTAGATAGTCCTTTAGAAAGTTCGCTTAAGAATTTTGTATCAAGATTGATTCCCTCACATTCCATGTCTGTAAGGACTTCCACCAAGGGAAGCTCCACCTCTTTATATAAAGACAGGGTATTTGCTGCAGCCATTTCTTTTTCAAAATGCTGTTTTAGTTGTAGAGTAATGTCTGCATCTTCAACGGCATACTCGGTTTGAAGTACTAAAGGAACCTCTCGCATACTGCCTTGATTTTTTCCTTTTTTGCCAATGAGTTCGGTGATGGGTTGTGGGCTATAGTTTAGATAGGTTTCTGCCAACACGTCCATATTGTGGCGCATGTCTGGATTGATGAGGTAATGGGCTACCATAGTGTCAAATAGGGGGGCTTGTACAACGATTCCATAATTCCGTAAAACCTTGAGATCGTATTTTAAGTTATGTCCTATTTTTTCGATTTCTGGATGTTCAAAAAAGACCTTAAATGGAGCTAATATTTTAAGAACTTGATTAGGATCCTCAGGAAGGTGTAAATAATAGCCTTGCCCAGCTGTCCAAGAAAAAGCAATTCCAACTAGATCGGCTTCTAATGCATTGAGTGAGGTGGTTTCTGTATCAAAACACACTTGGGTTTGTAGAAGAAGTTTTTGTAATAAAAGTTCCCGTGCTTTTTCACTATCCACTAGTTGGTACCAGTGGTCTTGAGCGTTTAAATTTTTTCGTTGTGAAGCATCTCCTTCACTGGAGCTTCCACTCCCAGGTGCAGCAAACAAGTCGAATTGTTGCCCCTCCTGCGGACGAGCTTGATCTTTAGGCTTTTCTATATCCGAAGAAGAGGGTTCTGTGGAAGGGTTAAAAATCTTTCTAAAATTTTCGGCCATTCTTCGAAACTCAAGTTCCTCAAAAAGCACATTCACTTTGGATTGGTCGGGTTCACTAAGGATGTAATTTTCTGCTTCAAAGGTTACGGGAACGTCAAGAAGAATGGTGGCCAATTCTTTTGATAAAATTCCTTGCTCTTTGTGAGTTTGAATTTTTTCTCCCAATTTGCCCTTGACTTCGTGTGCATTTTCTAATAAAGCTTCCATACTACCGTAAGTATGGAGTAATTTTTTTGCAGTTTTATCGCCTACGCCAGGAAGCCCTGGAATGTTATCCACGGCATCACCCATCATCCCAAGATAATCGATGACTTGCTCTGGACGTTCAACTTCGAATTTTTTCTGTACTTCTGGAATACCCCAAATTTCAATACCATTTCCCATACGTGCGGGGCGATACATAAAAATATTCTCCGAAACCAATTGTGCAAAATCTTTATCTGGAGTGACCATAAATACTTGATAGCCTTCCTTTTCTGCTTGTTTGGCAAGGGTTCCTATGATGTCATCGGCTTCATAGCCCTCTTTGACTACTACAGGAATATGCATGGCTTCCAAAATTTGCTGAATATAAGGCACAGCAAGCCTTATGGCCTCAGGAGTTTCATCACGATTGGCCTTGTATTCAGGGTAAAGCTCGTTGCGAAGTTGAGACCCTCCTTTGTCAAAGCATACGGCGAGATGATCCGGACGTTCTCGTTTAATGACATCTAAGAGAGAATTGGTAAAACCCATGATGGCAGAGGTATCCATACCCTTGGAGTTGATTCTTGGATTTTTAATGAAGGCGTAGTAGCCCCTAAAAATTAATGCGTAAGCATCGAGTAAAAAAAGACGTTTTTGAGTACTCATGGATTCGTTTGGGATAAATTTAAAAAACTAAACGGCTCCGCACCTTATCCCTTGATTTTATTTAATAACAACGTAAGCTTTTTTGCAACATTTCCTGAATCCAAGCCGATTTCTTGGAGTAGGGTGCTACTTTTTCCATGGGGCACAAACGCATCATCCACACCTTCTACAACTACGGGGGTCTGATACGAATGTTGGGCGGCAAATTCAAGCACAGCACTTCCCACTCCCCCTTTCTTTACTCCCTCTTCAAAAACAATAACGGCTTTATAGTTTTTAAATACGCGATGTAATAATGCCTCATCCAGGGGTTTTGCAAAACACAAATCAAAGTGGGCGAAAGCCTCAGCTTGCTTTCCATTTTCCAGTGCTAATTGAATTGTTTTGGCGAATGTTCCCAATGACAAAATAGCGACTTCGTTTCCTTCTTTTAATTGTTCTCCTTTTCCCCAAGGGACTTTTTTAAACGCAAATGAGCACTTTTCAATTTCGCTGTAGCCCCTGGGGTAGCGAATGGCTAGGGGGGTGTCAATTCCAAACTGAGCTGTATAAAGCAAGTTTTGTAGTGCTTTCGCATCTCTAGGTGCAGCAATTTCAATATTAGGAATGCAACGCAAATAAGCAATATCAAAAAGGCCGTGGTGGGTTGGTCCATCGTGACCTACAATTCCAGCTCGGTCAATACAAAAAACTACGGGAAGTTTCTGCAGGGCTACATCGTGAATGATTTGATCGTAAGCACGCTGCAAAAAAGTAGAATAAATAACACAGAAGGGGATAATCCCTTGAGTTGCCATACCCGCAGCAAGGGTTACAGCATGCTGTTCTGCAATACCTACATCAATGCATTGTTGGGGTAAGCTGTGCATCATTTCAACCAAACCACTACCCGTAGGCATGGCTGGGGTAATGGCTACAATTTTTTTATTTTTTAGGGCAAGTTGAAGAAGTGTAGCCCCAAAAACCTCCTGAAATTTAAGAGTTTTATTTTTTGGAGAAGGATTGAGTTTGCCTGTCATGGGATCAAACTTTCCTGGGGCGTGATAGGTTACCTGAGCTTCTTCCGCAGAAGTTAGTCCCTTTCCTTTGGTAGTGACAATGTGAATCACACGAGGCCCGTTTAATTTTTTTTGGTTTTCAAAAGTGGCACATAGTGCGTTGATATCATGCCCATTGATAGGACCGTGATACGGAAGATTTAATGATTGAAAGAAGTTGGGGGTAGAGGGTGTTTTTTCTTTGACTGTATCAAAATAGGTTTTTAAAGCTCCTACACTGGGGTCAATACCCATGCTGTTGTCATTCAAGAGTACAAGTACATTCGCTTGGGTGGTTCCTAAATGATTTAGCGCTTCAAAAGCCATGCCATTGGCAATTGATGCGTCACCCACGACTGCGATATGAAGGCGACTTTGATTTTGAAGTTGAGCACTAAGTGCCATACCTAGTGCAGCAGAAATAGCCGTACCTGCATGTCCTGTACCAAAGACATCATAGGGGCTTTCTTCTCGTTTGGGGAAACCACTAATTCCCTCACGTTGTCTTAGTTTTTGAAAGGCTTTTCTCCGCCCAGTGAGCATCTTATGACCGTAGGCTTGATGACCTACATCCCAAAGTAACAAATCTTCAGGTGTATTAAAGCAATAGTGTAAAGCTATGGTGAGTTCTACAGTTCCTAGGCTAGATCCTAAATGTCCTTCCCCCTTGGCCAAAGCATGGATGATTTCTTGACGCAATGCTTCCGCAAAACTCTGAAGGACTTCTGGGGAAAGTTTGCGCAAATCTGCAGGACTTTGAATCTCTTTGAAGTGGTTTGTAGCCATGGGGTAAAGGTAAGGCAAAACATTTTCAAGAGACAACGTCCCAGAATGTGTATTTTTATCGGATGGAATTAGATGATGTTTATTTTATGAAACTTGCGTTGCAAGAGGCTGATAAGGCCGCAGCATTGGGTGAGGTTCCTGTAGGCGCCGTAGTGGTTGTAAATCAAAGGGTGATTGCACGAACACATAATCTGACGGAACGACTACATGATGTAACTGCCCATGCTGAAATGCAAGCCATTACTTCTGCGGCAAATTTTTTAAATGGAAAATATCTGGTAGGATGTACTCTGTACGTTACTCTGGAACCCTGTATTATGTGCGCAGGTGCCTTGGCATGGAGCCAATTGCATCGAGTGGTCTTTGGTGCTTCAGATCCGAAGAGAGGGTTTCTTCAAGCCGCGATAGCGCTACATCCCAAAACGAAAGTTACACCTGGTATTCTTCATGAAGAATCAAAAGCCTTGCTCGATCATTTCTTTGCTAAAAAAAGGAAATAAAAAAAGCATCTTGTTTCCAAGATGCTTGATACCTAGTAATAATATATAAACTTATAATACGGTAATGTTGGAAGCTTGCTTCCCCTTTTTACCGTCTTCTTCTACATACTCTACTTTAGCCCCTTCTCTAAGGGTTACGCCGTTTAGGGCTGAAATGTGAACGAATACGTCTTCTCCAGATTCATCGTTGGTAATGAAACCAAATCCTTTGGCTTCATTGAAAAATTTAACTGTACCAGTCATGTTTGTATTTAAAAAATTATGTACAAAGGTAGTCTTATTATTCGGCCAACCTCTTTTTTTAACACTTTTTTCATATCAAAGTGATTGATTTTCAATTATTTTCATTAAAAACCTATCAGATACCTACTCTTAAATCTCAAAAATCACCATTCCTTGTTTAAAACTCCTAATCATTCGGGGAATATATTATAAATGCATCTAAGTGAATGAATAAGGTGTAATGAACCTTGATAGTTTTGAATTAGCCTTTCCCTTTCATTTTTTTGAGGTTTTCCTCACTTAGGGTGTAATCTTGAAGGCGTTTACCTTTCCAGCGGTGGTAGAGAAAAAGGGGTAAGAAGAGAAAGGTACCCCCTAAAACGGTAAAACCAATAATGCGTTCTCCTGTGGCAAAGTTTATTTGGCTTTTGTGGTACAACCCATAGGCAAGGGTACCCAGAAATAAGGCAAACAAGAAGCGGAGGACAGTTTTCACGATTTGGGTTTTGCTAGGGATTGAAGTGCGAGTTCTTCCAACTGGGCATTGTCTATGGCTGCAGGAGCATCAATCATGACATCGCGACCACTGTTGTTTTTAGGGAAAGCAATAAAGTCCCTTATAGTCTCCTGACCTCCTAAAATGGCCACGAGTCGATCCAGTCCAAAGGCAATTCCTCCATGGGGAGGAGCCCCGTATTGGAAGGCATCCATCAAAAAGCCAAACTGGGCTTGAGCCTCTTCTTTTGTAAAACCAAGGAGGTCAAACATTTGGGCTTGGAGCTTTTGATCATGAATTCGAATGGATC
>JAFMLQ010000028.1 GCA_017852075.1 Flavobacteriaceae bacterium | reverse complement strand
TGGTGTCTGGTTTAATTACGTTCATTGCAGCAGTACACTACTGGTACATGCGTGACTACTGGGCAACAAATGCAACTTCTCCTACATTCTTTAGATATGTGGATTGGGTGCTTACAGTGCCTTTAATGTGTGTAGAGTTCTATTTAATTCTAAGAGCAGCCGGTGCTACAAAACAATTGATGTGGAAAATGATTTTCGCTTCTGTTGTGATGTTGGTAACAGGTTACTTCGGTGAAGCAGTTTACACAACTGGTACAGGTCCTGCAGTTTGGGGTCTTGTTTCTGGTCTTGCATACTTCTGGATTGTTTATGAAATCTGGATGGGTAGTGCTTCTAAACTTGCTGCTTCTGCAGGTGGTGCGGTACAGTCTGCTCACAAAACACTTTGCTGGTTCGTACTTGTAGGTTGGGCTATTTATCCTATTGGATACATGGCAGGAACTGAAGGATGGTACAGTGGAATATTTGGTGGTCTTCCTATGGATGTTATTTATAACGTTGGGGATGCGATCAATAAGATTGGATTTGGTTTAGTTGTATACAACCTAGCTGTTCAATCAAAATAAAAATTCCTTTACAGGAAAAAATGCTATGAAAAAGATTAAAATCGCTCTTCGGAGCGATTTTTTTTTACATATATTCTGGCACTTCCATTCCCAACAAGCTAGAGGCATTAGAAATAACTTCCGCCACTTTCTGTGAAAGTGCAACTCTTAAGTTCTTTTGCATGACATCCTCAATTCCCAGGACTGAAATGTTTTGATAGAATGTGTTGTAGCTTTTTACCAAATCATAAAGATAATTTGCAATAAGTGCAGGACTGTATTGTTCGCCTGCCAAAATTACAACCTCAGGATAACGTCCCAATTGCTTAATAAGTTCACGTTCTTTGGTCTCTAGCTTCAAATTCAAATCAATCTCTCCAATTTTCATTGCCGCCTTTCGAATAAGCGTTTTAATCCGAGCATGGGTATACTGAATAAAAGGACCTGTATTACCATTGAAATCAATTGAGGCTTCTGGATCAAAAAGGATACTCTTCTTTGGATCAACCTTGAGGATAAAATACTTTAAAGCGCCTAAAGCAATGACATGATACAATTCTTTTCTTTCCTTTTCAGAAAGTGATTCTAATTTCCCTACCGCCTCGGAGATGGTTTTTGCTTGCACAGTCATATCTTCTATTAGATCGTCTGCGTCTACTACTGTACCTTCTCTACTTTTCATTTTACCACTGGGTAAATCCACCATGCCATAACTCAAATGATACAAGGCATCTGACCAATCAAAACCTAACTTTTTTAAAATCAGAAACAGTACCTTAAAATGATAATCTTGTTCATTTCCTACGGTATATACCATCCCTTTCAAATTAGGCTCGTCTTCCAGTCGGCTTAAAGCAGTACCTAAATCCTGAGTCATATAAACTGAAGTTCCATCTGCACGAAGTAGTAACTTTTCATCCAACCCTTCCTCAGTCAAATCGATCCAAACCGAACCGTCTTCTTTTCTGTAAAATACACCCTGAGCGAGTCCTTTATTGATGATTTTTTTACCGAGTAGATATGTATCACTCTCATAGTAATAGGAGTCAAAAGAAACGCCCAATTTCATATAGGTGTCTTCAAAACCCCGATATACCCAATGGTTCATTGTTTCCCACAATTTTCGGACCTCTTTATCGTTGGCTTCCCAAAGTCGGAGTAACTCTTGAGCTTCTAGTAATAAGGGAGCTTGCTGTTTCGCATTTTCTTCTGAAACACCTTTAGAAATAAGATCCACTATCTCTTTTTTGTATTCTCTGTCAAAAATAACATAGTACTTACCTACCAACTGATCTCCTTTAATCCCAGAGTGTTCCGGTGTTTCTCCAGATCCAAATTTTTTCCAAGCCACCATAGATTTACAAATATGAATTCCTCTATCGTTGATGATTTGTGTTTTAACAACACGATTGCCATTTGCCTCAAGTATTTTAGATACAGAGTACCCTAACACATTATTTCGAATATGTCCTAGATGAAGCGGTTTGTTTGTGTTGGGAGAAGAAAACTCAACCATGAGCGTAGGCGCGTCTTGGGCTTGTGATTGGTGACCATAATCTTCTTGTTTGAGTATGATATCAAATTCATTTAAATAAAAGGCATCAGTCAAACTTAAATTTAAAAAACCTTTGACTACATTAAAATCTACTACAGCCTCGTGCGCGTCAACAAGATAGGTTCCTATTGCAGTAGCTAATTTCTCAGGGTTTGTTTTAATAAATCGCAATAATGGAAATACCAAAAGAGTAATATCCCCCTCGAATTCCTTACGTGTGGTTTGAAATTCAAAATCCTCAACGGTCACTTCAAATTCGGAGTTAAGGAAACGGCTTAAAGAAGTCGTAAAATGTTTATTATAGTCTATACTCATAATGCAATTTGGCGACAAAGATAATTATTATCCATTGATTATGTCTCCCTAGTTATAAGGCTTATATTTACGCAATATGCTATTGAATATTTCATACCGTGATCCGAAACAAAAAAAACAGATTGACGATAGTGTGGGTAAACCCTTTTCACTACAAAAACGATGGAAATTAGGTGGAATTGGTTCTCAAAAATTAATCATCAATAGCGCATCAGTGGACATCCACAACCTACTGATCTTAGATCATAATATAAATAGTTGTAATATCGAATTGCGTCCTAATGGAATCATCGTTCGATTTCGTAGTCTCCTAGAAACATACGGTCTGATTATACCCTATTACAAATTAAAAATATACAAAGGAAAGGCACAAGAATACAGTATATACAAGGATCATTACTTTATTAAAATCATTGCCGATAGTGATGCGACACACCAATTCTTCAATAAAATTAATGGACAAAAAATTGAAAACTTACCTCCTTCTTTCGAAGACTTATAGTTTGGTTAAATGGAGCGATGTTTGTGTCCCGTATAGATTTGCCGTGGCCTACCGATAGGTTCGTTGTTTTTTCGCATCTCAGACCATTGTGCAATCCAACCAGGAAGTCTTCCCAAAGCAAACATCACGGTAAACATTTCAGTGGGTATTCCTAAAGCGCGGTAGATGATTCCAGAATAAAAGTCCACATTGGGATACAGCTTACGTTCAATAAAATATGGGTCATTAAGAGCCTCTTGTTCCAGACCTTTTGCAATATCAAGAACAGGGTCGTTCATTCCCAGCTCGCTTAAAACTTCATCTGCAGCTTTCTTGATAATACGTGCTCTAGGATCAAAGTTTTTATAAACACGGTGTCCAAAACCCATCAAACGAAATGGATCGTTTTTATCTTTGGCTTTTTCCATATATTTTTTAGTGTCACCACCATCCGCTCTGATTGCTTCTAGCATTTCAATAACGGCTTGGTTTGCTCCTCCGTGTAATGGCCCCCAAAGCGCAGAGATTCCTGCGGAAACAGAAGCAAAAAGTCCTGCATGAGAAGATCCTACTATACGCACTGTAGAGGTAGAACAATTCTGTTCGTGATCGGCATGTAAAATCAATAATTTGTTCAAAGCGTTGACAACCACAGGACTGGGATCAAAATCCTGATGCGGAAGCTTAAAAAACATATGCGCAATATTGTCTTCATACGAAAGTGAAGTGTTGGCATAATTCAGAGGAAGTCCCTTTACTTTTCTGTGCGTCCATGAAGCCAAAATGGGAAACTTGGCCATCAGCATAATGATTGCCTCCCGCATCTCCGCTTCTGAAGCAATGTCTACTGAACTGGGATTGAATGCAATCAATCCAGAAGTAAGAGAAGACAAAACACCCATGGGGTGAGCAGACTTTGGAAAACTCTTTAAAATTGATTTTAAGTCTTCATCTACCAAAGATTCTCTGCTGATTTCAGTATTGAAAAGTGCTAACTCTTCAGTCGAAGGTAAGTCTCCAAAAATCAACAAAAAGGCTACTTCCAGAAAACTAGATTTCTGACACAAGTCTTCAATTGAATAGCCCCGGTAACGCAACATCCCTTCTTCTCCATTCAAAAAGGTAATCTCACTTTTACAAGACCCTGTATTTTTGTATCCAGGATCATAAGTGATTAAGCCTGTTTGAGCCCGAAGGGTTTTGATATCAATTCCTTTTTCCTTTTCAGAACCTTCTACCAAAGGAAATTCAAATTCTTTATCTTTATATGTAAGCTTTACCGTTTCATTCATCTTTTTTAATCTTTTTTTTAGAAGACTTCTCTACTCAAAGTGAGCCATTATCTTTATTAATGCTTAAATGCTTTCTCTTTTGGAAAATAGGCTAGTGCTCCCAATTCCTCCTCAATTCTGAGCAGTTGGTTATATTTGGCCATGCGATCGCTTCGTGACGCAGAACCTGTTTTAATTTGACCTGTATTCAGAGCCACAGCCAAATCTGCGATTGTATTGTCTTCTGTTTCTCCAGATCTATGGGACATCACAGAGGTGTACCCTGCTCTATGTGCCATCTCTACAGCAGCAATTGTTTCAGATAAGGTTCCAATTTGGTTTACTTTAATTAAAATCGAATTGGCAATACCCTGTTCAATTCCTTTACCAAGTCTTTCCACATTGGTTACAAATAAGTCGTCTCCAACCAATTGTACTTTATCTCCCGCTTTTTCAGTAAGAAATTTCCAACCTTCCCAATCATTTTCATCCATTCCATCTTCAATGGAAATAATAGGATACTGATCTACTAACTGAGCCAAATAGGTTGCTTGTTCCTCGGAAGTTCGTTTGACTCCTTTATCTCCTTCGAAGAGTGTATAATCGTACATTCCGTTTTTATAAAACTCGGCAGCAGCACAATCTAGGGCAATCATTACCTCTTTACCCGTTTGATATCCTGCATTTTCAATTGCCTTAATAATAGTTTCTAAAGCATCCTCGGTACCCTCCAGTTCAGGAGCAAAACCTCCTTCATCTCCTACGGCTGTACTCAAATTGCGATCGTGCAAAACCTTTTTGAGGTGGTGGAATATCTCAGAACCCATTTGCATTGCCTGAGTAAAAGAAGAAGCTCCAACAGGCATTACCATAAATTCTTGGAAAGCAATAGGGGCATCCGAATGGGAACCCCCATTGATGATATTCATCATAGGAACCGGGAGGGTTTTAGCACTTACACCACCCACATAGCGGTATAGGGGTAAACCCAACTCATTTGCAGCTGCCTTTGCAATGGCTAAAGAAACTCCCAAAATGGCATTGGCTCCTAGTTTTGATTTGTTGAGGGTACCGTCCAATTCAATCATGGCTTGATCAATATGCTCTTGCTCAAAAACCGAGGTCCCCACAATTTCTTGAGCAATTACTTGATTAACGTTATTCACCGCTTTTCCAACAGCCTTTCCCATATAGGCGGAACCTCCATCTCTAAGCTCTACAGCCTCATGTTCTCCTGTAGAAGCTCCTGAGGGTACTGCAGCTCTTCCTAAAATTCCATTTTCTGTAATGACATCAACTTCAACTGTAGGATTACCTCTGGAGTCAAAAATCTGTCTTGCGTGTACGCTAATAATAATACTCATAAAGTTTAAATTCTAATTAGGTGTTAATTTTTTAAATACTCCTTGAAGGTGTCAAAAAGATAAGTGGCATCGTTAGGTCCAGGTCCTGCCTCAGGATGGTATTGTACAGAAAAACATTTTTTGTTTTTCATCCGCATTCCTGCTAAGGTTTGATCATTCAAATGCACGTGCGTGATTTCAATATCTGGATGGGCTTGAGCAGCTTCCATATCTACTGCAAATCCATGATTTTGAGAAGTGATTTCACCCCTACCCGTTAACAAATTTTTTATGGGATGGTTGATTCCTCGGTGCCCATTAAACATTTTAAAAGTAGGGATCCCATTTGCCAGAGCAATAATCTGGTGTCCTAAACAAATCCCAAAAAGGGGCTTGTTTTTTTCGATGATTCCTTTGGCAACGTCTTGGACTTCCTTCAATGGTTGTGGATCTCCAGGTCCATTTGAAATAAAATATCCGTCTGGATTCCACGCTTCGAGTTCCTCAAGAGGCGTATCAAAGGGAAATACTTTGACATACATATCTCGAGCTAAAAAATGATCTAAAATATTTTGTTTAATCCCCAAATCCAATGCTGCTATTTTGTAAGCTGCCTCTGGATTGCCTAGGACATAGGCTTCTTTAGTAGAAACTTTAGATGCCAGCTCTAAGCCTTCCATACTAGGTGCTTCAGACAATTCTTTTAGCAAACGTTCTTCTTCTCCTATTTCAGTTGAAATGACCGCATTCATGGCGCCGTGCTTTCGAATATAATTTACCAAAGCCCTTGTGTCAACGTCCGAGATTGTGACAAGTTTGTGACGCTCTAGATAGTCAAACAATGACTCTGTACCTCCAGGACGTGAATAATTGAAACTAAAGTCTTTACATATTAAACCTGCTATAGTGATTTCTTTCGATTGAGACTCTTCCTCATGAATACCGTAGTTCCCAATATGGGTATTGGTAGTAACCATAATTTGCCCATAATAAGAAGGATCTGTAAAGATCTCCTGATATCCTGTCATTCCTGTGTTAAAACATATTTCTCCAAAAGCTGTTCCCTCAATTCCGATAGATTTTCCAAAAAATTGAGTCCCATCCGCAAGAAGAATAAATGCTTGTTTTTTTGCTTTATATTTCATGATTCTTACAAAATAAATCAAAAAAAAGGATAAACTAAAACGTTTATCCTTTAATGTTATTGGTGTTGATAAAAAAACGATTTATTCGTTATCATTTTCTTTTTTATCTTGTTTAGAAGTATCCTCTGCTTTAGTTGTTTCTTTAGCTGGAGCTTCTTTTTCTGCTACAACTTCTTTTGTAGCTTCTTCTGCTTTAGTTTTACTACCTCCACGTCTTCTTGTTTTCTTTTTTGGCTTGGCTTCAGAATTATATACCTCATTAAAGTCTACCAATTCAATCATCGCCATAGAAGCATTATCTCCTAGTCGATTTCCAAGTCTAATCACACGTGTGTATCCGCCTGGTCGGTCTCCTACTTTTGCTGCAATGTCTCTAAACAATTCAGAAACTGCGTTTTTATCTCGTAATGCAGAAAAAGCAAGACGTCTGTTGTGCGTAGTATCTGACTTTGACTTGGTTATTATAGGCTCAATAAATTGCTTTAATGCTTTGGCCTTAGTAACTGTTGTGTTAATGCGCTTGTGTTCGATAAGAGAACATGCCATATTTGCGAGCATAGATCTCCTATGGGCTGTCTTACGACCTAAGTGCATTACTTTTTTTCCGTGTCTCATTTTCTTTCTTTAAAAATGTGATTTAATCTTTATCCAGTTTGTATTTCGAAAGATCCATTCCGAATGAAAGACCTTTAAGAATAACTAACTCTTCTAATTCTGTCAATGATTTTTTACCAAAGTTTCTGAACTTCATCAGGTCGTTTTTGTTGTAAGAAACTAAATCACCTAAAGTATCTACCTCAGCTGCCTTCAAACAATTCAATGCACGTACAGACAAATCCATATCCACAAGCTTGGTTTTTAGTAACTGACGCATGTGAAGGGATTCCTCATCATAGGTTTCTGTTTGTGCTATTTCGTCTGCTTCAAGAGTGATTCTTTCATCAGAGAACAAAAGGAAGTGATGAATAAGTGTTTTAGCGGCTTCCGTTAATGCATCTTTAGGGTGAATAGAACCATCAGATATGATTTCAAAAATCAGCTTTTCGTAATCGGTTTTTTGCTCTACACGAAAGTTTTCAATGCTGTATTTCACATTTTTAATGGGGGTGAAAATAGAATCGATTGCGATCACACCTAGTTCAGAATTGGTTTTTTTATTTTCTTCAGCAGGCACATAACCTCTTCCCTTTTCTATGGTGATTTCCATGTTCAACTGTACGCTTTTTTCAAGATTACAGATAACCAAATCAGGATTAAGCACTTGAAATCCAGAAATGAATTTTTGGAAATCAGCGGCTTTAAGTTGTTCTTGTCCTCCGATGGAGATTGTTACTTTTTCTTCTTCTGTTTCCTCGATTTGTCTTTTGAAACGGACTTGTTTCAAGTTGAGGATAATTTCAGTGACATCTTCTACTACACCTGAAATTGTAGAGAATTCATGCTCTACATTTTCTAATTTCACAGAAGTAATTGCAAATCCTTCTAAAGAAGATAATAAAACGCGTCGCAGTGCGTTTCCAACTGTCAACCCATATCCTGGTTCGAGAGGGCGAAATTCAAATTTGCCTTCGAATTCCGAGGAATCGATCATAATTACTTTATCGGGTTTTTGAAAATTCAGTATTGCCATAATATTTTGCTTCTGTTTTCTTATTTAGAATAGAGTTCGACGATGAGTTGTTCCTTTATGTTTTCGGGGATTTGAAGACGCTCTGGCACACTTACGTAAGTGCCCTGTAGCTGGTCTTTGTTCCAACTCAACCATTCATATGCTGACGCATCCTTTCCTTTTGCTTCTACAACAATATTGAGGGTTTTAGATTTCTCTCTAACTCCAACAACATCTCCTACCTTTACTTGATAAGAAGGAATATTTACTATGGAACCATTTACAGTGATGTGACGGTGTGACACCATCTGCCTAGCACCTCTTCTAGAAGAAGAAAGTCCGAAACGATACACCACATTATCTAATCTTGATTCACACAATTGAAGTAACACCTCACCTGTAACTCCTTTGCTTCTACTCGCTTTTTCGAAGAGGTTTCGGAATTGGCGTTCTAAAATGCCATAGGTGTACTTCGCTTTTTGCTTTTCCATCAACTGGATTGCATATTCAGATTTCTTTCCTCTGCGCTTTGCATTTCCATGTTGGCCTGGAGGATAGTTTCTTTTTTCGAAAGATTTGTCATCTCCGAAAATAGGCTCGCCAAATTTTCGAGCAATTTTTGTTTTTGGACCAGTATATCTTGCCATTTGTTTGGTTTTTAATCGAATTGATCACTATGAATTAAGGTCACTTCCTTCGATAGCTTTGGATCAATCCTAGATCGTTATTAATTATACTCTTCTTCTTTTAGGAGGTCTACATCCATTGTGTGGAAGTGGCGTAACGTCAATGATCTCCAATACTTCGATACCGTTGTTATGAAGGGTTCGAATTGCAGATTCACGTCCATTACCTGGACCCTTTACAAATACTTTTACTTTTCGCAGTCCAGCTTCTTGGGCGGTTTTTGCACAATCCTCGGCTGCTGTTTGAGCAGCGTAAGGAGTGTTCTTTTTGGAACCTCTAAATCCCATCTTCCCGGCAGATGACCAGGAAATAACTTCTCCTTTGGTATTGGTCAATGAGATGATGATGTTGTTGAAGGAGGCGGTAATATGTGCCTCTCCAATTGATTCAACGACTACTTTTCTTTTTTTGCTTGCTGTCTTAGCCATAATTACAAACTATTATTTAGTTGCTTTCTTTTTATTTGCAACGGTCTTACGCTTTCCTTTTCTAGTACGAGAGTTATTTTTAGTACGTTGTCCACGCAAAGGAAGTCCTGCTCTATGTCGGATTCCTCGGTAACAACCTATATCCATCAAACGTTTGATGTTTAGTTGTACTTCTGAACGTAACTCTCCTTCAATTTTAAAGCTTCCTACAGCTTCACGAATACGAGCCGTTTCGTCGTCTGTCCAGTCTTGTACCTTTTTGCTTTCATCTACTTTAGCGGTTTCCAAAATCGATTGTGCACGACTTTTTCCGATACCGAAAATATAAGTTAACGAAATAACCCCTCTTTTTTGCTTTGGAATGTCTACTCCTGATATTCTAGCCATAATTAACCTTGTCTTTGTTTGAATCTAGGATTCTTTTTGTTAATCACATACAGACGTCCTTTTCGTCGTACGATTTTGCAGTCTGCACTGCGTTTTTTTATTGATGCTCTTACTTTCATAACTGTATCTAATAATTAAAATCGAAATGTAATCCTCGCTTTCGTTAAATCGTAAGGGCTCATTTCCAATTTGACTTTGTCTCCTGGCAATAGTTTGATGTAATGCAAACGCATTTTTCCTGAAATGTGGGCGGTCACCACATGACCGTTTTCCAATTCCACACGAAACCTCGCATTTGATAATGCCTCGATTATCGTACCTTCTTGTTCTATTGCTGCTTGCTTAGCCATTTATTGTTTTGTGCTTCTACGTGTTTTTCCTGTTTTCATCAATCCATCATAATGTCTGTTTAATAAATATGAATTGACTTGTTGTATCGTATCTATCGCTACACCTACCATGATTAGTAGAGAAGTACCTCCATAAAACAATGCCCAACCTTGTTGAATTCCGATGAGTTTTACAACCACTGCAGGAAATACTGCAATACCGGCAAGGAAAAGTGATCCTGGGAAAGTAATATGTGACATTACGTTATCCAAATATTCTGAAGTTTCGTTTCCAGGACGAATGCCAGGAACAAAACCTCCACTTCGTTTTAGATCATCAGACATTTTATTTGTAGGTACAGTTATTGCTGTATAGAAATAGGTGAAAATGATAATTAGAACTGCGAAAAGCACATTATACCACAGTCCAAAAATATCAGAGAAATTGGTTTGAATCCATTGTCCTGCATCAGTATCACCCAAGGCACTACCGATATACACGGGTGCAAACATAATAGCTTGGGCAAAAATGATGGGCATCACTCCAGAAGCGTTGAGCTTAAGGGGGATGTACTGGCGTGAACCATAAACTGATCGATCTGAGGTAGCGCCTCCTGCCTGTCTTCTTGCATATTGAACTGGAATACGTCGTACCGCCAAAGTAAGAAGAATACAGAGTAGAATGATCACAATCCAAATAACCAATTCAATCAAGATGAGCATTAACCCTCCATTGTTTTCGTAAACTCTGGAAACGAATTCCTGAGTAAATGATAAAGGAAGGGTTGCAATAATTCCCACCATAATAAGTAATGAGATTCCATTTCCAATTCCTTTGTCTGTAATTTTCTCTCCCAACCACATGGCAAAAATCGTTCCTGTAACCAAGATCACGACTGAAGATCCGATAAACAATGGACCTTTACCTAAAATAAAAGCACTTTCTGGTACTCCTAATGCACTGAGTCCATAGAGATAAGCCGGTGCTTGAACCACACAAATTGCGATGGTTAACCAGCGTGTAATTTGATTAATGGTTTTTCTTCCACTCTCTCCTTCCTTTTGAAGTTTTTGTAGATATGGAATAGCAATTCCCATCAATTGGACTACAATAGAAGCAGAGATGTAGGGCATTATTCCCAAAGCAAAAACTGATGCATTGGCAAAGGCACCTCCTGTAAATGCATTAAGAATTCCTAAAAGACCTCCTCCATCTGTACGGCTACTCAAGGCGGCTAATTGGATAGGATCAATCCCTGGCAATACGACTTGAGCACCAAGGCGATATACCAATAACATTCCTAGAGTAAGAAGCACACGATCGCGCAGTTCTTCTATTTTGTAAATGTTATAAAGGGTTTCTAATACTTTTTTCATTGAGGTAAATTATACAGTTACAGCTTCTCCTCCAGCAGCTTCAATAGCGGCTTTTGCGGAGGCTGAAAATTTATGAGCAGTAATTTTTATTGGACTTTCTAGCTTACCACGACCTAAGATTTTTACCAAATCGTCTTTATGAGCCAAACGAAGTTCTACAAATTGCTCGATATTAATTTCTTTCTTTATTTTTTTCTGAGCCAACAGTTCTTGAACTGTGTCTAAATTAATGCCGCGGTATTCGGTTCGATTGATGTTTTTAAATCCAAATTTTGGAACACGACGTTGCAAAGGCATTTGCCCTCCTTCAAATCCGATCTTTTTAGAATAGCCCGAGCGGGATTTAGCCCCTTTATGTCCACGTGCAGCAGTTCCCCCTTTTCCTGAGGCCTGACCTCTTCCGAGTCTTTTTCCAGCGGTTTTGTTAGACCCTTTTGCAGGGCTTAAATTTTCTAAACTCATAACGAATGTTTTATACTTCGGTAACTGATACCAAATGTTTTACTTTTTCTATCATGCCCAAAATGCTTGGCGTAGCTTCATGAGTTACTTCTTTCCCTATACCTCGAAGGCCCAAGGATTCCAATGTCCGCTTTTGGGTCTGCAAGCGCTTGATGCTGCTTTTTACTTGTTTTACTTTTATTTTTGCCATGGCTTTATTCGCTTATCCGTTAAAAACTTTATCAATAGAAATCCCTCTTTGCTTTGCAATTACTTGAGGGTTACGAAGTTGTAACAAGGCATCAAAGGTGGCTTTGACCACATTGTGTGGATTGGAAGACCCTTGAGATTTTGAAAGTACGTTATGTACTCCAACTGCATCTAGTACGGCACGAACTGCTCCTCCAGCAATTACTCCTGTACCTTCAGAAGCGGGCTTTAGAAAGACGCGAGCTCCGCCATACTTTCCTTTTTGTTCGTGTGGTAATGTTCCTTTTTCAATCGGAATACGAATCAAATTTTTCTTTGCATCTTCTACCGCTTTAGCAATAGCTTCAGAGACTTCTTTTGACTTTCCTAAACCTTGACCTACGACACCATTTTCGTCTCCTACTACAACGATAGCAGAAAAGCCGAAGGCACGTCCTCCTTTGGTTACTTTAGTCACCCGTTGAACTCCAACTAAGCGGTCTTTTAAATCCAAGCCGGCAGGCTTGACTAGTTCTACATTTTTATAATCTTGATACATATACTAATTAAAATTTTAATCCCCCTTCACGAGCACCATCTGCTAATGCTTTTACTCTTCCGTGATACAAATAACCACTTCGGTCAAATTTAATCTCAGAAATACCCGCTTTTGTCGCTAAGGCTCCGATGCGTTTTCCAACAGTGCTTGCAACTTCGATTTTGTTTGAAGTTTTTTCCTCAGCAATATCTTTATCACGAGAGGAAGCGGCAGCTATTGTTTTTCCAGTTTGATCGTCTATCAGTTGCGCATAAATTTCTTTATTACTTCGATATACTGACAAGCGTGGTGTAGAAGAGGTTCCGCTTACAATCTTACGAATGCGATTGCGAATTCTGTTTCTGCGTTCTAATTTTGTTAAACCCATAGTTTTATATTATGCTGATTTACCTGCTTTTCTTCGGATCTGTTCGCCTACAAATTTGACGCCTTTTCCTTTGTATGGTTCTGGTTTTCTAAAGGAACGAATCTTCGCTGCCACATATCCTACGAGTTGTTTATCGTGAGAAGTTAGTTTGACAATTGGATTTTTTCCTTTTTCTGAAATAGTTTCAATTTTAACCTCAGGAGCAATATCGAATAGAATGTTGTGAGAAAACCCAAGGGCGAGGTCTAATTTTTGTCCTTGGTTACTGGCACGGTATCCTACTCCTACAAGCTCTAATTCTTTTGTAAAACCATTACTTACTCCTTCAATCATATTGGCAATCAAGGAGCGGTACAAACCGTGTTTTGATTTTACCGTTTTATTATCCGAATGACGTACTACGGTGATGGTGTTCTCCTCCATTTTGAGATCTACATCGCTGTATTCTTGAGTGAGTTCACCTAGTTTACCTTTTACCGTAATATGAGTTGGCTGTATTTCTACCGTTACTCCTTCGGGTATATTGATCGGGTTGTTTCCTATTCTTGACATGTCTTAAACCTTTTTAGTAAACGTAACAGATTAATTCTCCACCCACATTTTCTCTAGCAGCCTGTTTTCCAGTCATTACCCCTTTTGAGGTAGAAACAATTGAAATTCCTAAGCCATTCAAAATTCTAGGAAGACTATCAGAGGCAGAGTACTGGCGTAAACCAGGTGTACTGATACGTTGTAATTTTTTGATTACAGGTTCTTTTGTGACCTGATCGTATTTCAATGCAATTTTAATATTGCCTTGATTGTTGTCTGTTTCTTCAAACTTGTAGCTCAAGATATAACCTTGATCGAAAAGAATTTTTGTAATTTCTTTCTTAATTTTTGAAGCTGGAATATCTACAACACGATGACCTGTGCTGCTGGCATTTCGGATTCGAGTTAAATAATCTGCAATAGGATCTGTAAACATAATCTTTAGTATATGTGGGTTACCAGCTGGCTTTAGTTACTCCAGGAATCAAGCCTTTATTGGCCATTTCGCGGAAGGTTACACGAGAAATTCCAAACTGACGCATATATCCTTTGGGACGACCTGTAAGTTTGCAACGGTTGTGCATACGTATCGGAGATGCGTTTTTAGGAAGTTTTTGTAGCGCTTCATAGTCTCCAGCTTCTTTAAGAGCTTTGCGTTTTTCAGCGTACTTGGCAACGGTCTTGGCACGTTTTACTTCGCGTGCTTTCATGGATTCTTTAGCCATATTAATTCTTTTTAAACGGGATTCCTAGTTCTGTTAATAATGATTTTGCTTCTTGGTCTGTGTTTGCAGAAGTCACAAATGTGATATCCATTCCATTGATTCGGTTTACTTTATCGATATCAATCTCAGGAAAAATGATTTGCTCAGTTACTCCTAAAGTGTAATTTCCACGTCCATCAAAACCAGTTGCTTTGACTCCTTGAAAATCACGAACTCGAGGAAGGGCTGTAGTGACCAAACGATCTAAAAATTCGTACATACGTTCTCCACGTAAGGTTACTTTGGCACCGATCGGCATCCCTTTACGAAGTTTAAAGGAAGCTACGTCTTTTTTAGAAAGCGTTGATACTGCCTTTTGTCCAGTAATAAGGGTCAATTCGTCCACGGCGTGTTCGATAAGCTTTTTATCAGCAACAGCTGCCCCCACTCCACGGCTCAATACAATTTTTTGAAGTTTAGGTACTTGCATGATGCTTTTGTAACTAAACGTCTCTTTTAAATTGTTAACGATGCGATCGTTATATTCCTGTTTCAGTCTTGGTGTATAACTCATGATTAAATGACTTCATCGGTTTTTTTAGCAAAACGCACTTTAGCTCCGTCTTCCATTCGGTATCCTACACGTGTGGTTTTACCATCAGCTGTGAGTAAGGATAGATTGGAAATATGGATAAGCGCTTCTTTTTCTGTAATTCCACCTTGTGGATTTTGTGCATTGGGTTTGTTGTGTTTCTTCACCAAATTTACCCCTTCCACAATGGCCTTATTGTCTTCTTTAGAAATACGTAGTACCTCACCTTCGGAACCCTTGTGGGCACCAGTGATGACACGAACGGTATCTCCTTTTTTTATTTTAATTTTTACTGCCATATTGTTTATTTATAGCACCTCAGGAGCTAGTGATACGATTTTCATAAATTGTTTGTCGCGAAGCTCACGAGCCACAGGTCCAAAAACACGTGTACCACGCATTTCACCAGTAGGGTTTAAAAGTACACAAGCGTTTTCATCAAAACGGATATAGGATCCGTCAGGACGACGAACTTCTTTACGTGTTCTTACGACTACCGCAGTAGACACTTGACCTTTTTTAACCGTCCCCGAAGGAGAGGCTTCTTTTACGGTCACGACTATTTTATCACCAATAGAGGCATACCTTCTTTTGGTTCCACCAAGGACACGAATAGTTAGCACCTCTTTGGCACCTGTGTTGTCGGCTACTTTAAGTCTAGATTCTTGTTGTACCATCTTACTTCGCTCTTTCTATTATTTCGACCATTCTCCAGCATTTTGATTTGCTAAGGGGTCGAGTTTCCATAATTTTAACCGTATCACCGATATTACAATCATTTTGTTCATCGTGAGCTACGTATTTTTTTGTTTTTAAAACGAATTTCCCATACATGGGGTGTTTTACTTTTTTCACCTCTGAAACCACAATGGACTTTTCCATTTTGTTACTGGTTACTACACCTATTCGTTCTTTTCTTAAATTTCTTGTTTCCATGTGCTTATGCTTCTTGGTTACTTAGAGCGGTTTGAAGCCGCGCCACAACGCGACGCGTTGTTTTAATTTGTAACGGGTTCTCTAAAGGAGAAATGGCGTGGGTCATTTTCAACTCTTCCAATTGCTTTTGGTATTCTACCAGTTTGTCCTGAATGTCTTCTTTTGAGAGCTTTGTGATTTCTGATTGTTTCATAGTGTGTGGGTTAGGCTTCGAAATCTCGAGCTACTACAAATTTAGTTTTTACAGGAAGTTTTTGAGCGGCCAAACGAAGTGCTTCTTTTGCAATATCGTAAGGTACACCTGCCACTTCGAACATGATTCGGCCTGCTTTGGTCACCGCAACAAAGTATTCTG
Source organism: Flavobacteriaceae bacterium (assembly GCA_017852075.1). GTDB lineage: Bacteria > Bacteroidota > Bacteroidia > Flavobacteriales > Flavobacteriaceae > MS024-2A. The sequence continues at coordinate 7,671 of JAFMLQ010000028.1, read as the reverse complement.
GAGCTCCTTTTCCTTTACCCATACGTACCTCAAGAGGTTTTTTGGTAATGGGTTTGTCTGGAAATATTTTTATCCAAAGCTGTCCTTCTCTCTTCATATAACGTGTTGCAGCGATTCGTGCAGCTTCAATCTGGCGAGAAGTGATGAATACAGAGTCTAATGCTTTGATCCCAAACATACCATTCGAAAGTTGGTGCCCTCTTCCAGATAGTCCTTTCATACGACCTTTCTGTGCTTTCCGAAATTTTGTCTTTTTTGGTTGTAACATGATTCCTTTATATTATTTACGACGACGTTGACGGTTATTTCCTCCAGAATTGGAGCCACCCCCTTGTCCCGATTTTTTTGACATTCCTACTAGTGGAGAAAGTTCACGTTTTCCATATACTTCTCCTTTCATAATCCATACTTTAATACCTAGTCTTCCATAGGTTGTGTGCGCTTCAACAAGTGCATAGTCAATATCTGCACGGAAGGTAGAAAGTGGAATACGTCCTTCTTTATAACTTTCAGAACGTGCCATTTCAGCGCCATTTAGACGGCCTGAAATTTGGATTTTTATTCCTTCTGCATTCATTCGTATGGCCGCAGCAATAGCCATTTTGATGGCGCGACGGTAAGAAATTCTACTTTCAATCTGTCTTGCGACACTAGCCCCTACAAGTTGAGCATCCAATTCGGGACGCTTAATCTCGAAAATGTTGATTTGTACTTCTTTTGCAGTGATCTTACGAAGCTCTTCTTTCAACTTGTCTACTTCTTGTCCTGCTTTACCAATGATGATTCCAGGACGGGCAGTAGTGATTGTAATCGTGATGATTTTCAGCGTACGTTCAATGATTACATTAGAAACACTTGCTTTTGAAAGGCGTGCATGAATGTACTTCCGGATTTTATCATCTTCAGCGATTTTATCTCCGTAGTCTCTTCCTCCATACCAGTTTGAATCCCATCCTCTGATGATTCCTAAACGATTTCCGATTGGGTTTGTCTTCTGTCCCATATTATGCTTCAATAGTGTTAGATCCCAAAACCACGGTAACATGGTTGGAACGTTTGCGAATTCGATGTGCTCTTCCTTGAGGAGCGGGGCGTAATCTTTTCAACATACTTCCTCCGTCCACACGGATTTCGGAAACATAAAGATTCGCTTTTTCTATATCTTCAGACTCATTTTTAGATTGCCAGTTTGCAATAGCAGAAAGCAATAGTTTTTCTAAACGTCGAGAAGCTTCTTTTGGACTAAATTTCAAAATAGCTAATGCTTTATCTATCGACTCCCCCCTTACCTGATCTGCTACCAAACGCATTTTGCGAGGTGAAGTTGGGCAGTTGTTGAGTTTGGCAAAAGCAAGTGTTTTTTTTGCTTCCTTAAGCGCTTCTGCGGATTGTCTTTTACGATTTCCCATGAGTACTTTTATTTGTTGCCTTTGTTCTTGTTCCCTGAGTGTCCACGGAAATTTCGAGTTAATGAAAATTCTCCGAGTTTATGACCTACCATGTTTTCCGTAATATAAACGGGAATAAATGTCTTTCCGTTGTGAACACCTATCGTTTGTCCTACAAAATCAGGAGTAATCAAGGAAGCGCGTGACCAGGTTTTGATCACTGACTTTTTATTTTCTTCAACGTTTTTAAGCACTTTCTTTTCAAGACTGTGATGGACAAAGGGTCCTTTTTTTAACGAACGAGCCATATTCTCTTATTTTTTTCTACGTTCAACGATGAACTTATTACTTGATTTTGTTTTTGATCGGGTGCGGAATCCTTTAGCTGGAATACCATTTCTCGATCTTGGGTGTCCTCCAGAAGCACGGCCTTCTCCACCACCCATGGGGTGATCAACAGGGTTCATTGCTACAGGACGGGTTCGAGGTCTTCTTCCTAACCATCTGGAACGACCCGCTTTTCCAGAGACTAATAACTGATGGTCTGAATTGGACACAGCACCAATAGTCGCCATACAGGTAACGAGGATCAATCGGGTTTCACCAGAAGGTAATTTTACTGTAGCAAATTTTCCTTCACGTGCCATTAACTGTGCGAATGCACCAGCACTACGAGCAATTACCGCTCCTCTTCCAGGATCTAATTCGATACAGGAGATGATGGTTCCTAAAGGAATATCTGAAAGATAAAGTGCATTTCCAATTTCAGGAGCAGCCTTTTTTCCAGACATCACACTTTGTCCAACTTTAAGCCCACTAGGAGCTACGATATATTTTTTTGTTCCGTCTGTGTACTCCACCAAAGCAATAAATGCACTTCGGTTGGGATCGTACTCAATGGTTTTTACTTCGGCAGCGACATCAAACATATTTCTTTTGAAGTCGATCACACGGTAGCGTTTTTTATGACCTCCACCGATATGGCGTGCGGTCATTTTACCTTTGTTGTTTCTACCTCCCGATCTTTTCTTGGGTTCCAATAAACTCTTCTCGGGCTTATCAGTAGTAATAGCGTCGAATCCATTTACTACTCTAAAACGCTGCGCAGGAGTTACTGGTTTTAATTTTCTTACTGACATCTGACGCTATTATAAATTACTATAAAAATCTATGGTCTCCCCTTCTGCTACTTGCACTATGGCTTTTTTAGTCGCATTGGTTTTACCTTTTTGAATTCCTGTTTTGGTGTAGCGCATCTTTCGCTCAGGACCGTAGTTTTGTGTACGAACATTATCCACAGTCACACCATAAGCCAATTCTACTGCTTTTTTAATTTCTACTTTGTTTGCCTTGGGGTTTACCAAAAAAGTATATTTATTAAGACGCTCACTACTTAAAGTTGCTTTTTCTGTTATGATCGGTTTGATTAATATACTCATGACTAACGGTTCAAAATTGTTTCAAGTTCCGCAATTGCTCCCTCAGAAATAATCAAATAATTTGCATTTGATATTCCGTAAGTGTTTAATTCTGAGTTAATTATAACTTTAGAATTTTTTAAATTACGAGAGGACAAATATACATTTTTATTCAAATCGCCCAAGACTAACACGCTTTTTTTATCGGCAAGACCAAGTGCAGCAAGCATTTTAAGATATTCATTTGTCTGTGGCTTGTCCATCTGAAAGTCTTCCAATACGAGGATTGCTTTTTGTTTAGCCTTAATACTCAAGGCTGATTTTCGAGCCAAGCGCTTTACCTTTTTATTCACTTTTTGGCTGTAGTCTCTGGGTGTTGGTCCAAAAACACGACCTCCTCCTTTAAACAATGGGTTTTTGATACTCCCTGCACGGGCAGTACCTGTACCTTTTTGTTTTTTAATTTTACGGGTACTACCTGTGATCTCTGCGCGCTCTTTAGACTTGTGTGTACCTTGACGTTTGTTTGCCAAGTGCGATTTTACGTCTAAGTAAATAGCATGATCGTTGGGCTCTATACCGAAAACAGTAGAACTAAGTTTTACTTTTCTACCGGTTTCCTTTCCTTTTATATTGAGTACGTTTAATTCCATTATTTCCGAACGATTACGTATGCATTTTTGTGTCCGGGTACACATCCTTTTACTACGAGGATATTCTTCTCCGGAACAACTTTAATAACTTTCAGGTTGATCACTTTTACTTTACTGTTTCCCATCTGACCTGCCATTCGCATTCCTTTAAAAACACGTGCAGGATAGGAAGCAGCTCCGATGGAACCTGGTGCTCTCAATCGGTTGTGCTGACCGTGGGTCGCTTGACCTACTCCTCCGAATCCATGGCGTTTTACAACACCTTGAAATCCTTTTCCTTTGGATGTCCCAGAGACATCTACAAAATCACCTTCTGCAAAGTGATCTACAGTGATGGTATCACCTAAATTTAATTCTTGTTCAAAATTCTGAAATTCGACGAGCTTCTTTTTAGCGGTTACATTGGCTTTTTTGAAGTGTCCTGCTTCTGCCTTAACCACTTGTTTTTCTGCCTTGTCATCGAAACCCAGTTGAACAGCTTCATACCCGTCAACCTCTTTGGTTCTGACTTGGGTAACCATGCATGGTCCAACCTCCAGTACAGTACAAGGGATGTTTTTCCCGTTGTCATCGTACAGGCTGGTCATACCGATTTTTTTTCCTATTAACCCAGACATTGTTTTCTTATTTGATTATTTAATTTATTATTTAACTTAATTATACTTTGATCTCCACTTCAACGCCACTAGGCAATTCCAATTTCATCAAAGCATCAATGGTTTTAGATGATGAACTGTAAATGTCCAACAATCGCTTGTATGAGGACAATTTGAACTGCTCACGTGATTTCTTATTGACGTGTGGAGAGCGTAATACAGTAAAAATTTTCTTGTGAGTTGGTAAAGGGATGGGTCCCGTAACTACCGCACCTGTACTTTTAACTGTTTTTACAATTTTATCAGCCGACTTATCCACTAGATTGAAGTCGTACGATTTTAATTTGATTCTAATTTTTTGGCTCATGCGATTGTTATTTAACCTTTATTACCATTTACTTCTGCAATTACACCTTCTGAAATGTTAGAAGGGGTTTCTGCATAGTGTGAAAATTCCATTGTAGAAGTTGCGCGTCCTGAAGAAAGAGTACGTAACGAGGTTACATATCCAAACATCTCAGAAAGTGGCACTTCCGCTTTTACTACTTTAGAACCAGCACGATCGTCCATAGAATTTACTTGGCCACGACGGCGGTTCAAGTCTCCCACGATATCACCCATGTTTTCTTCAGGTGTAAGAACCTCTAATTTCATGATGGGCTCCATGATTACGGGACGAGCACCTTTAGCAGATTCTTTAAATCCTAATTTTGCCGCCAATTCGAAGGAAAGTGAATCTGAATCCACAGGGTGGAAAGAACCGTCATGAAGTGTAATTTTCATCGAATCCAATTCAAATCCTGCCAATGGACCATTGTGCATCGCTTCTTTAAATCCTTTTTCAATCGAAGGAATATATTCTTTAGGAATATTACCTCCTTTGATTAGATTAACAAATTCCAATCCGGGTTTGTTTTCCTCTCCAGGTTCCATGGTAAAGACGATATCTGCAAATTTACCACGACCCCCAGTTTGTTTTTTGTACACCTCACGATGTTTAGATTCACCTGTAAGCGCTTCTTTGTACTCTACTTGTGGTTTTCCTTGGTTGACCTCCACTTTAAATTCACGTCTTAAGCGATCTACAATGATGTCTAAGTGCAATTCTCCCATTCCTGAGATGATGGTTTGCCCAGAGGTTTCATCAGTTTTTACTTGGAATGTAGGATCCTCTTCAGCCAGTTTTGCTAACGCCATTCCGAGTTTATCTACATCGGCTTTGGTTTTAGGCTCCACAGCAATCCCGATCACAGGATCTGGGAAGTCCATACTTTCTAAAATGATAGGAGACTTTTCCTCAGAAAGGGTATCTCCTGTTTTGATGTCTTTAAATCCTACTGCAGCTCCTATATCTCCTGCTTCGATAAAATCGATCGCATTTTGTTTGTTGGAGTGCATTTGATATATTCTTGAAATACGTTCCTTATTTCCAGAGCGGTTGTTCAATACATAAGAACCTGCATCTAGGCGGCCTGAATAAGCGCGGAAAAATGCCAAACGACCCACAAAAGGATCGGTTGCAATTTTAAATGCAAGAGCAGAAAAAGGCTCGTTTACAGAAGGTTTACGTGAAACCTCTTCGTCGTTATTTGGGTTGGTTCCTATTATGGCTTCTTTATCTTCAGGTGAAGGTAAGTAGCGACAAACTGCGTCTAAGAGAAATTGAACTCCTTTATTTTTGAAAGAAGATCCGCAAATCATAGGTATGATACTCATGTCTTGTGTGGCCTCACGTAGTGCTGCGTGAATTTCGTCAGGACTGATGCTATCGGGATCTTCAAAAAACTTTTCTAAAAGATTTTCATCGTATTCGGCAACTGCTTCAATAAGCTCTGCACGGTACTTTTCTACATCGGCGAGCATATCCTCTGGGATTGGTACTTCATCGAAAGTAGATCCAAAATTATCCTCATGCCATACTATGGCTTTGTTTGTTACTAAGTCTACAATTCCTTTAAAATCTTCCTCCTCACCTATGTTCAAAACGATCGGAACCGCATTTGATTTAAGCATTTCACGAACTTGTGTGCTCACATTTAAGAAGTTGGCTCCTTGGCGATCCATTTTATTGACAAATCCGATACGAGGTACCCGATAGTTGTCCGCCAATCTCCAGTTGGTTTCAGATTGTGGTTCTACACCATCAACAGCTGAAAACAAAAAAACCAATCCATCGAGTACACGAAGAGATCGGTTTACCTCCACAGTAAAGTCTACGTGGCCGGGAGTATCGATAATATTAAAGTGATAGGGTTTGGAATCGGCGGTGGTTTTACCTTGGTCTTGAGGGAAACTCCAAGTACAAGTAGTTGCTGCAGAGGTAATCGTAATTCCGCGTTCTTGTTCTTGTTCCATCCAGTCCATGGTAGCGGCACCGTCGTGTACTTCACCTATTTTGTGACTCACACCCGTGTAAAAAAGGATACGTTCTGTGGTCGTAGTCTTTCCAGCATCAATGTGTGCTGCAATTCCAATGTTTCTTGTGTATTTTAAATCTCTAGCCATGTTCTTGTAGAAATGCGTATTAATTAAAATCTAAAATGTGAAAATGCTTTGTTCGCTTCTGCCATTTTATGGGTGTCTTGGCGTTTTTTTACCGCAGCACCTTCTTCTTTGGCAGCAGCAAGAACTTCGTTGGCCAAACGTAGGGCCATGGATTTTTCGTTGCGCTTTCTAGAAAAACTGATGAGCCACTTCATGGCTAATGATACTTTTCGGTCTGGACGAATCTGCATTGGGATTTGGAAGGTGGCTCCACCTACTCTACGACTTCGAACCTCAACATGAGGCATCACATTCGAGAGGGCTTCTTTCCACACTTCAAGAGCAGATTTTTCTTCGTCTTGTTTGCGTTCTTCTACAATATCTATAGCATCGTAGAAAATTTTAAATGCAATGGATTTTTTTCCGTCCCACATTAGCATATTTACAAAACGTGTGACCAATTGGTCGTTAAATCTTGGATCGGGTAGTAAGGGACGTTTTTTGGCTTGTTTTTTTCTCATGATTACGTAGTAAAAGAATTACCTATTTATTTCTTGGGTCTTTTGGCGCCGTATTTTGAGCGTCTTTGTAAACGTCCTTCCACTCCGGCAGTATCCAATGCTCCACGAACAATGTGGTAGCGGACCCCCGGCAAATCTTTAACTCGTCCGCCTCGTACCAATACTATCGAGTGCTCTTGGAGGTTGTGTCCTTCTCCGGGTATGTACGCATTGACTTCCTTACCGTTGGTCAAACGAACCCGCGCTACTTTACGCATCGCAGAGTTTGGTTTTTTAGGCGTGGTGGTGTACACACGGGTACAGACTCCACGTCTTTGAGGACACGAATCCAAAGCAGCCGATTTACTCTTCTTGGTAATGCTGACTCTTCCTTTTCGTACTAATTGTGCAATAGTTGGCATATATAATATCTAATTCCCCATTTTTATGGGCGTGCAAATGTAGAATTTTTTTTTCGTGTTTCAAACCCATCAATTGTAAAATTTCAACTTTTCTGAAAAAAAAGAAATACTCCTAAATTCTAATCTCTTATTATTTTAAAATTCATTTCAAAAACAGCTACTTATCGAATTGAAAAATCTTAAAATTAATTTAGTAGATAATTTTAACTT
>JAFMLQ010000055.1 GCA_017852075.1 Flavobacteriaceae bacterium | reverse complement strand
CAAGTAAAAGAATTTCTGGTCCTAGGAGATTGGACCTATCCCAAAATCCTTGGATTTCGAAATCGTGCATTTGTAGATCTAACCGAAACATTCTTTTCTGAAAATTTATCAGGTTGGTGGAATACCGTAAAATCAGATGATTTGGATGGCGACGGTGATTTAGATCTTGTAATGGGAAATTGGGGAACCAACAATCAGTTTAAGCCTTCTGCTGAGCAACCGATGGAACTTTTTTATGGAGACTTCGACAACAACGGTTATATCGACCCCATTTGGTGTTACTACATCAATGGAGTTTCTTATCCCTTTGTGTTAAAAGATGAACTTACAGATCAAATCGTGTCTTTGCGAAAAAAGTTTGTGACTTATGAATCTTATTCTGACATGATCTTGGAAGAAATTTTCCCAGAACCACAAGTAAAAAATTCCCCAAAATGCAGTACCGATTTTTTGGAGACTACTTGGTTTGAAAATAAAAACGGAAAATTCATAAGACGAAAATTACCCATTGAGACCAATATTTCCTCAGTATATGCTATCAGTATTCACGATTTTGATCAGGACGGAAATAAAGATATTTTTCTTGCGGGTAATGTACCTTTTAATCGTGTACGTATTGGGCGAAGAGAAACCTCCTTTGGGGTGTACTTGAGTGGTGACGGTAAGGGTAACTTCACCTATCTTCCCAACTGGAAGACTGACCTTACTATTCAGGGTTCTGTAAGAGCTTTAGAGATTATCCGAGCTAAAGAGGAGCAAAAACTGGTTGTTGGGATTAACAATTCAAAACCATTAATCATAACTGTTAAAAATGAATAAAGTAGTAAGAAAGACCTTCCACCTTTTTTTATTCGCACTGTTTTTTAAGACCCAACTGAGTTTTGCTCAACGCTCCAACTCCAAGGCATACATTGCAGACCTTAAAGCGATAACGGATATTATGGTGTACGATGTTACTTCCCCTGTAGCTGCTGCACGCTATTACGCCTACAGTACTTTGGCTTCTTATGAAACCCTTGCGCTTCAAGAAAGAGACAAGCATCCTAGTTTTTTTGACTTTTTTCAAAGACCTCTTAAAAATCCGTTTCCCCTTAATGCCCAGCTGGAAAACAAGGCGGCAGCCTACCGCTATGCATTACTGTTTACAGCGCTAAAACTTTTACCTTCAGGAAAGAAGCTCATTCCAAGAATTGAATTTTTAAAACAAGAATTGGAAAAAGAAGAGGTACTCTTTATAGAAGAAATCGCTCAAACCATTGTGGAGTATGCAAATCAGGATGGCTTTTTGCAACTCAACAACTTAAAACGATATACTCCGAAAAGAGGTCCTGCGTTTTGGCAACCCACTAAGCCTGCTTATATGGCACCTGTGGAGCCCAATTGGAACAGTCTAACACCTCTTTTTTTAAAGTCTGCCGATCAATTTTTAACCAAACCCCCTGTAAAGTACGACCTCAATCCTACCTCTGATTTTTACAAACTCCTGTTGGAGGTCAAAGAAGTGACAGATGAAGATGACAAGGAAAAGAATGAGATTGCTGCCTTTTGGGACTGCAACCCCTATGCAATTTCTCAAATTGGACATTTGGAATTTGGATTAAAAAAAATATCCCCAGGGGGGCATTGGATGGGTATTGCCGGGATTGCGGTACGTAAAGCGCGATTGAACCTCAATAATACCATTTTCACACATGCCCTACTCGCATTGGTATTGCATGATGCCTTTATTGCCTGCTGGGATGAAAAGTACCGCTCTAATCGGGTGCGACCAGAAACCGTAATTAACCGCCATATTGATAAAAGATGGAGTCCTTTGCTTCAAACCCCTCCCTTCCCAGAATATGTATCCGGTCACAGTGTGGCCTCCTCTGCTTCAGCAGAAATTTTGACCCTAATTTTTGGACCAAATTTTAGTTTTAGAGACACTACAGAAAAGGAATTTGGACTCAAAACTAGAAGCTACAAATCCTTCAACCAAGCTGCAGAAGAAGCTTGTATTTCAAGGCTCTATGGAGGAATACATTATAGAGATGCCATTGATGAAGGCATATGGCAGGGGAAAAAGGTGGCATCTTTTATCATAGCCAAAACTAAAGCGCATTTCCCCTACAAATTAAAATAGGTTCAAAATCCTTGACATCCTTTTTATTTATAACGAGTACACCAATCCGATGAACTCTTGGTCTGAAAGTCGTCGTCAAGATTTATTTTATAGCGAAAGTCTGTTGTGTCTGGATTGAATTCCAATTCGGAAACCACAATCAATTCTATTGAACATTCCTCTTGGCAAAAACAAAAAATAAGATCTTGTTCATTCAATCCCGACAAATGATAAGCAGTTTGACTCCCACCCCCTGTGTTTTCATTGGTTAGAGTAATAAAGCTTATGGTTTCGAACCCAACGTCACTTGGAGTGTAATTTATTTCTTCAGAGGCACAAGAAACAAGCAACAAGCAAAAGAGTAACTTTTTCAATTTTTTTCTGCTAAGTTAAGGTATGTTTCTGACTTCCCCTAATTTGATTTTGATGATGAATTATTCTTTTTTAAATCTTCTATTTTGGTTTAGAAAGCAGTAAATTAGTGAAGCAAAAATAAGATTTTTATGAAGCCAAAACTACAATTAAGTTTTTTACGGGTTTTTATCTTTGCATTTATCACATTAACTTTAGAAGGTTGCACTACTTCTAAGGTCTATAAAACCGATGTGTTAGTCATTGGAGGAGGAACTGCAGGAACGGCAGCTGCAATCAGTAGTGCACGTATGGGTGTGGCAACGCTCTTGCTGAATGATACCCCTTGGTTGGGGGGCATGCTCACTGCTGCTGGGGTAAGTGCTGTGGACGGAAACACCAAACTACTTTCTGGGTTTTGGGGAGAATTTAGAGACAGTCTGATAGGGCGTTATGGAAGCCCTGAGGCACTTAAAACGGGCTGGGTGAGCAACCATATGTTTGAACCAGCTGTGGGAGCAGAAATCTTCTTGAATACAGCACAAAATGAACCCAAACTAACCCTTTGGATGGATACCCATTGGAAGTCCGTCGAAAAGCAAGCCGAGGGTTGGTTGGTTACCGCTTTAAAAGGAGACCAACAATTTCAAATTTTAGCTGATCAACTTATTGACGCTACTGAATTGGGAGACGTTGCCAAAGCGGTAGGGGTTCCCTATGAAATAGGAATGGATCCACGCGATCGTTTTGGGGAAGCAATTGCCCCAGAACAGGAAAACCAGATCATTCAAGACCTTACCTACGTTCTAATTTTAGAGGAATTTGACCAACCAGTGACTTTAGAAAAACCACCTGGATACGATCCTTCTCATTTTTATTGTGCCACTGCCAATGAAAAATGCCAAGTAGAAATGAAGCGCGTATTATGGCCTAAGGAACAAATGATCACCTATGGGAAACTTCCCAATAAAAAATACATGATCAATTGGCCCATCAATGGAAATGACTTTTATGTCAATGGAATCGAGTTGGGCTTCGAGGAACGTCAAGAGCTTTATGAGCAAGCCAAACTTAAGTCAAAACAGTTTCTGTATTACCTTCAAACGGAGCTTGGCTTTGCCCACCTAGGAATTTCCAAAACAGAATTTCCCACTTCGGATGGTTTTCCCTTAATTCCGTATCACAGAGAATCGCGAAGAATTCACGGACTAACCAGTCTGAACATAAATCATTTGGCAAAACCTTACGAACAAGAAGATCCCTTGTACAAAACGGGTATTGCAGTAGGGGATTATCCCGTGGATCATCATCACGAAGCCCATCCCCAGGCCAAAGAATTGCCTGAACTTCATTTTTATCCGGTACCTTCATACAACATTCCTTTAGGATGTTTGATTCCAAAAGAGACAGATCATTTCCTAGTGACCGAAAAATCCATTTCTGTTTCGAATCTCGTGAATGGTACAACTCGTTTACAGCCAGTGGTATTGCAACTAGGACAAGCGGCTGGAATTACAGCAGCATTGGCATATCGAAATCAAATCCCGCCAAGAGCAGTTTCAGTTCGATCCGTTCAAAGAGCGCTTTTGTTTCAAGGAGGTTATCTCTTTCCCTATCTTGATGTACCCAAAGAACACCCACATTTTAAAGCCTATCAGAAAATAGGGGCTAGCGGTATTTTGAGAGGAACAGGAAAGAATGTAGGATGGGAAAATCAAACGTGGCTCTATACGGATTTACCCCTTCGTTCGGAAGAGGTGTTTTTAGAAGGTTGGGATGAAATTTTTGCTCCTGATTTTCCTAAAATTCCAAAGGTTTCAGTTGTACTTTCTTGGTTGAAACAAGGAGTAAAAGAAACTCAAATTCCTGAATGGCTTTCCAGCCCCAAGAAGGTTCAACAACATTTTGGGTTTTCCTCTTTTGATCCCGATGCACAGATGACTCGTGGGCAGTTTGCTGTCTTGATCGATGCTTTATGGGACCCCTTTTCACGAGAGGTCGATCTGTACGGTCGGTTTACTGAACCCAAAACAACTTTATGAGGTTAAGTGTATTGGATTACAGTATTATCCTGGGTTACCTGGTTTTGGTAGTCTTGATCGGTATTTTTCTTTCCCGAAAGGCTGGCAAGAGTCTAAAACATTATTTTTTGGGGGGAAACCAAATTAAATGGTACTTCTTGGGGCTGTCCAATGCTTCAGGAATGTTTGATATTTCTGGAGTAATGTGGTCCGTAACGCTGCTTTTTGTTTACGGTTTAAAGAGTGCGTGGATTCCCTGGTTATGGCCTGTATGGAATCAAGTATTTATTATGGTGTTTTTGGCCATTTGGATCCGCCGATCCAATGTGATGACAGGAGCTTCTTGGGTACTTACTCGCTTTAGTGGTAAAGGAGGTGTGTATTCTAAAAACATTATTATTCTTTTTGCGGTCATTAGCGCGATTGGTTTTATTGCGTATTTCTTTGAAGGTATTGGAAAGTTTTGTGAATCCATTTTGCCTTTTGATCTAACCGTACAATTGGGTTCGTTTACCATTCCATCTAAAAATAGTTATGCTTTTTTGATCATCAGTTTAACCACGCTGTACACCTTAAAAGGAGGTATTTTTAGTGTGGTGGCTACCGAAGTTTTTCAGTATTTTATCATGACCCTTTCCAGTATTGCCATTGCGGTTATTGTATTCTTTTCGGTTTCCAATACAGCAATTAATGAGGTTGTTCCCCAGGGTTGGGACCAGTTATTTTTCGGTTGGGAGATGAACTTGGATTGGTCGGACACCTTACCTGCTTTAAATGACAAGATTGCTACAGACGGCTTTCAGTTTATTGGGGTGCTCTTTATGATGATGTTATTTAAGGGGGTTTTTTCCAGTCTTGCTGGACCCGTTCCCGGTTATGACATGCAACGTATCCTCTCTACAAAATCACCATTTGAAGCGGCCAAAATGAGTGGGTTTACCATATTGGTGTTGTATGCACCTAGATATTTGATGATCGCAGCCTTTGCTATATTAGCATTGGTCTATTTGACCCCAGATCTCAAACAAATGGCTGACATCGATTTTGAAATTTTATTACCGGAGACCATCTCACAGTTGGTGCCCACAGGCTTAAAAGGGTTGATTTTAGCAGGCCTGCTAGCTGCCTTTATGGGGACTTTTGCGGCAGTGGTCAATGCCGCACCAGCCTATATTGCCAACGATCTTTTGAAAAAAAATCTCATTCCCAATAAAGACGAAAAGACCTATGTGCGCTATGGCTATTTGGCCGCTGTTCTGATTGTAGGTTTGGGAATGCTTTTTGGTTTTTTTGCCACTTCACTCAATACGATTACACTTTGGATTACAGCTTCACTCTACGGAGGGTACACAGCTGCGAACGTATTGAAATGGATCTGGTGGCGCTTTAATGGACAGGGTTATTTTTGGGGTATGCTTGCGGGTCTTTTGGCCTCAACACTGAAGTTGGTTTTTTTAAGTGATTGGATTGATATTTATTTATTTCCGGCCATTTTGACCTTTTCTCTGTTGGGCTGTTTGTTGGGCTCGTTATGTACACCTCCAGACGATATGGAGACGTTAAAATCGTTTTATAAAAGTGTAAAACCTTGGGGTTTTTGGAAACCTGTTCTCAAAGAAGTGCAAAAACAAGACGCTTCTTTTAAACCCAATCAGTCCTTTTCTAGGGATTCTTTTAATGTTATTGTAGGAATCATTTGGCAAATGACATTGGTGGTCTGGCCCATTTATCTTTTGATTAGAAAATGGAAAGGTCTCGTGATCAGTCTGGTCGTATTTTTCATCTGTACACTACTTTTGAAAAAATATTGGTACGACCCTTTAAAAAAGGAGCACTATGAACAAAATTAAAATAACCGGTACTTTTTTAGATGAAATCGCGCTACCCTTGTGATAGCCTTCTCCTTGTA
>JAFMLQ010000006.1 GCA_017852075.1 Flavobacteriaceae bacterium | reverse complement strand
GTGATACGGTTTCAGTAACAAATCTAGTGGTAACAAACACTGTAACTGCTACAGCTTTTGTTGGGGATGGGTCTGGATTGACTGGAATTTCTGGGCCGATATACAAATCATCAATGGTTTTACAATCGTCCAGTACCGCAGCTGCTGATTCTCAAATAGATCTTCCTGGATTGAGTTTTAGATGGAGAATAGATAGTAATGGAGTAGGAATTTTAGAAGTTAAGGCAGAATCAGGCAATGCTCCTCAAGCCCTTATATTTTATTTCAGCTACCATACTGATGACAATGATACTATTAATTTTAGACCAGATACTACAAATGCATCTACAAGTTCTTGGACTGCAGTGGATAAGTCATGGGGTGACACTCTACCATCAATATCGGGTTATTATTCAGTTTATGAATTTGACTTTAGTGTTTATCCCTTAAATTCAAGTGGAAATCATTTTGGAAAAACATACAATGTTAAAATTTTACTTGATGGCTGGGCCGGAGTACATATGAGAGCTTTTTATCAGTAGTTAATTTTTATAATTAATTTTTTTAAGACTTATTTTTTACATAGCACTAATTTTTACTCAGGTACTTTGTGATCAAACTCAAGTACTCACAGATCCTTTAAGTATAAGCTCGAGATCAATTGCTTTTTATGAAAGTGTAGGCCAATCTGTAATTGGAAACACAACTTCTAGTGGAGTAACTTTATTAGAGGGTTTTGGATATTTGCTTAAGACCAGTGAACCAACAGTTACATTAGCTTTCCAATTGCTGTTGTCATTCTCTTGATATATTCCTGTCCAAACGCTATTGTCTGAATAAATGTTGTTTAAATAATTACCGATAAAATCATTTTCTGCTGATGAATCTATATCTACTATCCCATCCCCACTCTGGTTATTTTTAAGCAAAAAACACCCCTTAAAAAAGACAAAAAAAGAATAAAAGAAAGCCAATAAGGCAGAATTTTAAACAGGTGAAAACTAATTCCTCCAAGACGAAAATAATCACCAAAGGATAGAGTATGTATCGGGGCAAATGCATACCCTAATGTAAAAGGTTTTTACTTCACCAAAAAATAGTCTTATTGAATTGCTTTAAAAATGAGGTCTGCTGTTTTTTCACTAGCCCCAGGACCACCCAATTGTTTTTTTAAGTCCCTGTAGTCCATCCTAATTTTATCTAGGGTATTCTTTTTCATAAGAAGTTCCAGATTTTCCACTAGTTTTTTATAATTACAATCATCTTGAATGAGTTCTTTGACTGCCTCTCGATTCAGAATTAAATTGACCAAAGAAATGTATTTCAGTTTCACTATCTTTTTCCCTATCCAGTAGTTTATGGGATTACTTTTATAGCAGACCAACTGAGGGACTTCCAAAAGCGCTGTTTCCAAAGTAGCAGTTCCGCTTGTAACCAGTGCAGCCTTGCTTTTTTTTAACAGCCCATAAGTGTCGGAGTATATAATTTTTATCGACGTATTTTTAATTAGCGGTTCATAGCTTGCAGATGGAATTCCTGGCGCACCAGCGATGACAAATTGGAAGGATTTAAAATGAGTAGCTACTTGAATGAAAAGGGGTAGCATTTTGTGAATTTCTTGAAGACGGCTCCCAGGAAGTAATGCAATGATAGGAGTTTTAGGATCCAGTTGATGGACGTCAAAAAATTTTCTGTGTTCTTTATATGTGCACAATTCATCCTGAATAGGATGGCCAACAAAATGAACTGGAAATTGATGCTTTTCTTCAAAAAACAATTTTTCAAAAGGAAGGATTACGTACAACGCATCTAAATAACGTTTCATTTGAATCACCCGATTTTCCTTCCATGCCCAAACTTGAGGACTGATATAGTAATGGTTTTTAAATCCTTTTTTATGGGTCCATTTTGCAATTCTCAGATTGAATCCTGGATAATCCACAAAAATGATAACATCGGGGTCAAATTGAAGAATGTCTTTTTTGCAAAAGGCAATATTTTGCACAATAGTTGAAAGGTTTGAAATGACTTCCCAAAAGCCCATAAATGCCAATTCATTATAATGTTTTACAAGGGTAGCTCCTTCTTGTTTGATCAAATTCCCTCCCCAGGCTCTAAATACCGCTTTAGGATCACGTGTTTTTAAAGCACGAATGAGGTTGGCACCGTGAAGATCACCAGAGGCTTCGCCAGAAATGAGATAATACTTCACAGATTAAAAAATTTAGAAATTGAGCTTTAAAATTGCAATCAAAAGGACTAAAACCAAAGATATTGCAACCAGACCTGCAGCGAAAGCAAATTTATTTTTGCGTATCGCAATAAAGAAAATAGGAAGATTGATCATGGCTCCCAAAGAAATCAAGCCCCCTAATTTTTGTTGTTGGTAAAGCGAATAAAAACTTGCTTCTATTGAAGTATCAGAGAGTGTAAAAATGAGCATAATAACACCAAAACTAGCCCATAAAAGTCCAGCCAGTACCCCCCAAAAAAAATATTTATCTCTTAAAAATTCCACGTGTTGAGTTGTTGGATGCTGTGATGTGCAGTCAGATCAAATTGAGTAGGGACGATCGAGATGTACCCCTGACTCAAGGCCCACTCATCGGTATCTTCTCCTTTGTCTTCGTTGACAAAAGTTCCTGTCAGCCAATAGTATTCGCGCCCCATAGGATTGGTTCTTTTATCAAATTTTTCTACCCAGTTGGCGCGTGCTTGTCTACAGATTTTAATTCCTTTTATTTCTTCTTCTTTTAATTTGGGGAAATTGATATTGAGCACTACATCTTTCGGAATTCCATTTCTTAAAGCTTCAAGGGTAATTTGTCGAACAAAATTTCTGAGTGGCTCAAAATCAGCGTTCCACTGAAAATCTAAAAGGGAAAAACCAATGGCAGGAATTCCTTCAATCCCCGCTTCCATAGCCGCACTCATGGTTCCTGAATAGATCACATTGATAGAAGAATTTGAACCGTGGTTGATTCCAGAAACACAAAGATCGGGCTTGCGATCTAAAAGCTCATTGACAGCTAGTTTTACACAATCGGCAGGTGTTCCGGAGCAGCTATACTCCACCTGTGGCCCTTCGGCTACTTTAATTTTTTGACAGTGTAACGTAGAATTGATCGTAATGGCATGTCCCATTGCAGATTGAGGTGAGTCTGGTGCCACAACAAAAACTTCCCCAATCTCATTCATGATTTCAATCAAAGTTCGTAGACCAGGAGCCGTGATACCATCGTCATTGGTTACTAGGATAAGCGGTTTTGATTTCATAATGCTTGTTTCAGGGCTAATGTAAGAAATCTTTACCCGCTTTCTTTTAAAACATTATTAACATAAAGTATTTTAGAATATGTTTATCTTTAGCCAGGATAGGCTATGAATATGAAAACAAAAAAACCCCCGATGAGAAAATACATTTGGATTTTATCATTTATTTTAATCAGTGGATTTGTTTTTGGATTTTCATTAAAAGATGAAGATCCCAATAAAGACAAGCTGCTTCTAGAAATTATTTCTTACGTCCTAGACCGGGGACATTACGATCCCAAAGAAATTAACGACACTTTTTCTGAAAATGTTTATATGAATTATTTAGAAAGTCTTGATGGCCAACATCGATTTTTTCTAAACTCAGACATTCGAAGTTTTGAACCGTATCGTTATCAAATTGATGATGAGTTAAAGGAGGCTCAAATCCGCTTTTTTGATCTCACCTTCACCAAGCTTATGGAACGTATGAAGCAAGTTGAAGGGTTTTATAATGAATTGCTCGAAAAACCATTTGATTTTTCCAAAAAAGATGAAATAAACTTAGACTATGATAACCTTCCGTATGCCAAAAATATTTCGGAATTAAAATCAATCTGGAGAAAGCGATTCAAATTAAGTGCCTTACAAACTTTTACAGCGAAAAAAGAGGAGGAATTGCAAAAAAAAGAACAAGACCAATCATATGAAATGATTTCTGACGAAGTTCTAGAAAACAATGCTAGAATTGACGTTTCAGAAAATATGGCTAATTTTTTTGAAATCTACAATGATCAAAAACGTAAAGATTGGTTTTCCATTTATGTAAACTCTATCGTTCTCCAATTTGACCCTCATACATTTTATTTTGCGCCTAGTGACAAAGATCGTTTCGATATGTCTATGTCTGGAAAATTTGAAGGAATCGGAGCGCGCCTCAATAAGAGAAATCAACAAATCAATGTAGTTGAGATCATCTCTGGAGGACCCGTATGGAGAGACAACCTGCTAGAAGTGGGTGATGTAATCTTAAAAGTACGACAAGCGGACGAAGAAGAAGCGATTGATATAGCGGGAATGGTTATTGATGATGCTGTAAAGTTAATTAAAGGTCCAAAAGGAACTGAAGTATTCCTTACCATCAAGCGGGTAGAAGGGAATATTGAGGAAGTCGGAATCAAAAGAGATGTGGTAGAGCTTGAGGAGACCTATGCAAAATCTACCTTGATCAAAGATGAGTCGGGACAGTACGGACTGATAGAACTACCCAAATTTTACATCAATTTTGAGGATTACAATGCGCGCAATGCAGCTACGGATGTCAAAAAAGAATTGGAGCAACTAAAAAAGAAAAATGTAAAAGGAATCATCTTGGACTTGAGAAATAATGGAGGAGGTTCTTTAAAAACAGTAGTGGATATGACGGGCTATTTTATAGAAAAAGGACCCGTAGTGCAAGTAAAAAGTACAGGTGGTAAAAAAGAAGTTTTAAATGATGAAGATCCTTCAGTAGTATGGGACGGTCCACTCGTAGTTTTAGTCAATGAGTTCTCCGCCTCAGCTTCAGAAATTATTGCCGCGGCACTTCAAGACTACAAACGAGCAATAATCCTGGGAAGCAAACAAACCTTTGGAAAAGGTACCGTTCAAAATGTTGTTGATCTAAATCGTATGATCAATGGAGGAACCTATGGCGATTTAGGCGCACTCAAAATCACTACAGACAAATTTTATCGTGTCAATGGTCAGTCCACACAGTTGGAAGGGGTTAAAAGTGATATTGTGTTTCCAGATCGGTATGCCTATGTGGAAATGGGTGAAAAAGATCAAGACAACCCTCTAGCTTGGGATCGAATTACACCTGCATCTTATAAACCCTATTCCTCAATGACCAATTATAAATATTCTCTAGAACAAAGTAAAAAGCGTTTGGAGAACAATCCAATGATCAATTTGATTGACGAACAAGCACTTTGGGTAGAAAAACAACAAAACGATTTTAGTTATTTCTTGGATTACGAATCCTTTAAGGCAGAACGTGACACTAAAAAAGAATATTCAAAACGATTTAAAAAACTTTCTGAATACGAGGCTCCTTATGAATTTGAATGGCTTCCCGAAGCAGGAGCAACGGAACTCCCCAATGAGGACTCCATTGAAAAAAGGAAACGCGGAATAGAATCGTTAAAGAAAGACATTTATATTTCTGAAGCAGTAGAAATACTCAAAGATCTTTCAACTTCAATAAAAGTAGAACGCTCCATCGCTCAAAACAAAAAAGAATAAGTCCAATTGGAGTTTAAACGCGCTTTAAATCGACTGAATAAAGACGTGTGGGCTATAGTAAGTGCTATTTATATTGTTGCAATTTGCTGCATTGCAGTTTTTGCCTATCAATTGGCTCCTGACTCCACTAGGTTTGCAAATCAAATGCGACTATCTATTCATTCCAAGCCACCTGGTTTTACCTGTCAAATTTTGACAATTCCCAGAGATGTAATTTTGGAAGACATGAATTTTTTTTCCGGAACAAACAATGCCAATGAAGAAATTCCTGTTGAAGAAATTCGATGGTCTGAAGGAGAAATTTCTTTCAAACGTTTTGGAAATGCTACCGATTATTTTGAAACAATACCCTTTACCCAGTTTCCTAATGGCACCCAAAGGGAGGATGTAGAACAGCTGTATATTCAGAAAAAACAGTTTCTTTTAGGTACTGATAAATACGGAAGAGACTTGTTAAGCCGATTGATTATCGGATCGAGGATTTCAATATCTATAGGTTTTGTAGCAGTATTTATTTCCTTATTAGTAGGGGTTTTCTTAGGAGCCATAGCAGGCTTTTATGGAGGATTGATGGATAAATTGATCATGTGGTTTATCAATGTGATGTGGTCTATACCCACCCTTTTGATGGTGATTGCTATTACACTAGCCTTAGGACGTGGATTTTGGCAAGTTTTTGTTGCTGTGGGTTTGACTATGTGGGTTGAGGTTGCACGTCTAGTTCGAGGGTTAGTGAAATCTACAAAAGAAGAGGTATATGTCCAAGCGGGTACTGTACTTGGGTTTTCCAAAGCCCGACTTTTAGTATATCATATTCTTCCCATGACCCTAGCGCCTCTAATTGTGATTTCTGCCGCCAACTTTGCTAGTGCTATTTTAATGGAAAGCGGATTGAGTTTTTTAGGGATTGGAGCACAACCCCCAATGCCTAGTTGGGGAGGAATGGTCAAAGATCATTTTAGATATTTATTACTTGGAAAACCTTATTTAGCAATCTTACCCGGACTTGCCATTATGAGCTTGGTTTTGGCCTTCATGACGTTGGGAAATAGCCTCAGAGATGCGTTGGATGTAAGACGTTAATTTAGCTCAGTCGGTTTGCGTCGAGGTTCAAATAAATAAATAGCATCAGGCTAAATGCCAGGAGATTTGTGCCCCCGTAGCTGATGTAGGGAAGCGGGATCCCAACAGTAGGAACCAGACCTAAGGTCATACCAATATTGATAAAAAAATGAATAAAGAGCATGCTGGCAAAGCAGTAAGAGAAAATCCTCGGAAAAGGATTTGTATGTTTTTCTGCCCTATAAAGGATACGAAGAAGTAGAATCGTAAATAAGATAATGAGTCCACTACTACCCAAAAACCCCCATTCTTCGCCTATGGTACTAAAAATGTAGTCTGTGTGTTGTTCGGGTACAAAATCTCCTTTGGTTTGGGTACCATTCAAAAAGCCTTTTCCTGAAAATCCACCAGAACCTATTGCAATTTTAGATTGATTGATGTTATATCCAATTCCTTGTGAATCGACTTCAAGACCCAGTATAATGTTAAACCGGTCACGGTGTCGTTGTTCAAAAACGTTATTAAAAATAAAATTTACAGAAAACGAAAAAAAGACCAAACCCAAAAAAACAAGAAGAAAAGGAGTCCTTTTGGTTCTTGAATTATTTTTTTTGACCCATTGAAAAGCCATTAAAAAAAGAACCACTAAAGCAAGACTCAAAGTTAGGGGTTCAAAAAGTAGGGTTAATATAAAAACGATGACGAGTCCTATTGCCAAATAAAATACTCTCATGTCCAAACCTTCTCGAAATAAAACGAAAAATAATGATAGAAACACGAGCGCAGAACCTGCATCGGGTTGAAGGATTACAAGTGCTGTTGGGGCTCCAATCATTACAAATAATTTTATGAGATCCCTTCCTTTTTTAAAGTCCATTTGAATGGAGCTTAATTTTGTTGATATCAACAAAGCCGTTGTGATTTTTGCAAACTCAGAAGGTTGCAAACTAAACCCTCCAATCAAATACCAAGAGGTTGCTCCAGAGATTTTCTGACCAAAAAAAAACAATCCTATTAGACTTAAGATCGAGAGGCTGTAAAACACATAAGATAAATGTTCAAAGAAGTTGGAATTGATAAATAAAACAAAAGGAAGAAGTAGAAGTGAGAATAAAAAAATCCAAAACTGCTTCCCTGCTGGGGATCCCCATTCCATTAGGGACTGGGTGTCATCTGTAAAACCTGTAGAATATATATTTGTGATTCCAAAAGAGACCAGAATCAAATAGATGAAAAAACTCAACCAATCAATGCGAAAAAGAAAGCTTTTATTCATTGATCGTAAAGGCTTTACCTAAAAGAGGTTTTTCGTATTCTGCCTGGAGGCTTCCTTCTAGCATTCTATTTTCTAACCAACTCCTTTTTACCTCTCCAGTCAAGTATTTTTCAATCATCAAACTCGCAATTGGAGCAGCCCACCTTCCACCCCAATAGCCGTTTTCTATAAAAACAGCAAGAGCGATTTTAGGATCATCTTTGGGGGCAAAAGCCACAAAAATAGAGTGATCAGTGAGTTGTGTTTTATCGCCGTTAAGAAGAATAAAATTCTCAACGGTTCCTGTTTTTCCACAAACGTCTATTCCTTTTATTTTGGCAATTCGGGCTGTGCCTTGTTCAACCACCTGATACATTCCTCTGATAACCGTTTCAAAATGTTCGGTATCAATTGAAGTTGGGTTCTTAGGGTATAGGGAATCGCTTTCTTTTTGCGATTTGGTCTTTTTAAAATGGGGTTTTCTAAAATATCCTCGATTGGCAATTGTGGCTGTAAAGTTTGCCATTTGAATGGGAGTTGTCAAAATTTCGCCCTGACCTATTGCATTGGAAATTATTGTAGTAGCTCCCCATTTTCCTTTTGGATACCACCGGTTATAAAACCCACTATCGGGAATAAAACCCGGCTTACCTATAGGCAAGTCGTAACCTAAATAATCACCTAAACCAAATTTTTCTAGATAAGAATGCCACAGACGAACACCTTCCTCTGAAGTAGGTTGGCTTTCAATAATTCTCGTAAATGTTTTTGCGAAATACGTGTTACAAGAGTTGTAAATTCCTTTTATCAAGTTACTTTGAGACCCAACTCTACAATGACAACCCATAAACGACCCTCTGGCATAGAAATGTCCTGCATTACAATTAAAAACAGTTTCTGGCGAAATCACTTTTTCTTGAAGCCCTATTAGTGCGTTGAGTGTTTTGAAGGGAGATCCTGGGGAGTATTCTGCTTGTAAACTTCGATCAAAAAGCGGTTTGGCAAGTGTGTCTTTGACTAGTTTTTTGAAAAATTTAGAACGATCCCTTCCAACCAATAAATTAGGATTGTAATTAGGCGCAGTGATCAAGGCAAGTACTTCTCCGCTTTGGGGTTCTAATGCAACGATACCACCTCTTTTATTATTCATAAGTGACTCTCCATAGGCCTGCAATACAGCATCTATAGTTAGGGTTATGTCTTCAGCGGCCTCAGGGGCTTTGTCAGATGCACCTCCTTCATAAGGTCCTATGATTCGATTAAAGCGATCTTTTTGAAAGAGTTGTACTCCTTTTGTGCCACGCAATATTTTTTCATAAGTTTTTTCGATTCCTTGACGACCAATCATTTCTCCAAGGTCATAATCTGTTTTGGATTTTATTTCCGATTGGTTGGTCTCACTTATATATCCCAATACATTGGCTCCGATGGGTAGTACATAATCTCGAGTAGATTTCTTTTGGAAATAAAAACCTGGGTATTTCCACATTTTTTCTTGAAATACGGCAACTTCCGACATGGACAGCTCCCGCAGAACTACAGAGGGAAGTTTTTTTGAAAACCGTTTTGCGTTTTGTAGTTGAAAAAGAAGTTCTTTTTTAGATATTTTTAAACTCTTTGTTAATTCTAGCGTATCAAAACTATTTAAGTTTTCAGGGACCACCATCAAATCAAAAACGGGTTTATTTGCCACCCAGAGGGAGCCATTCCGATCGTAAATCAAACCACGGGTGGGGTATACGGGGCGTGCTTGTACGGCATTATTTAATGAACGTTCTCTGTACTCCGAGTTAAATAGCTGTAATACTGAAAGCTGGAAGATAAAAAGTAGGGCACTTCCAAGTGTAAAACTCAATAAGAGAAATTTACGAATCATTTAATTTTTTATAAAGACTAGAAACCAAAGCAATTAAAATTAATGAAAATACAGAAGTTAGCAGGGTATTCTTTAAAATAAGATAAAAGGCATTCCAGTTAAAAAAAACAATGCTATAGTAAATCAGATGATGAACACCTATTAGTAGAGCGAGGAATGCAGTTTTGGAGAGTATTCTTGAATCATTCTGAAAGCTAGAGGGAATCTCTGACGTTACTCCAAATGCACTTCGAATTATGATTGGTCTTAGAAAGGCAATGGTAAGTGTAGCAATAGTGTGAGCCCCCCCAGACTGGGACAAAAAATCAATCGCAAACCCAAGCAGAAAGCTAAGGAGAATAAAGAGGGTTTGATCATTTTCAAAACGATAGACTACAATAAAAAAAAGATACACCATGGGATTGATAAAACCAAAGAGATATAAGTTATTAAACAGCATCACTTGAAGTAAAACCAAGAGTAAAAAAATACTGTAAAGGGCTAGTGTATCTCTGTTCATTTGGGGAGTTCTTTATTTAAGACATTGATCTCTTTAACCTCTAAATTTTCGATTACGTACACATAGTACACTTGTGAAGGGTCTTCAAATAGCTCGGTACTAATAGTGTAATAACCACTTTGAATATTCCGTTCAAAATCAGTAATTTTTCCAAGTGGAATTCCTAAAGGAAAGTAGGAGGACATCCCCCCAGTAATCAGTGTGTCTCCTTTTTCTAATCCGGCATTCATAACAATATCTTCAACTTGAAAATCAATTGGATTTTTACCTTTCCATGAAAGGGTTCCGAAAGCAGGATTTTTTTTAAGACGTACATTAATTTTTAAGTCTTGATTTAAAATTGAAATAACGCTGGCGTAGTGTTCAGAAACAGTTTTCACAATACCTATAATTCCTCGATCGGTGATTACTGCCATTTCCTCTTCGATCCCATCTTTAGCTCCTTTATCAATGATGAGATAATTTTGTTGATTTAAAAAACTGTTTTTGATTACATGGGCAGCTTTGACTTGAAAAGGAAAACGTCTTTTCGTTTTTAATGCAGTAGGATATAGTGCTATACCATTTGATTTTAATTCCAATTCTTTAAGTGCTCTGTTTTCCTGAAGGAGTTGATCGTTGATTTTTTTCAACTGAAAATAGTTGCTTATACGATGACTCACACCGTACAGGCTTTGCGAAAAATACAAGCTGTAATTGTGTAATTGACTTTGGTGAAAGTTACTTCTATTGTTTAAAAACAGTAATGAGGTTCCTAAAAGTACAAAGTAAAGAATGGGGTTTCTAAATTGTACGAGCGCATTGAAGATTCGCTGCATACCAAATTATTTTATCAGAACCGTTTTATATCGTTCTACATTTTTCAAAGCAATCCCTGTACCGCGAACTACGGCTTGTAAAGGTTCTTCTGCAACATAAATGGGCAGATCCGTTTTTTGAGACAAACGCTTGTCTAATCCTCTGAGTAAGGCTCCCCCTCCTGCGAGGTAAATCCCAGTATTGTAAATATCTGCCGAGAGTTCTGGAGGTGTTTGAGATAGGGCTTCCATTATGGCATCTTCAATACGAATTACCGATTTGTCTAATGCCTTTGACACTTCTACATGGTTAATGATTACCTGTTTGGGTTTGCCTGAAAGTAAATCTCTCCCTTGAACTGACATTTCTTCGGGCGGATTTTCTAAATCTTCGACAACACTTCCCACAAGGATTTTAATTTTTTCTGCTGTACGATCACCAATGTAGAGATTATGCTTACTACGCATGTAATTGATGATGTCACTTGTAAAGACATCACCTGCAATCTTAATGGATTTGTCACATACGATTCCAGAAAGGGCAATTACTGCAATTTCAGTAGTTCCTCCTCCAATATCAACAATCATGTTTCCTTTAGGTTGCATGATATCAATTCCAATTCCAATGGCAGCAGCCATCGGTTCGTGAATTAGGTAAACTTCTTTTCCATTAACACGTTCTGCAGATTCTTTTACCGCTCTCATTTCTACCTCAGTAATACCTGAAGGAATGCAAATAACCATTCGCAAGGACGGAGTAAAAAAACGACGCTTCAAAGTAGGAATGCTTTTGATCAAACGACTGATCATTTGCTCTGAAGCATTGAAATCTGCAATTACACCATCTTTCAAGGGGCGTACAGTCCTAATGTTCTCATGGGTTTTTCCTTGCATCATACTGGCTTCTTGACCAATGGCTATCACCTTGTTTGTCGTTCGATCGATAGCAACGATAGACGGGCTGTTGACCACAACTTTATCATTGTGAATAATTAGGGTGTTTGCAGTACCCAAATCTATTGCAATGTCTTCTGAAAATAAACCCATCTTTAATACTGATTGATTGTAAAATTAATAATTAATGTTTAAAGTGACGTATTCCTGTGAATACCATTCTCATTTCATGCGCGTCACAATAGGCAATGGATAAATCATCTTTGATAGAACCCCCAGGTTGAATGACCGCTTTGACTCCTTTCTGATTTGCAATTTCAACACAATCTGGAAAGGGAAAGAAGGCATCACTTGCCATAACTGCACCTTGAAGATCAAACCCAAAATTTTGAGCTTTATGAATCGCTTGATGTAATGCATCTACACGTGAAGTTTGACCTGTACCCGAAGCGAGAAGCTGTTGGTTTTTTGCCAACACGATCGTATTGGATTTGGTGTGTTTACAGATTTTTGAAGCAAATAATAAATCTTGGACTTCAAAAGCTGTTGGTGCTTTTTTGGTGACTGTTGTCAAATCCCTTTCACTATCTGTTTTAAGGTCTTTGTCTTGGACTAAAATTCCATTGAGACAGGTTCGTAAACTTTGTTCAGCAAGTTTGTTTTCTTTTTGAATCAAAAGAATTCGATTCTTTTTTTCTTTTAAAAGCTGTAAAGCTTCCGTTTCATATTCAGGGGCGATTACTACCTCACAAAAAAGATCATGAATTTGAGTGGCAGTGCTTAAGTCAATAGCCTTGTTGCAAATTAGCACACCACCAAATGCAGAAACAGGATCCCCAGCAAGGGCATCTTGATAGGCTTCTTTGAGGGTTTCACGCACTGCAAAGCCACAGGCGTTGTTGTGTTTTAAAATGCCAAAAGCGGGAGCTCCTTCGTAAAATTCAGACATTAAATTTACCGCCGCATCGATATCCAACAAATTATTGTAGGAAATTTCTTTTCCATGAACTTGATCCAAAAGTTCCGACAGCGGGCCATAAAAATATCCTTTTTGATGAGGGTTTTCCCCATAGCGAAGGGTTTTGGAATCACTAACGCTCAATTTCAAGTGATTTTCCTTTTCATTAAAGTGATTGAAAATAGCAGTATCGTAGTGCGAAGAGGTGTGGAATGCTTTGACAGCAAATGCCTTTCGGTCTTCTAGGCTGGTAGTGCCGTTAGAGGTTTTGTAAAGAGTCAAAAAGGATTCGTAATCTGCTTTGTCAGAGAGGCATAAAATATCGTTAAAATTTTTAGCTGCTGCTCGAATTAATGCGATTCCTCCAATATCAATTTTTTCTATAATTTCACTCTCGGTAGCATTACCAGCAACTGTTTTTTCAAAAGGGTAGAGGTCTACTATGACTAAGTCAAAAACGGGAATTTCAAAGTTTTTTAATTCATCCTGATCCGAGGGGTTATCAGATCGATTGAGAATCCCTCCAAACACTTTAGGATGTAACGTTTTAACTCGCCCACCAAGAATTGACGGGTAGCCTGTGAGATCTTCTACGGCGTTTACTTCATGGCCTTGTTCTCTAATAAAACGTTCTGTTCCTCCTGTAGAATACAAAGAAACTCCATTGTCAACCAGAGCCTGAATCAAAGGTTCTAATCCTGTTTTATCAAATACAGAAATCAGTGCAGAAGTTATTTTTTTTGTTTGCATAGCGATTTATAAGCTTAATAATAACGAACCGTAGGCATTTGAAATCAGTGAGCAACAAGCTTCAAGTAAAAGCTCATCTTCTTTAGAAAAGGGGTCTATTTTATTTGAATCGATATCGATTTGACCAATATTTTTTCCTTCAAAAAACAAAGGAATAACTAGTTCCGAACGAACATCAATACTGCAAGGAATGTAATTGTCTTGTGCATTTACATCAGGGACCATGAAATTTTGATTTGAAACGGCAACCTGACCACAAATCCCTTTCCCAAAAGGTATAACGGTGTGGTCGGTAGGTTTCCCTGAAAAAACTTTGAGATGTAAAGTTTTATTGTCAAAATCTGCAAAATAAAAACCCACCCAATCAAAGTGATCAAAACGTTCTCTGAGCAGCATACAAGATTGTTTTAAACCTTTTAAGACGTCAGTTTTTGATTCGTTTAAAAGGGTTTCTATTTCCGTTAGGATTTTGGAGTGAGATACAACTGTCATGACTGAACAAAAGTACACAATCTCTAAACTTAAAGCTTAAATTTAATTGGCGATTTATAAGTAAATCTTGTTTTAACTTGAATTTAGTATTTAGTAACAACAGATAGTTTTAATTTTGCATCAGAAGTGAGACTATGGAACACCGATTTTACATTTCTGGTATGACCTGTTTGGGCTGTCAAAAAGCAGTTACAGATAAAATCAACACCCTTGAAGAAGTGAGTGCTGTTGAGGTTTCTTTAGAAACTGGGATTGCCCAAATTCGATCCGTAACAAAACTATCCGTAAATAAAATTTCAGCATTGTTGGGGGCAAAATATTCAGTGCAAGAAGATACTCCAATTACAACACGAGGAATGAAAACCTCCAAGCTAAAAGAATTGTTTCCTTTATTTCTAATCTTTGCTTACCTCATAGCGGGAACTCTTTTTTTGACCTCTTTACTTCAGGTCCGTCCTCAAAGAGCAATGCAAATCTTTATGGGCCTGTTTTTTATCGTATTTAGCTTTTTCAAGTTTTTGGACTATCGAGGATTTCCAGATTCATTTTCGCGTTACGATCCGTTAGCAAAAAAAATTCCAGGGTATGCCAAAATATATCCTTTTATTGAAACAGCCTTGGGAGCTGCTTTTTTACTTGAATGGCAGGTTCCCATTGCACTTGTACTTACCATAGTGATTTTGTCTTTTACTACTTATGGCGTTTTACGTTCATTACGTCAAAAGGATCAAATTGAATGTGCTTGTTTAGGCACCGCTTTAAAACTTCCTATGACAGAAGCTACACTGATAGAGAACGGTATCATGTTGTTGATGGCATGTATCCTTTTAATGGGTTATGTTAGTTAAATAAGTTATCTTTGAATTATGAAAATGAGGCCGTTTATTAGTATTTTCCTTGCCCTCCTAATTTTTGGGACTCGAATAGGATACGCACTAAACGTTCATTATTGTGGAGATCGCATCGCAGAGATTTCCTTTGCCTACTTCCCAGAAGACTGTGGAATGGAATCGGAAGAGGAGGCAACGGATCCGCTCAAAACAAATTTTTCAAAAAAAACGTGCTGCGAAGACGATACCTTACTTTTTCAAAACCACGAACCTCAAAAAGTTCATTTAGAAGTTGCCCCTAAAGTCACGATTTTAAAGGCGATAATTCTTCTTCCTATATACAATCTTGAATTAAAACCAGTATCAGTTTCTGAGGAATTATACAACTGGAATCCTCCTCCTCCTCAACTGGAAAAACTTTTTTTGGTACAACAGTCTTTTATTTTTTATGGTTAAAGAGCTCTTTTATTTTTAGAATAATAGAATCCTTAATTAATAAAAAATACCCAATGAAAAAACATATTTTAATACTCATGGCCTTTTACGGCCTAGCACTCAATGCTCAAGAGAACCTTGAGGGGAGAGTCCTTGCTAAAGACGGAAACGAAACCATCCCATTGATTGGCGCCAATGTATTTTGGAACAATACACAAACGGGAACTGTGACCAACGAAGAAGGAAAGTTTACCCTTCCTTATTTAGGACCCGAGGAATATCTCATATTAAGCTATATTGGCTATAAGTCAGATACGCTGAGTGTAAAAGAAAACCGCTTACTCATTCATTTTTTAGAAGAAAGTGATGCAGGAGAACTAGATGAAGTAACAATAATTCAAAGAAGAAAAGCGATACAGAAATCGTATTTAGAAGCGCGAAATATAGTCAATGTCAACAGTGCTGAACTTCTCAAGGCGGCTTGTTGTAACTTGTCAGAAAGTTTTGAGACCAATCCCTCCATTGATGTTAACTTTTCAGACGCTTTAACGGGAACCAAACAAATACGAATGTTGGGACTTACAAGTCCTTATCTCTTGATTACGGAAGAAAACATTCCCATGGTACGAGGTGCTTCACAAGCTTATGGACTATCCTTCACTCCTGGGACTTGGATTGAGAGTATTCAGATTACTAAAGGTGTGGGGAGTGTAGTCAATGGTTTTGAAAGTATTGCAGGTCAAATCAATACCGAAATTAAAAAACCTTTTTCCGACGTTCCATTGTTTTTCAATTTGTTTACCTCAGCCAATGGAAGACAAGAAGCTAACCTTCAAGGTAATTGGAAAATCGACGACAATTGGAGCAGCGGCTTATTTGTCCATGGTAACCAAAGAACCCAAGAAATGGATCGTAATGGAGACGCTTTTTTAGACGTTCCCTTGTCTCAGCAGTACAACATCCTTAATCGATGGCAGTATACAGACGCAGAAAAGGGATGGGTTGGTTTTGGCAGCATTCGTTTGATGCAAGATGACAAACAACTAGGAGCTATAGGTTTTGATCCAGATCAAGATCAAAATCAAAACCGTATTTGGGGCAGTGAAATCGATACCAACCGTATAGATGCCTCACTAAAAATAGGGTATGTTTTTCCAGAATTGTCCTATCAAAGCTTTGGTTTTCAATCCGCTTTTAGCCATCACAAACAAAAGGCTTTTTATGGCTTTAGAGTTTATGATATCGATCATCAAAGCGTGTATACCAATCTTTTATTTAATTCAATTATTGGCAATACTAAAAATAAATTTAAAACAGGCATCAGCTTTTCTTATGATCGCTATTTGGAAACCGTGGATACATTTTACTTCAATCGAAGTGATCATTCTGTAGGGAGTTTCTTTGAATACAGTTATGACAGTTTGGAGAATTTTTCTTTG
This sequence comes from Flavobacteriaceae bacterium, assembly GCA_017852075.1. Classification (GTDB taxonomy): domain Bacteria; phylum Bacteroidota; class Bacteroidia; order Flavobacteriales; family Flavobacteriaceae; genus MS024-2A. Next base: position 49,258 of record JAFMLQ010000006.1, on the reverse strand, counting down.
GTTGGAGGAATCCGCGTGGACATCCACAACCGGTTGGGCACATTTATTACCCCACGTTTGCATCTGAGGTATCTTCCTCAAGAAAATACCATCCTTCGCTTTTCGGTAGGTAGTGGAAGAAAAGCAGCCAATATTTTTGCAGAAAATCAAACCCTTTTTGGAACAAATCGTCGCATAAATATTGCAGAAAATGGAGGGTCAATTTATGGTTTAAACCCCGAAAAAGCATGGAATTACGGAGTCAGTGTACGTCAGTTGTTTCGTCTTTTTGGAAGGGAAGGGGATATTACCGCAGACTATTACATTACAAACTTTAACGATCAAGTGGTTGTAGATTGGGAAGAGGAAGGTCAAATTTCTTTTTATAATCTAGATGGTGTAAGTCGTGCGAACAGCTTTCAACTTTCTATAGATTATAACCCTAGTGAGGCTTTGAGTTTGCGTTTTGCCTACAAAAATTACGATGTAAAAACCACCTACAATTCAGGGTTCTTACAGCGTCCTTTACAAGCTCAAAACCGATTTTTTGCCAATCTGGGATGGGAATCTCCAAGGAATAGCAAGCAAGCCCAATGGCGTTATGATCTTACCTATCACGCTTTGGGACCACAGCGTCTAGTTAGTACCCAAAGGGATGCTGAGGGAAGTTACGCCCCGGCTTATGGCGTATGGAACAGTCAGTTGACACGAGCTTTTACGGCAAAATTTGAACTTTATGCCGGAGTTGAAAACCTTGGAGATTATAAACAACTCAGCCCAATAATTGGAGCAGAAGATCCTTTTGGTATTAATTTTGATACAGCACAAGTCTACGCACCTATTTTTGGAAGAATGCTTTATGCAGGGTTACGTTGGAATTTATAAAGTATATTTAACTGTTTAATTTAAAAATTATGAAAAAGCTTTTACTCTTTTGTTTGTTGTTGATTGCTCCTTTATCGGTTTCGGCTCAAAACAAAAAAAATGAAAAAACCAGTTTCGAAGTGAGTGGAAACTGTGAAATGTGTAAAAAACGTATAGAAAAAGCTGCCTTGACTGTTAAAGGAATTAAAACAGCCACTTGGGATATTCCTTCAAATGTGATTTCTGTGATTTACGATCCAAGCAAGGAACCTATACAAGAGGTCCAACGTGCAATTGCTTTTGCGGGACATGATACTCCTCTAGCGAAAGCTCTTGACAGTACATACAATGCGTTGCCAATGTGTTGCCTGTACAAACGGACAATTGAATAAAAAAAAGGCTCCCATTGGGAGCCTTTTTTATTTAAAATGATTGAATTAGGAAACTTTCCCATTCACATAAGCGATGACACCTGCCATTAAACTGGTAAGTACAACTCCGATGAGTATTCCTTTGATAAATGGGAATATCTCTATGGTTCCTGAAGTGAAAAAGAAGCTCCAACTCAGTTCATACAAAAGTCCCAGTATAGCTCCCGCTTTAAGCCCTGTAGTAAAGGTGGTAATATTGGCCCAGCGGGTAAAAATAGTCGCATAGATAAAGGCATAAAATAAGCAGCCCAATGCGATAAATAGCAAAGATTCTTCACCTGTAGTGTCTTCGGTAAACAAAATTCCATAAGCAAGCCATCCCAAAAGAAAATAGACAACAAAGCCTGCGATTCCTGATAAAAATAATTTTTTTGTCATAATGATAAGATTTGAGTTAGATGAGTAATGTAATAAATTTATTTATTAAAAAAAAAAGCTCCCTAAAAAGGGAGCTTATAAATTAATCTACAAATCGGCTTACATCATGCCTGGCATGCCTCCGCCGCCCATAGGAGGGCCAGCAGGAGCCTCTTCTTTGATATCAATAAGTGCACATTCTGTTGTAAGAATCATGCCCGCTACTGAAGCTGCATTTTCCAACGCCACACGAGTTACTTTTTTAGGATCGATAATCCCTTCTTTAAGCATATCCACGTAAGAACCGTCTTTTGCATTGTAACCGAAGCTGTCTGTTCCTTCAGAAACTTTAGACACTACAACTGAACCTTCGCCTCCAGAGTTTTCAACGATGGTTCTCAGAGGGGCTTCTACAGCCTTGCTTATGATTTGGATCCCTGTGGCCTCATCTGCGTTTTCTGCTTTGAGTTTTTCAAGAACTTTTTTAGCATTGAGTAGAGCAACTCCTCCACCGGCAACGATACCTTCTTCAACAGCTGCACGTGTTGCGTGTAGGGCATCATCTACTCGGTCTTTCTTTTCTTTCATTTCAACTTCCGAAGGTGCACCTACATAGAGTACTGCGACCCCCCCAGAGAGTTTGGCAAGACGTTCCTGTAGCTTTTCTTTGTCGTAGTCTGAAGTCGTTGTCTCAATCTGAGATTTGATTTGATTTACTCGAGCTTGAATGTCTTCAGAGGCGCCACTTCCATTCACTACTGTAGTATTGTCTTTATCAATGGTGACACGCTCTGCAGTTCCAAGCATATCTATGGTTGTGTTTTCAAGTGTAAAACCTCGTTCTTCTGAGATTACGGCACCACCGGTAAGAATTGCGATATCTTCCAACATGGCTTTTCTTCGGTCTCCGAAACCAGGTGCTTTTACAGCAGCAATTTTCAGTGCACCACGAAGTTTGTTGACTACTAAAGTAGCCAAAGCTTCACCATCAACATCCTCAGCAATAACCAAAAGGGGTTTTCCTGTCTGTGCAACTGGCTCTAACACAGGAAGTAAATCCTTCATGGTGGAGATTTTCTTATCGTAAAGTAAAATATAAGGTGTTTCCAAGTCGGCCTCCATTTTTTCTGAGTCTGTCACAAAGTAAGGAGAAAGGTATCCACGGTCAAATTGCATTCCTTCAACTACATCTACATAAGTGTCAGTACCTTTGGCTTCTTCAACAGTAATTACTCCTTCTTTACCTACTTTTTCAAAAGCCTCTGTAATCAAGCCACCAATAGTGGAGTCATTGTTTGCCGAAATACTGGCTACCTGATGAATTTTTTCTGATGAATCTCCTACGGCAGCGGATTGTTTTTGTAAAGAGCCAACGATTGCCTCTACGGCTTTATCAATTCCTCTTTTGAGGTCAAGAGGATTAGCACCCGCAGCTACATTTTTAAGCCCTTCTTTTACGATAGCTTGAGCTAAGATTGTTGCTGTTGTAGTTCCATCACCTGCAAGGTCGTTGGTTTTTGAAGCAACTTCCTTTACCATTTGAGCTCCCATATTTTCAAGAGCATCTTCAAGTTCAATTTCTTTAGCTACTGTCACCCCATCTTTGGTTACTTGGGGTGCACCGAAGGCCTTACCTATGATGACGTTACGTCCTTTGGGACCTAAAGTAACTTTTACAGCGTTGGCAAGTGCATCTACACCACGTTTGATGCCATCTCTTGCTTCTAGATCAAATTCTATTCTTTTAGCCATTTTAAATATTTTTTTGTTGTTATACAATCGCGAGGATATCGCTTTCTTTCATTATGAGGTAATCTTTTCCTTCATGCTGAAGTTCTGTCCCTGCATATTTACCATATAATACACTATCACCTTTAGAAACAGTGATGGGGTTTTCTTTAGTTCCAGGACCTACCGCTACCACAGTTCCTTTTTGAGGTTTTTCTTTGGCGCTGTCCGGGATGATGATTCCAGAGGATGTTTTGGTTTCTGCTGCAGCGGGCTCTACAAGAACTCGATCTGCTAAGGGTTTTATAGTCATTTTACTCATGATTAAAAATTTATTGTTTTTTTTCAGAAACTATGCCAAGTAGATAAGGACTGTCAATTTGCATTAAAAAATGTCAGCCTGTCAGTCCCAGCTTAGAATCAAAGGGTTTAATTCTCTATCTCAGGAATTTCTGTAGTGGGTATTTCAGCAGGAATTTCTGGAATTTCCTCAATCTGCTGAGCAGGGGTTTCGGGAATGGACTGTTGTAGGGTTCCATCTTCGAGTAGTTTGGAATCTGAGACTCCTTCGCCAGAAGATAGAGTAACATTAGAAATTAAAATTAAAGCCAATAGAAGTGTAGCTAAAATCCAAGTGCTTCGATCTAGAAAGTCTGAGGTTTTTTGAACCCCACCCACTTGTTGTGTTCCACCACCAAAGGAAGAAGAGAGTCCTCCTCCTTTAGGATTTTGAACCATAACCACCAAAACAAGGAGGAAGCATACTACGATAATTAGGGTAATGAAGATAGAAAATGTGCTCATTGGACTATTCTTTCAGTTTTTTTAATCTTTTAATCTCTTTAATTTGGTCTGCAAAGAAACTATTTTTTTCTGGATATTTCAAGCCTAATATTTGATAGGCTTCTAGAGCGTTGTCGTATTTTTTTTGTTTGACAAAAACTTTGGCTAATGTTTCTGTCATTAGTTCATCAGAAGTAACCCAACTTTTTTCACTTAAATCTTCTTTATTTTCTAAATTTTTGTCAGGAATGATTTTGCCCTGTTTGGAAAGAAAGGCATCGATAAGTTCAAATTTATCATTGATTTTTAAGTTTTTTTGTGGGGCTTTACGGGTCTTCAGATAACTTGCCCATTCTGAAAAGCGCATAGTTTCTGGAGGGGATTGTAAAGATACTTCCTCCAGATTGGCAGGGGATTTCGTGGTATCTTTTTCTGCAATTTGAGTTTCTTTTATGACTGAGACTTTTTTGTCCTTAGGTTTTTGTTTGGATACTGAACGCTTTGTAGGTTGGGTCTGGGTTTCAATAAATTCGTACAATAAACCTCGGTCATAAGTTGCAATGGCAGTATGAGAAAGATTTTTATCAAAAGATTCAGGTTCCAATGCTTGGACGGCCTTGAGGTAATGTGCACGTATCCAATGAAAATTGGGATGTTGTTCCAGTATATTTTTAAGTATTTGGAGTTGTTCCTTATTATTAGGATCAAATTGTTCTATGAGAGAAACTAATGAATGGGCATCTGCAACTACCATTTGGCTAAAGTATCGTTAAATATGTCTTGAGTAATTCGATCAAAAATTTCCTTGTGTGCACTGTCAATTACGTCATACACTTGAAGTTCTGCAGGGAAATCATAAAAAAAAGAATATTTTTTGTTAAAATCATCTTCCTCTTTTTGAATATTAAAAAAGCGAAAATCCACAGTCATCTTCAGTCGGTTTTGGGCAGCTGTATTTTGAGAAGTAGCAGACATTGGGGTCACACTGTACTCGGTGATTTCTCCTTCGTAAATCAATTGTCCATCTTGACTGACCAGATTGAGATTGGTTTGATTCATGATGAGGTCTTGAAGTGCATTGGTAAAATCGTTGTCCAGTCCAGGCTCTACGGTTGATCCAGGTCTGTTTCCTGCTTGATTTTCAAAAAAGTTAACCTGAAAAGTGGTTACGCCTGGAGGGATTGAAGCTCCAGTAAAGGAGTATATCCCACAGGATTGTGTGGCAAAAACCAGAATAAATACAACTAAAATCGCGATCCTATTCCAAGTCATTGATGTCAAATTGTTTAATTTTTCGATACAGTGTACGTTCAGAAATGCCTAATTCATGTGCTGCTAATTTACGTTTTCCTTTGCTACGAATGAGGGCTTGTTTGATCATTTCCAATTCTTTTTCATGTAGCGAAAGAGGTTCCTCTTCTTCAATAGTTTCGGCATAGGAATATTTATCCACGGTTTCTACCTTTGAAATTTCTGGAGTTTCTGGAGTGATTGAAACTGGATCTAAAGCCTTGGGTTCTTCAGGCAGCGAGTCTTTCTTGCCATATATTTTTTCGATAAGGCTTTGATTTTTTTCATTGATTTCACTTTCAGTACCATTTTTGATCAAATCCAAAGTGAGCTTTTTCAAATCATTTAGGTCACTTTTCATATCAAAAAGGACTTTGTACAAGATTTCTCGTTCTGAAGAAAAATCACTTTTACTTTCTTTTTTGTCAATAAGTGCGGGGAGTTGTGACTCTCGGTCAGGAAGATAAGGGCGAATACCAGCAGCATTGATGTTCCGTTCTTTTTCTAAAACAGATATTTGTTCGGCTACATTGCGGAGTTGTCTAATATTTCCACTCCATCGGTAATCAGTCAGTAGCGCTTGTGCGTGTTCATCAAGTTTTATCGGCGGCATATGGTATTTTTGAGCAAAATCTGCTGCAAATTTCCGAAACAATAATACGATGTCTTCCTTTCGGTCTCTTAAAGGAGGAAGGTGAATTTCTACGGTACTGAGCCTGTAATATAAATCTTCTCTAAATTTTCCTTTAGAGATGGCTTCAATCATATTGACATTAGTTGCAGCAACAATTCTGACATTGGTTTTTTGGACTTTAGAAGACCCCACTTTGATAAATTCTCCACTTTCCAAGACCCGTAACAGGCGCACTTGAGTTTGTAGCGGGAGTTCTCCTACTTCGTCTAAAAAAATAGTCCCTCCATCAGCCACTTCAAAATATCCCCCACGTGTTTGTGTGGCTCCAGTGAAGGCCCCTTTCTCGTGTCCAAAAAGCTCACTATCAATAGTTCCTTCTGGGATAGCTCCACAGTTCACTGCGATGAACTTGTTGTGTTTTCTATGAGAATACTGGTGAATTATCTTTGGAATACTTTCCTTTCCCACACCACTTTCCCCAATTACTAAAACTGAAATATCTGTATTCGATACTCTCAGGCTTTTTTCAAGTGCCCGATTGAGCCCCAAATTGTTCCCAATTATTCCAAAACGTTGTTTTACACTTTGTAATGAATCCATGGTTATATTTGATTTGAAAGTTGAACGGCCTCGCCCAAAAGGGTAGCAGAGGTACACTCCTTGATTTTGACATCTACAAAATCTCCTTCAGTGTAGCGTCCTTTTGGAAAAACAACTACTGTGTTTTGCGTTGTTCTACCACTCCAGTGATTTTCTGATCGTTTGGATGTTTTTTCAATCAAAACACAAACGGTTTTTCCAAGAAATTGTTGGGTTCGAAACAAACTGTGCTCTTGTTGTTTTTGGATAATTTCATTGAGTCTCCTTTTCTTTACTGTTTCAGGGACATCGTCCTCAATTTTTCTTTCCGCAAGAGTCCCGGGACGTTCAGAGTAGGCAAACATGAATCCAAAGTCGTATTTTACATAGTCCATCAAATCCAAAGTGTCTTTGTGATCTTTTTCAGTTTCACCAGGAAAACCAGCAATCATATCATGAGAAATTCCACAATCTGGAATGATTTTTCGTATTGAATCAATAAGTTCAAAATACTCATTTCGTGTATGTTGGCGGTTCATTTTTTTGAGAATGGCATTGCTCCCCGACTGTACTGGTAGATGAATGTACTTGCAAATATTATCGTATTTTGCCATGACTTTTAACACCTCCAGAGACATATCTTGTGGATTGGAAGTTGAAAAGCGTATACGGATTTTAGGATGTGCCTCCGCCACTAAACTCAAAAGCTTGTCAAAACGCAAAGCTGTTTTTTGTTGTAGGGGAGTGGCCTTATTAAAATCTTTTTTTAAACCTCCTCCATACCAGAGGTAACTATCTACATTTTGTCCTAGTAGAGTAATTTCTTTAAACCCTTTAGCGTCCAAATCTGAAACCTCATCTAAAATACTTTTGGGGTCTCGACTGCGTTCCCTTCCTCGGGTAAAAGGCACTACACAAAAGGTACACATGTTATCACAGCCTCTGGTGATCGATACAAAAGCAGAAATGCCATTCGAATTTAAACGCACAGGAGCAATATCTCCGTAAGTTTCCTCTTTTGACAACAGAACATTTACGGCCTCTTTTTCGTTGGCGACTTCCTGAAGTAAATTAGGAATATCTTTATAAGCATCGGGACCTACAACAAGATCTACAATCTTTTCTTCTTCAAGGAATTTGTGTTTCAAACGTTCGGCCATACAGCCTAGTACACCTACGGTCATCTCCTTTTGTTCCTTTTTTTTGGACTTAAAGTATTCGAGACGCTTCCGCACGGTTTTCTCGGCTTTTTCTCTGATAGAGCAGGTGTTGACCAAAACTAAAGAAGCTTGATCCAACTGCTCGGTAATGGTATAACCTTCTTTAGTTAAGATGGAAGCTACAACCTCACTGTCTGCAAAATTCATCTGACAGCCATAACTTTCGATATAGGCTTTTTTGGAAATTTTATTTTCCTTAGAAGAGTTTGGACTAGGAGTTCCATTATGTTCCAAAGGATTTTTTTCCAAAGATTGTAATTCTTTTACTGACATAACAAGTTTTATAAAGCGTTAGCGCTTTAATTTGCACGCAAAATTACAAAAAACCGAACGATATTGCCATTTTGTCAGTCTTTAATCTGAAATTATAAAAATTTCAGACCGATCCAACAATTTAGACAATTTAAAAGGGACTTTAATGAGGAAGCTTGTCCATCAAAAGTCCATAAACCCAAGTCCCTGCTACTGCGAAAACAAGCACAACCATTATGGGTAAAAATCCAGCGCCCAATAAGGTAAAAATTGGACCAGGACAAGCGCCTGAGAGTCCCCAACCTAAGCCAAATATAGTTCCCCCTATACTATAGCGATAAAAACTCTTGGCCTTGTCAGGAATCACAATAGGCTCCCCATAGGCAGACTTTAGTTGATAGCGTTTGATCAATTGAATCATTACAACACCTATGGCGAGTGCAGAACCAATTATACCATACATATGAAATGACTTGAATTGAAACATTTCATAGATGCGAAACCATGAAGCGGCTTCTGATTTAAACATGACAATTCCAAAAAGGATTCCGATAAAAAGAAAAATAATTTGTCTCATAGCTTATAAAATAAAAGGGAGTAAAAAATGATTCATAAGAAGTCCACCTACGAAAAAGCCAATAACGGCATACAGAGAAACCAATTGTAAGTTGCTGAGACCTGAGATCGCATGTCCTGAAGTACAGCCTCCCGCATAGCGAGCTCCAAAGCCCACGAGTAATCCCCCCAATGCTAATGAGGCAAAAATCTTAGGTTCAAGAAAATGATCCATACCAAAAAGCTCTTCGGGAAGATATGCAGTTCCTGCACTTTTAATATTGAGCTGGTTTAGTTTTGCTATCGTATCTTCATGAATCAAAACACTGGGGTCGATGGTGAGATAATTCGAAGCAATCCACCCACCGATGATGGCACCTCCTGCAACCAAAAGATTCCACTGCTGGGTTTTCCAATCAAACTTAAAGAAATCAGTATTTTTTCCAGCACCACAAATCGTGCATAGAGTTCTTAAATTGGACGACATTCCAAAACTTTTTCCAAAAAATAAGAGTAAAAAAAGCACTAATGCAATTAGTGGCCCACCCACATACCAGGGCCAGGGGTTAAAAATCCATTCCATAATTATAAATATAGTTTTAGTTAGTTATGTTATAGGGTAGAAGGGCATATATAGTCAGAGACCTTCATTCCACTTTCTTTAATGGCTCCAAATCCGCCCTTAATGTCAATCAGATTATGAATTCCTCTACTTTTTAGAATTGAAGCAGCAATCATGCTTCGATAACCCCCTGCACAATGCATATAAAAAGGCTTTTCTGTGGGAAATTCATTCATATGCTCATTGATGAAATCTAAAGGAGTGCTTTTAGCATCTGGAATATGTTCAGAAAGGTATTCCCCAGGTTTACGAACATCAAAAACGGTTACACTTTCTTTTTCACTCAGTGCTTTTAGTCCTGCTGCATCAATTCCTTCTACCTTGTCAGTAGTTTTACCTTCTTTTTTCCATGCCTCAAAACTTCCCTTTAAATATCCAAGGGTATTGTCAAAACCCACTCGGGCAAGACGCATAACAGTTTCTTCTTCTCTTCCTTCTGGGGTAACAAGAAGAATGGGTTGAGACACATCTCCAATCATGGCACCAACCCACGGGGCAAATCCGCCATCTATTCCAATAAAAATAGATTGAGGAATATGTCCTTTGGCAAAGACATCCTGATGACGGACATCTAAAATAATAGCACCACTTTGATTTGCTAGTTTTTCAAAGGCCTCAGGATCCAAAGGAGTGGTACCTGACTTGAGCACCTTATCTATATCCTCATAACCTTCTTTGTTCATTTTGACATTCAAAGGAAAATATTGTGGAGGAGGTAGAAGTCCGTCCGTAACCTCTTTGATAAACTCCTCTTTTGTCATGTCTGCTCGAAGGGCATAGTTGGTTTTCTTTTGTTCTCCGATAGTTCCAACAGTTTCTTTACTAAGGTTTTTGCCACAAGCAGATCCCGCGCCATGTGCCGGGTATACCAGAACGTCATCTGCCAAAGGCATGATTTTTTTTCTCAAACTTTCATAGAGTATTCCTGCTAAATCTTCTTGAGTCATATTGGCTGCTTTTTGTGCGAGATCGGGACGTCCTACGTCACCTAAAAACAGGGTATCACCGCTGAAAATTGCTATGTCTTTTTGAGAAGCATCACGAAGTAAATAGGTCGTACTTTCCATAGTGTGTCCGGGTGTATGGAGTACGGTAAGGGTGACCTCCCCAATTTTAAACTCCTGTTGATCTTTGGCAATCAAGGAATCAAAACCTGTTTTGGCTCCTGGACCATAAACAATGGAGGCTCCTGTTTCCTTAGCCAATGTAACATGACCGCTTACAAAATCGGCATGAAAATGGGTCTCAAAAATGTACTTGATTGTAGCGTTATTTTTTTTTGCTTTTTCTAGGTAGGGCTTCACCTCACGCAAAGGGTCAATAATAGCAGCCTCCCCTTTACTCTCAATGTAATAAGCCCCTTGTGAAAGACAGCCTGTATAGATTTGTTCGATATGCATAATTCAAATTTTTATTTATTAAATGTTTAGATTACTTTGTCTACTCAGCTTTTTCTGAAGGGATGTTTTTTTACAGATCCCGTCGAAACTATCCGATGCATCTCCCGAAGTGATGAATAAATTTTCTTTACCCAATACTTTGATTAGTTTGCTTTTGATGATTAAATCTCTTGCTGGTCCGATGGCACCTACTATCATGACCCGAATGTCTTTTTTTTGTAATTTTTTGATGATTTCCACAAGTTGTTCTGTAGCGGTGCTGTCGATATAATTTATAGCTCTAGCATTGATTATAAAGCCTTTGACTTGACCTTTGTTTTTTTCAATTGCTTCTAAAACAAGTTTTTTGAAGAATTCAATATTTCCAAAAAATAACTGTGCATCAAATCTCAAAATAATGAGATCATTTCGCACCACAACTTCCTCGGGGAAGCGCTCTATATTTTTGAAATAGTTGGTTGTCCCAATACGTCCCAAGAAAGCATAATGAGGTTTGGAAGTTCTGAAAACTAATAATAGTAAAGAAAAAATGATTCCAAAGAGAATCCCTTGTGTGATTCCAACAAAAAGTGTTAATACAAAGGTGAGAAGTAGTACCGCAAATTCATCTTTTCTACTTTTAAATAATCGAGCTGCGTATTTTAAATCAATTAAATTGATTACAGCGACAATGATGATGGCTCCTAGAACGGCTTTGGGAAGATAAAAAAACCAGTGCGTAAAAAAGCTAAGTATTACTGCTACAATAATAGCACTTACCAAAGCAGATATCCCAGTTTTGGCACCAGCTTGATCGTTTACCGCAGTCCGAGAAAAGCCTCCCGTCGTAGGATAGGATTGAAACAAAGAGCCAATTATATTAGAAGCTCCTAACGCAATCAGTTCTTGATTTGGGTTGATCTCGTAATTTTTATGTTTCTCCTGAATGGCTTTGGCGACGGACACAGCTTCCATAAAAGCGACCAAGGCTATAGTGAGTGCAATGGGAAATAATGCCTTAATAGTTTCCCAATCGGTTAATGGAAGCGTGAAAGATGGAAGTCCATTAGGAATCTCACCTACTATAGCAACTCCCGTTTGGGCCTGTTTACCAAAATAAACCCAAAAAATTCCAAGTACCACAGCAATTAGTCCTGAAGGGATTTTAGGGTTCCATTTTTTTATTCCAATTAGAAGTAAAACACTTCCCAATCCTATGATTAAAGTAGGCAGGTGAATTGGAGTAGTGCTTTGAAGGAAGGTTGAGGCAAACTCTTGAATTTTATTGCTTTGAGCGACGGGAATTCCCAACAAGTGTTGCAGTTGACTCAATCCAATGATAATTGCTGCAGCAGCAGTAAAACCGTTGATGACGGGTTTCGATAAAAAGGAAACGATAAATCCCATTCTCAATAAACCTAAAATAAATTGAAGAGCACCCATCAGCAGTGCCAATACAATTGCCATTTGGATGTACTGACTGGGATCTACAATACTCAGGGCTCCCAAACCTGCTGCGACCAAAAGTGAATCCATTGCTACAGGACCTACAGCAAGCTGCCTTGAAGTTCCTAAAAAAGCATAAACAATTTGTGGGACCAATGCCGCATAAAGACCATATATGGGAGGTAAGCCTGCTATCAATGCATAAGCCATTCCCTGAGGAATGAGCAATACAGCAACGGTAATTCCAGCAGCTAAATCACTCTTAAAATATTCAGATTTATACTCTGAAATCCAGGTCAAAAAGGGAAAATAGTTTTTCAGTTTTATTTAAATTTTAAACAAAAATAGAACTCTAAATTAGAACAGAAGTAACATTTGTTACAAGGTTAAGTTTGGTCCAGCAAGCGGATACTATTTCTACCCAAAGCTACAAAACCTTCATTTTCCAACTGTTTCAATAAGCGAGAAATAACAACTCGTGATGAATTTAGGTCTGCAGCAATTTCAAAATGCGTAATGTGTAGCGTCTTGTTTTTGAGGACTTTGGATTTTTCCAGCAAATAGTTTTCTAAACGTTCATCCAGTTTTAAAAAAGTAAGTGCATCGATCGCTTTTAGCAATTCTGAAAGGCGTGTATTAAAGCTATTGAACACAAAAGAGCGCCACGATTTAAATTGTGAAAGCCAGGGATCCATGTATTGGACAGGAATCAAAATTAAACTTACGTCAGATTCACAAAGGGCTCTAATTTCACTTTTAGAATGCCCCAAGCAACAATTTAACGTCATAGCGCAAGTGTTGCCAAACTCCACAAAATAAAGGAGCAATTCGTCTCCAGATTCATCCTCTCGAACTACTTTTACAGCACCTTCTAAAATCAGTGGAATGAATTGAACTTTTTCGTCAAGATCAATCATCAATTCACCCTGTGGGATCTTTTTATAAACCCCCACTTTTTCTATTTCAAGGAGCAATTCAGATTCAAAGAGGCTTTTTATCGGTGATAAATCTAGCGTCTTCATGTATTTGAAGTTTATGTTTTCGGAACGTGAAATTACAAGATTAAAAAGAGAAATTTAATATTTGAACACTTTAAAATTTTAAAGTTCCAAAAAAACTTACCTACTTTTGTCCACAAAATTTAGCATCAATGGCCAAAAATTTAGTAATTGTAGAGTCTCCTGCAAAAGCAAAAACAATCGAAAAGTTTTTAGGGAAGGAGTACAAAGTTGCCTCCAGTTTTGGTCATATCGCAGACCTTCCTTCCAAAGAATTAGGAGTAGATGTACAAGGGGATTTTACAGCAAAATATATCGTAAGTAGCGATAAAAAGAAAGTGGTAAATGAACTTAAAAGTCTTGCCAAAAAGGCCGATACAATTTGGTTGGCAAGTGATGAAGACCGAGAAGGAGAGGCCATAGCGTGGCATTTGGCCAATACGCTAAAACTTTCAAAAGAAAACTCTAAGCGCATTGTATTTTCCGAAATCACAAAAAACGCAATTTTAAAGGCGATAGAAAATCCAAGAGACATCGATTACAATTTGGTCAATGCTCAACAGACCCGAAGGATTTTAGACCGACTCGTTGGCTATGAATTATCACCCGTATTGTGGCGTAAGGTAAAGGGCGGGCTTTCTGCCGGGCGAGTACAATCTGTCGCAGTACGGATCCTAGTAGAAAGGGAACGCGAAATCAGAAATTTCTTACCCGAAAAAAGCTATAAAACACAAGCACTTTTTCAAACGGAACACAATAAACTCATTCCTTCCCAGCTTCAAAAAGTAATTGAAACCAAAGAGGATGCTACTGCATTTCTTCAAAACAATGCCACTGCCCAGTTTCTGGTTCGTGACATCAATACACGTCCAGCTAAGAAAAGCCCTGCACCCCCTTTTATCACTTCTACGCTTCAGCAAGAAGCCTCTAGAAAGCTTTATTTTTCTGTGAGTAAAACTATGACGTTGGCACAGCGACTTTATGAGGCAGGACATATTACCTACATGCGTACCGATAGTGTCAACTTATCGGAGGAGGCCAAAAAAAACATTAACGCTCAAATTGAATCCAACTACGGGAAAAATTATTCTCAACCGCGTCATTTTAAAACTAAAAATAAAGGAGCTCAAGAAGCTCATGAGGCCATTCGCCCAACAGATTTTTCAATAAAAGAGCTCAATATCGACTACGATCAGGCACGTCTATACGAATTGATCTGGCGTAGAACTGTAGCGTCTCAAATGAGTGATGCTGTCCTAGAACGCACTCAAATTAGTATAGAAGCCAGTACTCATTCAGACCCCTTTATTGCTAAAGGTGAAGTCATCACCTTTGATGGGTTTTTAAAGCTATACCTAGAAGGAGTGGACGACCAAGATGATGAAGACAGCACCATGTTGCCTAAAGTTAAATTAGGAGAAGTACTGCACTTGAATAAAATGGTAATTACAGAACGTTTTTCAAGACCACCTTATCGGTATTCAGAAGCGTCGTTGGTAAAAAAAATGGAGGAGCTTGGTATTGGAAGACCTTCTACCTATGCCCCTACGATTACCACCATTCAAAATCGAAATTATGTAGAAAAAGGAGCCTCTGAAGGAACGGATCGGGACTACGATCAGTTGACTTTAAAGCAAGGAACCATAACAGAAAAAAAGTTGACCGAACGTGTAGGGGCAGACAAAGGGAAACTTATACCTACTGACATTGGGATGATTGTGAATGATTTCCTTGTTGAAAATTTTAAAACCATTCTTGATTTTAATTTTACTGCCGAGGTAGAGCAAAACTTTGATGATATTGCCAAAGGAGGAAAAGATTGGACAGAGATGCTCAAGGGTTTTTACAACCAATTTCATGCAACTGTAGAACATGTCAAGGAGAATGCACAACGCGAATCAGGCGAACGTATTTTGGGTGTGGACCCACGTTCCGGAAGAACTGTAAAAGTCCGATTGGGTAAATTTGGACCAGTTGCTCAAATCGGAGATCCCGATGAAGAAGAAAAACCAATTTTTGCTAGTTTAGGATCTAATCAGCAACTGGAAAACATCACTTTTGAAGAGACCATGCAGCTTTTTGAAATGCCCAAGACCTTGGGAATTTATCTAGAGGAAGAGATCGTAGTTAACAATGGTAGATTTGGCCCTTACCTGAAACACAAAGGCGTTTTTGTTTCTTTACCCAAAGGAATGTTGCCTACTGAGGTAGATTTGGAATCTGCACAACAGTTAATTGACGAAAAACAAAAAGCTGATGCGCCCATTTATATGCACAACGACCTTCCTGTCACCAAAGGCGTAGGTCGCTTTGGGCCGTATTTAAAGTGGAGCGGTCTTTTTATTAATGTCAATAAAAAATACGACTTCGACAATCTGAGTAATCAAGATATAACCACTCTAATAGAAGATAAAATTCAAAAGGAAAAAGATAAGATTATACACGACTGGGACGAGGCAGGAATACGTGTAGAAAAAGCACGATGGGGGAGACATCATATCATTAGGGGCAAGCAAAAAGTTGAGATTGGCAAAGAAGTAGATGCTGTAAAACTGACACTGGCCCAAGCAGAAAAATATCTTGGAGCCCCAAAAGCAAAAAGAAAATCGGCTAAGAAAAAATGAGTTTAGAATTGTTGCTTCCTGTTGCGAATGAGGCAATTTTGGGACTAGCATTGTCTCCAAAACAAGTCTTGGGTAAAAATATCGCGATTCACAAAGAGGGCTCTGGACTACCCGAACTGAAGGGACTTCAAATAGCAATCATTGGACTTTCGGAGCAGCGCAATAGTTTTTCTGCCAATTCCCAGTATGAGGTCAATCGGTTTAGAAAATCATTTTACGAATTGTATCCAGGAAATTGGAATTTGAAAATTGCTGACCTTGGAGACTTACCAAACGGAGCCAAAGTTGAAGACACCTACTTCGCAATCAAAGAAATAGGATATCATCTAAAACAAATGAACATCATTCCTATTTTTATAGGAGGAAGTCACGATTTGATCTTCCCAGTTTATCAAGTTTTTCAAGAATTCAAACAACTGGTCAATATAGTTTCTGTAGATCGTTCTTTTGATTTTTCTCAAGAGGAGGAGTTGATTTCAGACCGTTCCTACATGAGTAAAATCATAATGGAAAAACCCAACGTATTACAAAATTATACCAACTTAGGATATCAAAGTTTTTATTGTGCCCTTGAAGAAAAAGATTTAATGGACAAATTGTATTTTGATGGAATACGTTTGGGACAACTTTTGGATGAACCATCCCTAGCAGAACCTGTTTTTAGAGATGCAGATATTGTAAGTATAGACATGAAATGTCTGTCATGGCAAGCCATAGCAGACCCACTCAAAGGACAGCCCAATGGAATTGATTCTAGATCTATTTGCGCGTTGAGTCGGTATGCAGGAATTAGTGATCGTGTAAGTTTTTTAGGACTGCATGAACTTATTGCTACCCCAATGATGGATCAGTTATTGGCACAAATCGTATGGTATTTTATAGAAGGAGTACAGTATCGTTTTGATGAGTACCCTGTCAATACCAAAGAGGGCTTTTTGAAGTATTCAGTAGCATTGTCTGATCGGACCTTGGTATTTTACAATAGCGAAAAAAGCAATCGCTGGTGGATGGAATTAACAAATGATTCACATTTGTATAATAAAATAAAAACTGCTACGTTATTAGCATGCACCAAAAAGGATTATGAATCTGCAACAAAGGATATTTTACCTGAAAGATGGTTGAATGCCATTAGAAGGTTGCACTGATTTTTGAGAATTATTTGGGCAAAAAACGAATTCCGTAAGGAATTAAAACTATAGTAAAAAAAAATGACTAGTTTTATGTCTTTAAAATATAGAGCTCGTCTTAATAAAATTTTGATGAAAAAACTTTTAGTTTTATTAACCCTCAGCTTATTAGTTCTCTCTTGTGGAAGCAAAAACAGAGGAGAACTAATCGGGGTAAAACAGAAAAAGTGGTTTGGGGAGAAACCCTATGGTATGGTCCTTATCGAAGGTGGGGCGTACATCATGGGGAAATCTGATGAAGACCTTGCCCAACTACAAAACGCTCCAGCGAAAACCGTTACCGTTCCATCCTTCTATATGGATGAAACTGAAATCACAAATAGTGAGTATCGTCAATTTGTTCATTGGGTAAAAGATTCTACCGCCCTAGCTATGCTTGCAAGAAAAGCAGATGAATTAGAATTGGGAGAAGATAACCGAGACGGCATAGGAGAATTTGCTTTTAAAGATGCAGACACCACCAAACTCAATGAGTTTCAAAAATATATGCGTGAAAACTACTATGATCTATCCGAAGATCTTTATGCAGGGCGTGCTTTAAACTGGGATTCAGACCTTACTTGGGACACTGAGGATTTTGTAGATAAAAACTACGCAGAGGTGATGGACTCACTCTATTTGCCACCCGAATTGTGGTACAACGGAGAAATCAAATTAGACGTATCCAAACTGGTTTATGCGTATACTTGGTTCGATGCAGAAGCAGCTGCAGCAGAATCTAAAAGAACCCGAAAACAATTCGTTGACCGAACGCCATTCATCAAAAAAGAGGAGATTCAAATTTATCCAGACACTACCGTTTGGATTAAAGATTTCACATACTCCTACAACGAACCAATGCATAACGATTACTTTTCTCACCCTGCGTATCAAGATTATCCCGTAGTAGGAATTTCCTGGTCTCAAGCGGTTGCTTTTTGTAATTGGAGAACCAACTTTAAAAATGGATATCAACGAGATAAAGGTAAGCCCAATGTAAGTCGTTTTCGTTTACCCAACGAAGCCGAATGGGAATATGCCGCACGTGGAGGAATACCTTCAGGTACTTACCCTTGGGGATCTCCTTATTTATTAAATGACAGAGCTTGTTTTTTGGCAAACTTTAAACCCCTAAGAGGAGACTATGCTGTGGATCAAGCAGTTTACACTGTAGAAGCAAAATCCTATCTACCGAATGACTATAACCTTTATAATATGGCTGGTAATGTGTCAGAATGGACCAATTCTTCCTATGACGCTGGATCATATGATTATGTTGCCTCGTTGAACCCTAACATTTCATTCTCCAATGAAAAACGTAAAGTGGTTCGGGGTGGCTCCTGGAAAGATGTAGCTTATTTTTTACGAGTAAGCTCCAGAGATTATGAATATTCAGATACTGCTAGAAGCTATATCGGGTTCCGAACAGTTCAGGATTACCTCGGTTCTCAAAAAGTAAAAATCAAATAAAACCGCTATTATTATTATATTTAATTTTAAAATCAAAAACAATGACAGATAAAGCTTTAAACAAACGACTTAGAAGCAAAGTAGCCATGCACATGCTTTTTGGGCTTGGTGGAGCCGTGGTGATTATAGGTGCACTTTTTAAGATTCTACACTTGGAAATTGGGCCCATCACAGGAGGACTGGTTTTGGGACTTGGTCTAGGGACTGAGGCACTCATTTTTACAGTATCCGCACTTAATACAGGAGAAATTAAAGAAGAACATCAGGATTTTGTTAAAAAATTAAAAGGAGCTGCTCCAGCCAAAACTTCTGCAGGGGGAGATGAAGGTCTTTCATCTAAAATTGATGCCTTAATGCAAGAAGCAAAATTAGATGTCAATTTGATGAACTCATTGGCAAAAAGTATCAAAGATTTAGAAAGTTCTGCGAAGGCTTTAAATCCTGCTTCAGAAGCAGTGTCTGCCTCTCAAACCTATTCCAATGAGTTGGCTAAAGCCGCTTCACAGTTAGAAGAACTTAACGCAAATTACCAAAAGCAAATTAATGCCAATCAAAAAGCAGACGAGCTTAAACAACAAATGGAAAGTCTTTCTGCCAACCTTGCCGCATTAAATAATGTCTATGGAGGAATGCTTAACGCAATGTCCAAAAAATAAGTAGACCATGGCAGGAGCAAAAGAAACCCCCAGGCAGAAACTAATCAGCCTGATGTATTTGGTATTTATCACGATGCTTGCACTCAATGTGAGTAAAGAAGTATTAGATGGATTTGGCCAAATGTTTGAAAAAATTTCTGACGCAAATGAGCGTGTAGAGGTCAGTAACGAAGCACTCTTAGAAAATATTGTAGTCAACGCAGAGGAGAAAGGCGGTAAGTGGATCGACCATAAAAGAACTGCAGAGCAGATCAAAGAAGAGTCCGACGCTTTTTACAATGTGATTGAAGAGCTAAAGAAAAAAATCACCGAAAAACAAAGGGAAAAAGATCCTGAATTACAAGAGTTCTCCCAAATGGATAAAGGAGAAGCTTTAGATGTTATCTGGTTTAAAGAAGGCTCTGAAGACGCTAAAAACAAATTTATTGATATCATTCAGGAATATAAAATGCATGTCATCCAAGTATTTGGAAGTCGCTACCCTGAGTCAATCGATATGGTGGAAGCACGTTTTTTTACAGGTGATCTAAACAACAATGTAAAAAATAGAGATCAAATTGATGAACCTTGGTTGGACGCTAATTTTAAAGGATTTCCATTAATTTCATCTTTGGCAAAATTGACGATGATGCAAAACGATATCCGTCAAACGGAGAATGATGTTTATACGACCCTGATGGGTAAAGAGTTAAAAATGTCATCTAAAGTTAATCAGATGAACTATACCAGTTTGTTGGTAACAGAAAAAGGTGCTTATTACCCTGGAGAAACTTTTAATGGGAGTGTTATTTTAGGAAGAAAAGGAGGCGCTCAAAACCCCAATGGTGTGGATTTAAAAATAGACGGTAGAAAAATTTCAGAATCTGAGTACGAATTAATCGCTGGAGGCATCAAACTTAAAGTAAACTCAGGAAATCCTGGAGACCATACCATAGAAGGAGATTTGCTCTTTTTGAACGATGGAGAAGAATCTAAAATCAATGTAAAACAGACCTATACGGTGATCGCAAAACCCAATTCTGCGGTTATCTCTGCAGATAAAATGAATGTGGTTTATCGGGGAGTTCAAAATCCGATGACCATTTCCATTCCTGGAATTGCGGACAGTAAAATTTCTGCCAACGCGCCAGGTCTTAAAAGAGTACGTGGGAGTAAATACAATCTATTTCCCTCTAGCGGTCGTGAGGTAAAAATCAACGTTTCAGGAACTCTTCCTGATGGGAATCGTGTTTCCTCGGTTTCTACCTTTAGAATTAAAGAAATACCTAAACCAGCAGGTTACTTTAGAGGAAAATCAGGTTCTTTTACCATCCCAAAATCCAGTTTGGAAAGAGGGACAGTAGAAGCACGGCTTGAAGACTTTGATTTTGATCTGCCTTTAGAAACCAAATCCTTCCGTTTTCGAGCTCCTGGACAACCCAGTATCGTTGTCAATGGAAATCAGCTAGACAGCAAAGCGAAATCGATGTTGAGTCGAATTAAAAATGGTCAAACTGTAATTATTTCTGATATTGAAGTAATAATTCCATCAAATCCAAGTTATAAACTTGGGCAAACCTCACCCATATCGATTACAGTTAACTAATATATTGTACTCATGAAGAATACGTTATCTACAGTTTTATCTCTTGTACTACTAGGTCTGAATACAGTTCTGGCTCAGACCAATCTGTTGAATGCCAAAGTTCCTCAAGAAGTGGGCGTTTTGAATGAGCAACAAATTTCGGCCAATCAAGTAGCTCCCATAGAATATGGATATGTAGATGACCGTGATATCATTTGGGCAAAAACTATTTGGGAGATCATAGACTTGGATGAGAGAATCAACTTTCCCTACTACTACCCGACCAAAAATAACGGATACTTATCTCGTGATCGTCAGTCCTTGTTTAGAGTGCTGATGGACAATATTGAAGCTGGAAACATTACTGAAGTTTATGCTACTGATTACTTTAACCAAAAACTTTCCTTTGAAGATTTGAAGCCCATATTAGAGTACAGTGTTTTGACCGAAGATGGGAGAACAAAAGCAAATTCTGGGGAAGAGGTAACAGAGAATGATTACGATACCTATATCGTTGATTCCTTTAAAGTAGTCCAATATTTCATTAAGGGAACATGGTATTTTGATAAAAGATTGGGAGAACTTAGGTACCGCTTACTTGGAATTGCACCAGGTGCACCAGATGTGTCCACCTTGGCAGACGCTTCTGCGGAAAAGGTTATAATACCTCTTTTTTGGATCTGGTTCCCAGATGCTCGAGAAACCTTAAATAAGCAAAGCGTATTCAATTCCAAAAATTCTTCACAGCCTGTTACTTTTGACATGATGCTAAATTCTAGAAGGTTCAATTCTATTATTTATAAAGAGGAAAATGTGTACGAAGACCGAGAGGTGAAAGAATATATTTACGAAGATGCTTTACGTCAACTTTTAGAATCTGAACGAATCAAATCTTTGATTCGAGATTTTGAACAGGATATGTGGAACAATTAAATTCATAACAAATCATTGGAGAGCGCTAGGGGAAACACTAGCGCTTTTTTTATTCTATTTTTACCAGAATGAAATATGCTATAATTGTTGGGTTTGGACTAGCAGGCTTTCACTTGGCCCGCCAGTTACAAAAACAAGGAAAAGAATTCGTAATCATTTCAGATGGAGCCAAAGGTGCAAGCAGAAACGCTGGGGGTGTATTAAATCCCACCATTTTAAAACGCTATACCTTAGCTTGGAATGGGGTTGCGTTTTTTGATCATGCATTGCCCACCTATAGGAATTTTGAAGAGGAGTTTGATACCACTATTTTTCAAGACATTCCAATTCTTCATTATTTTAGCCAACTTTCAGATCATAATAATTGGTCTGTTGCAGCACATTCGAAGGGGTTAAATCAGTTTCTTTTACCTCCTATCTTGCAATCCAATCGAGAGTGTATTCAGGGAGATTTGGGTTATGCGAAGCTACATAATGTGGGTAAATTGGAAATACAAAAGATGCTAGACCTCTATAGTCAATACTTGACTGCTGAAAATCTTCTTCAGGAGTCTTTTGAATACAGCCAGTTGAAGTTGCATCCAGATAAAGTAGTTTATCAAGGGATAGAAGCAAAAAATATTGTTTTTTGTGAGGGTTTCGGATTAAAGAAAAATCCTTGGTTTTCTTATTTGCCTTTAACCGGATCTAAAGGAGAATTTCTTCATATCCGAACCGACAAGTTGTCTTCCAATGAAATAATTAAAGCAGGATTATTTATTGTGCCAATTTCAAAAGACCTGTATTGGGTAGGGGCAACGTTTTCAAGAGACGACAAAACGACCCAACCTACCAATAAGGGTAAGGAATGGATTTTAATCAAGTTAAAAAAGATATTAAAAGGTTCTTTTGAGGTGGTAGATCACGGTGCCGCAATTCGACCTACGGTTCAAGACAGGCGTCCTCTTTTAGGGGTCCATCCGCAGTATAAACAGTTGTATGTATTCAACGGTCTAGGAACCCGAGGGGTCTTAATGGGGCCTTTGCTAGCCACGTGGTTATTTCAATTTATGGAGCATCAAAAAGAATTTCCTCCTGAGGTAGGGATTGACCGTTTTGAAACTTATTTTAGCAATCCAAAAACACAATATGTTTAACGCGCATAACATCAGCGTAAGTTTTGGAGGAGAAACCCTTTTTGATTCAATTTCCTTTCGTTTGGGCAAAGGAGATCGGGTAGGGTTAATCGGAAAAAACGGTGCTGGTAAATCTACACTTCTAAAGTTAATGGCACGTGAAAATAAGCCAACTTCAGGAACTTTTGCGTTAGAAAAAAATGTAAAAATTGGGTATTTACCCCAAGATTTAGATTTTAACCATGGCCTTACAGTTTTAGAGGAAGCGTACTTAGCTTTTGAGGAAATAAAAAAAGTAGAGGCCCGACAGGAAGAAATACATAAGATCATGGAGCAGACTCAAAATTTTGAAAGTCCTGCCTATATGGAAGTCTTAGATGAACTGACACTGCTCAACAATCGCTATGAGATGATTGGGGGGTATCATTATCAAGCACAAACCGAAAAAATTCTTCTTGGCTTAGGTTTCACCGTATCGGATTTAAACGCACCTACAAACACTTTTTCAGGAGGATGGAGGATGCGAATCGAACTAGCCAAAATCTTACTGAAGGACAATGATATCCTATTACTTGACGAACCTACTAACCACTTGGATATAGAGTCCATAATTTGGTTGGAACAGTTTCTTAAAAAATATAAAGGTGCATTGGTGATGGTTTCCCACGACCGTATGTTTTTAGATGAAGTGACAAATAGAACGATAGAGATTGTCCAACAGCGTGTTTTTGACTTTAAAAAACCCTACTCCAAATATATGGAGCTCAGAGAAGAGCTCCGTGCACAGCAGCAAGCTGCACAAAAAAATCAAGAAAAGCAGATTCAACAAACTGAAAAACTTATCGAACGTTTTCGAGCTAAAGCTTCTAAAGCAAGTATGGCCCAATCTCTGATTAAAAAGCTGGATAAGATGGATCGCATAGAAGTGGATCCGGAAGAAAACAAAAAAATAAAATTTGAATTTGCAATTTCACATCAACCGGGAAAAATTATTTTAGAGGCCGAAAATATTTCTAAATCTTTTGGAGATAAACACGTTTTGGAAGCTGTAAACCTTGAAATTGAAAGAGGAGAAAAGATTGCTTTTATAGGTCAAAATGGACAGGGAAAATCCACATTAGCTAAGATTTTGGTAGGAGAATTGGAAAGCAGTGGAGAAGTTCGGTTGGGACACAATGTTCAGGTGGGTTATTTTGCTCAAAATCAATCTGCTTATTTGGATGGAAAAAAGACTGTTTTAGAAGCAGCGGAAGACTCCGCTACTCCCGAAAACAGAACCAAGGTTCGAGATTTTCTAGGAGCTTTTCTTTTTCAGGGAGATGCTGTTGAAAAAAAAGTACACGTACTTTCAGGAGGAGAGCGGAATCGGTTGGCACTATGTAAATTATTGCTACAGCCATTCAATGTTTTGATAATGGACGAACCCACCAATCATTTAGATATTTTATCTAAAAATGTACTTAAAGAAGCACTTAAAAAATTTGAAGGTACTTTAATTCTAGTATCACACGATAGAGACTTTGTCCAAGGTCTATGTGCGAAGGTAGTGGCCTTTAAAGATCGAGAAGTAAAACCTTTTTTAGGAGATATCAATGCCTACCTAGAGTATCAAAAATTAAGTTCTTTGAAAGAGCTGGAGAAAAAATCTAAACCCCTTTCCGAGTCGAAACCTACGACAAAGGAAAATTCCTATTTAAAGCAGAAAGAACTCCGTGGAGCCCAGCAAAAAATAGTAAAACTTGAAAAGGGAATTGCACGATTGGAAAAAGAATTGAAAGAAATCGATTTCAACTTGGAAGTGGATTATGAAAAGACCATAAGTCAGCCTAATTTCTTTGACACCTATCAAGCAAAAAAAAAGGAACTGGAAGTTTTGTTAGAAGAATGGGAAGCCCTTCAGCTTTCACTCGAATAGCAAGGCTTAGGCTTCGATTAAATTTTCCACACTTTGAAGATAACGTTCTGCATCTAAGGCCGCCATACAACCTGTTCCAGCGGCAGTAACCGCTTGTCGATACTCTTTGTCTTGGACATCCCCAGAGGCAAAAACACCTGGAATATTTGTTGCTGTTGTTTTCCCTTTGGTTATCAGATAGCCAGCATCGTCCATATCCAATTGGCCTTTAAAAATATCCGTATTGGGTTTATGGCCAATGGCAATGAACAAACCAGTAATTTCAATTTCTTCGGTTTTACCCGTTTGGTTGTTTTTCATGCGGAGTCCCTCAACCACTTGCTCTCCTAAAACCTCATCAATTTCAGTATTGTACTTCAAATCAATATTGGGCGTGTTGGTTACTCGGTGTTGCATGGCTTTGGAAGCCCGCATTTGATCTTTACGAACCAACATCGTTACTTTAGCACATATCTTAGCAAGATAAGTTGCTTCTTCCGCAGCGGTGTCACCTCCGCCTACTATGGCAACGTCTTGACCTTTATAAAAAAAACCGTCGCATACAGCACAAGCTGAAACTCCACCTCCACGAAGTCGTTGTTCGCTAGGAAGCCCCAAATACTTGGCCGTTGCACCTGTACTGATGATGATACTGCGTGCTTGGAGTTCCGTCCCGTCTTCTGTAAACGCTTTATGAATTCCTCCAGGTTCTTTTGAAAATTCAACTTTACTGATAAATCCCACTCGTACATCGGTTCCAAAGCGCTCTGCTTGTTGTTGTAATTGAACCATCATTGTAGGACCATCGATGCCCTCAGGATATCCAGGAAAATTATCAACTTCGGTTGTGGTGGTAAGTTGACCTCCTGGCTCCATACCTGTGTAGAGAACTGGTTTGAGATCAGCCCTTGCTGCGTAAATTGCTGCGGTGTAACCTGCTGGGCCACTCCCTATAATCAAAGTCTTTAGGATTTCCATATCACTTATATTTTGAACCAAATGTAAATCATATCTTTTAGTTGTATCTTGGTTTTTTGATAGATTTATCAATAATTTATTAAGTTAGTTATGAAAAAAATAATCTTTCTTTTTTGTTTTTATCTCATGGCTTGTGCCCCTTCCAATGAACCAACTGCGGCACAAATTATCCAAAAATCGATAACGGCTTATGGTTGGGATCAGCAAGAATTTAAAACCGTTTTTGATTTTAGAGATTATCAATACGAATTGATCAGAAAGCCAGGCTTTTATTCATATCAGCGCACTACCACAAAAAAGGGAATTACAATCCAAGATGTAATGACTTCTCAAAAAAAATTACAACGATTCCAAGACGGTTCGCCTATAGAACTTAAAGATAGTTTGATCCATGTATATTCCAATTCATTAAATTCTGTGATGTACTTTTTTCAACTTCCTAAACCACTCAAAGATCCAGCCGTTATTTCGGAATTTATCGGAACCACAACAATTTATGAGAAGTCCTATTGGACGCTAAAAGTTCGGTTTAACGAAGACGGAGGTGGTGAAGATTTTCAAGATGAATACCGTTATTGGATTGACCCAGACACAGGGTATATCCACTATCTCGCCTACAATTATCTTACAGATGGAGGAGGAGTGCGTTTTCGAAGGGCAAAAAATATTAGGAAAGAAAAAGGATTTGTTTTTCAAAATTACACCAATTACAAGCCTCACAAAAAATATACCGCTCTAGATTCTCTCCCTTTACTTTTTGAAATGGGAAAGCTAATTGAAATATCGCAAATCGAAAATAAGAATATTCAGGTTCTTTTACCCACAAAGTAAAAGAGGGTTACTCTGGAAGAGAAACCCTCTCAATTTAGAAACAAATATGTTATGCCGTTATTGATTTATGTTCATCAATAACATACTTTTTGCAGGATGAGAAATCAGTAAAAACTTGTTCTTCGGGAATTAGTTTACCAATAATACCAATTGTTTTCATTAAATATTTTGGCTGTTTTTGTATACCCACAAAAACAACTTCAATATCCTTTTGAATTAAATCCATCAGTACATCTTCTAATGCAAAAAGTCCAGATTGATCGATATATGGGACTTTACTCATTCTGATAATTAGAATAGAAGCTGATTTTGGAATTTGATTTGAAATATTGACAAACTCTGTAGCAAATCCAAAAAATAAAGGACCACTAAGGTGTTTGATAAATACATTTTCTTTAAATGATGGGCTGAGTTTTTTTTCATCGTCCCACATTTTTTCTTTAGCTACGGTAGTAACTCGACTATCATCTGTGGACAAATCTCCCATTTTTTTCATAAAAAATAAAGATGCCATAACCAAACCTATTCCTACGGCATAAACAAGATTCCAAAATACCGAGAGCACTAATACTACAGCCATAATAACGACTTCTGTTCTTGGAATTTTAGAAAGTGCATTAAGCCCTTTGTAATCCATTACCCCAATTCCAACGGTCACCAAGATTCCTGCCAATACAGCTGCAGGAATTTTTGAAGCCATAGGGCTCAAAGCCAAAAGAATAATTAGCAATACTACAGAAGCAACCATTCCTGAAAGTTTTGTTTTTCCGCCCGATTGAATATTGACTACCGTACGAATGGTAGCTCCAGCTCCTGGAATTCCACCAAAAACAGCAGCAATAGAATTACCGATTCCTTGTCCAATTAACTCCTTGTTAGGCAGGTGACGAGTCTTAGTAAGGTTGTCTGCTACTACTGAGGTCAATAGAGAATCAATAGCTCCTAAAAGTGACAAAGTAAGGGCTGTCAAGATATAGGGAATGAGGCCTAGAAAATTAAAATCCGTAAAAAGAGTCCATTCAATCCTTGGAAACCCTTGTGGAATCTCTTGAATTGATCGATAATCAATTCCAAAACCAATGGCTATGGAAGACACGATAACTAGAGCCACTAATGTGCTAGGTATGGCAGTAGTTATTTTTTTAAAACCATAAATTATAATAATCGTACCCAGCGCTAAGAGCACCTCGATCCAATTGATTTTTCCAAGCGCTCTAGGAAGCGATTTAATGGTCCCTATAACTCCTGAGGCATCGTTTTTAGCTAGATTTTCGGCTTCCTCATAGATGGTAGCTTCATTGACTTCTCCAGCTCTTTTGATAGTTTCTTGAAAATCTTCTAGCACAAGAAGCCCTTCTTTGGATTCATCTATAAGAATATTTTCAAGAAGGTGTTCTTCTGCCAGAGGTTTAAACTGCTCTACAAATTCTCTGTCATTTTTCACCTCATAGCCCAAAACAGGAAGTATTTGTGTGATGAGAATGATCACTCCGATAGCAGTCATAAATCCTGATACTACTGGGTAAGGAATGTACTTGATATACTTTCCTACCCCTAACATACCTAATGCGATTTGGAAGATTCCGCTGAGTAAAAATACAGCCAAAATGTAAGGCAAAGCTTTCTCTATAGATCCGTTGTGGACACTTATAATAGTAGCAATAACTACCATACTCACCGCAGTCATTGGTGCGGTGGGTCCAGAAATTTGAGTAGGAGTACCCCCAAAAAGCGCTGCAAAAAAGCTTAAAAAAATAGCACCATATAACCCTGCACTGGGCCCTAGACCTGAACTTACCCCAAAGGCTAATGCCAAGGGTAGTGCGACAATTCCAGCGGTTAATCCGCCTAGAATATCTCCTTTAATATTTGTAAACATATTTTTTAAATTGAATAAAGTTTGATTACCTGATGGTAAAATAAAGTTTTGAGTAAATCCTGAGAAAAAGTTATGCTTCAGGAGGAGGGCTAGTATTTTGTGTATTAATTGAATTGTAGCTGTTGGGGTCAAAATAAATCTCACTAGAAGTGTTTTGATACTCTGTAGGAAAAGACATATCGGATAATGTTAATATTTTTTCCTCTCCCTCTCGTTCTTCCAAATCTCCATCTATTTCAGAATTTAAAAAAGAGATATTATCAAGAGACGAAATTGAAAAGTATAGACTGAGACTGGGTAAAAGAATAGTTATAGAAAAAGAAAAAATCAATAAGCCTATCAGGGTCTGTCTCATCTATCTGACAATTTCACTAAAGTTAGTTTATTTATATGAATCAAAAAAACAGCCAATAAAAAAACCATAAAACAAAAGAAATCTTAAATTTGAATTCGCAATAATTTTAATGATGATCGATCAAGAAAAAGTAAAGCTCCTTGATTATAAAGCTCCAGGGAGCTTCGAGGAAACCCGTTATGAAAAGCTACACAACGTGATCGTTGATAATCCTTCGGAGGGCTCCATAGCAATTGCACACTGCATCGCAAATTTAATTATAGAAAAACAGAAGAAGAAGCAACCTTGTGTCTTGGGTCTGGCAACAGGCTCTAGCCCTTTAAGTGTGTATAGAGAACTTGTACGTCTTCACAGAGAAGAAGGGTTGAGTTTCGAAAATGTAATTACTTTCAACTTGGACGAATACTATCCGATTGGAAAAGAAGATCTTCAGAGCTATAATTATTTTATGCGTGAAAACCTTTTCAAATTTGTAGATATAAAGCCAGAAAACATTAATATTCCTGATGGGGAAGTGGATCCAGATGAACTTCGATCATCTTGTATTGCTTACGAAAATAAAATCAAAAAGTTGGGAGGAATCGATCTTCAGATATTAGGAATCGGAAGAACTGGGCATATTGGTTTTAATGAGCCAGGATCACATTTAAATTCACAAACTCGGGCAATTACTCTGGATCATTTGACTCGATTTGATGCCAGTGCTACTTTCCAAGGAATTGAAAATGTTCCAAGAAAAGCAGTAACCATGGGTATTCAGACCATCTTAAAAGCCAAAAAAATTATTTTGATGGCATGGGGCACCTATAAAGCTGAAATTATTCAAAAGGCTATCGAAGGCCAGATATCAGAAATTATCCCAACAACCTATCTTCAGCTCCATAAAAACACAACCTTAATTCTAGATAAAGAATCATCTTCAGAATTAACTCGAATAAAAGCACCCTGGCTAGTTAGTAGTTGTAAATGGTCGCAAGATCTCAGAGCAAAAGCGATTACCTGGTTATGTGAAAAAACAGGCAAATCTATATTGAAATTGACGGATGAAGATTATAATCAAAACGGGATGTCCGATCTTTTGGCAGATTACGGCTCTGCATATG
Source organism: Flavobacteriaceae bacterium (assembly GCA_017852075.1). Taxonomy (GTDB): domain Bacteria; phylum Bacteroidota; class Bacteroidia; order Flavobacteriales; family Flavobacteriaceae; genus MS024-2A. Next base: position 19,570 of record JAFMLQ010000006.1, on the reverse strand, counting down.
ATTTGAATATAGAAGTCTTTAATCGTCTTCAGAATAGCATCACGGGATGGCCTGGAGGAAAACCCAATGCAGATGATGCTTATCGTCCTGAACGAGCAATGCCCGAGCGGAAACGCGTAATTATTTTTAGTCCCCACCCAGATGATGATGTCATCTCCATGGGAGGTACCTTTGACCGCCTTGTTTCTCAGGGACATGAGGTGCATATAGCCTATCAAACTTCGGGGAATATTGCTGTTTCTGATCACGATGCGCTTCGTTATCTCGAGGTTGCGTCAGATGTTTTGGACTCAGAAAAAAGTGAGGTTTTGTTGAATCTCAAAAAGGTATTTAAACGTTTGAATCCTCAACAACCTGCACCTAGAGAAATTTGTAATTTAAAAGGGAATATTAGAAAAAGAGAATCCTTAGCAGCAACTCGCTATTTTGGAATTCCGGACAAGCAAGTGCATTTTATGAATCTCCCTTTCTACGAAACAGGGTTGATTGCAAAAAATCCAATTTCTGAAAAAGATGTTGACTTAACCATCCAATTGATTGAATCAATCAAACCTCATCAAATCTATGCAGCAGGAGATTTGGCAGACCCACACGGGACTCATCGGGTGTGTTTGGATGTGATTTTTAAAGCGTTAGAACAACTCAAGCCAAAAATATTCATGAAAGATTGCTGGGTATGGCTTTACAGAGGGGCTTGGCACGAATGGGAAATTCACGAAATTGAAATGGCTGTTCCAATGAGCCCCGATCAGGTATTGCGAAAACGAAAAGCAATATTTTACCACCAGTCTCAAAAAGACGGGGTAATGTTCCAAGGAAATGATCATCGTGAATTTTGGGTACGTGCAGAAGAACGCAACGCTGATACCGCAAAAAAATACAAAGCTATGGGGCTTTCTGATTACGAGGCAATGGAGGCTTTTAAGCGATATTTTTACTAATCTGTAAAAAAATAAAAGCCGCTAAGCTACTGGACGTATCAAGGGAAAATAGACTTGATTAGCAAATTGTCAAAATAAAACAAACCCAAACCTAAGGCGAAAGGGTTTTAAAAAGTTTGGCAAATCAATTTATTTGTACTTTAGAGATTAATTTATCCAAAATGAAATATACTTTACATCAATTTTCCAAAGTCTTTTTTTTGATATTTACTTTTCAGTTTTCGGTAACTCATGCCCAACAAAAACTTTCAAAACGAAAGATTGAGAAGATAAAAACAGAAACTCTAAATCAAGTTCAAGCACAACATAAGAATACCCAGGTGATGGTTGATAAGGTATTTAGTTTTGCAGAATTGGGTTTTCAAGAATATGAATCCTCTGCCTATTTGACCAAAATATTGGAAGAAGCAGGTTTTGAGTTAAAAACGGGACTTTCTGGAATTCCTACTTCTTGGATGGCGACTTGGTCCTTTGGTGAAGGTCCTGTGATTGCTTTGGGAAGTGATGTAGATTGTATTCCTAAAGCATCACAATATCCTGGGGTGGCCTATCACAAACCTATGGTTGAAGGAGCCCCTGGTCATGGAGAAGGGCATAATTCTGGGATTCCAGTGATTATCACAGCCGCATTGTCTTTGCAAGAACAAATGAAAAAAAATAATTTAGGCGGTACCCTTGTCATTTGGCCAGGCATAGCCGAGGAGCTTGTGGCCTCAAAAGCGTGGTATGTACGTGACGGCTATTTTGATAAAATTGACATGTGCATTTTTACTCATGTGAGCAGTAACCTTTCTGTATCTTATGGTCAAGCTAGAGGAACAGGTTTAATTTCAGTAGAATACACCTTCGAAGGAGAATCTGCGCATTCTGCAGGTTCACCTTGGCGAGGTCGAAGCGCACTAGACGCAGCGGAATTGATGAATGTGGGTTGGAATTATAAAAGAGAACATCTACATCCATTAAAGCGGTCTCACTCCATTTTTACAGACGCTGGAGACCAACCCAACGTGGTGCCCTCCAAAGCTTCTATTTGGTATTACTTTAGAGACATTACCTATGAAGGAATTATGGAAATGTATGACGACGCAAACCACATCGCAGAAGGCGCAGCTTTAATGACCAAAACGAAAGTAAGTTCCCGAGTGTTAGGTAGTGCTTGGCCACGACATTTTAACAAAGTCATTGCGGAAACCATGTACGAGAACATCCAAAACGTAGGTCTTCCTGAATGGTCTGAGGCAGATCAGCAACTTGCTCAGGCCGTTCAAAAAGAGGTTAACTCAAAAAATCTAAAAGGACTGGCTACCGAGTTATCTGAACTAGGTAAGCCACAAAAAAACCCCATAAGTGGAGGTTCTGATGACATTGGAGACATCTCTTGGACTATTCCTACGGTGACATTGCGCTTTCCGTCAAATATTCCAGGGTTGCAAGGCCATCATTGGTCCAATGCTATTGCAATGGCAACCCCTATTGCACATAAAGGCGCTACCGCTGGAGCTAAAGTTGTTGCAGCTACGGTCATTGACTTTTTGACCCAGCCCCTACTTCTTTCAGAAGCAAAAGCTTATTTTGAAAACGTCCAAAGCAAAGAAACTCAATACCGTCCCATGATTTCAGAAAAAGATCCCCCACCAATTTATCTGAACAAAGAAATTATGAAGCAATACCGCCCTCAATTGGAACAGTTTTATTTTGATGAAACCAAATACGACACTTATTTAGAGCAACTCAATATTCAATATCCAACTTTAAAATCAGAGTAGATGAGATACTGTTTTGGGCTCTTGATTTTATTTTTTTCCACCTGTATTTTTGCTCAAAAAAGGGTCTCTAAATCCGACTCGATAGCAATAACAAAGACATTGTTCAAGCAGCAAGAAGATTGGAACCGAGGAGATATTGACGCATTTATGGAGGGATATATAAAAACAGATTTTTTGGTTTTTTCGGGAGCTTCAGGACCCATTTATGGTTGGGAAGCGACTCGCAATCGCTACAAGAAAAGTTATCACAATCGAGTCCTTATGGGGGAATTGAACTTTGATGTATTGAGTATGACGCAGTTGAGTTCTAATGTGGTACAACTCCAAGGGTCATTTTATTTAACTCGAGAAATTGAGGACAGTAACGGATATTTTACATTAACCTGGTTAAAACAGGATGGAAAGTGGCTGGTCATATCGGACCACACTTCTGCATCAAACTAAAATTATGCAAAAAAGAATTGGTTTTCTCCTTGGACCTCTGAGTTTTTTCTTATTACTTTTTATGGGCCCTTTTGAAGGACTGCCTCAAGAAGGTCAAGCGGTCTTAGCGACAACTTTTTGGGTGGCAATATGGTGGATTACCGAGGCTGTCCCAATCGCAGCAACGGCTCTTTTACCCATTGTACTTTTTCCACTTTCAGGAGGAATGGATCTTTCCACAACTACAGCTGCCTTTGGACATCGGTTTGTCTTTTTGTATTTGGGAGGTTTTTTGATTGCCATTGGGATTGAAAAATGGAATTTGCACAAACGCATTGCCATCAATATCATTTCATTCATCGGATCTGATGTGCGAAACGTTATTTTGGGTTTTATGGTGGCTACCGCTTTTTTGTCCATGTGGATTTCAAATACAGCCACTTCTGTAATGATGCTTCCTATTGGAATTGCCATTATTAAAGAGCTGAAAGATAACCCGGCCACCATTGAAGATGAAAACAAAATTTTCGGAAAAGCACTTATGTTGGGAATTGCCTATAGCGCTTCTATTGGTGGAGTGGCAACACTCATAGGAACCCCACCCAATTTGGTTTTGGCTGGTGTAATTTCAGAAACCTATGGTTATGAAATTACATTTTTGGAGTGGTTTCTTTTTGGCTTCCCTATTTCAATTACCTTATTGATTTTTTGTTGGTTTTACTTGACCCGTGCAGCCTATACGTTCAAACAAACCGAATTTCCTGGAGGTAAGGCTGAGATTGCAAGATTAAAAAAAGAGTTAGGTCCCATTTCTCACGAAGAGCGTCGTGTAGCCATTATTTTTGCCTTGGCAGGATTTTGTTGGATTAGTAGGTCGTACCTCTTACAGGATTTTCTTCCTGCATTAGACGACACAATCATAGCGGTTAGTTTTGGCTTGCTTTTGTTTGTTTTGCCCTCAAAAAACAAGAATAAAGCGTTATTAAATTGGAACGATACTACTCATTTGCCTTGGGGAATCATTCTCCTTTTTGGTGGAGGAATGGCCTTGGCAAAAGCATTTGAAACCAGCGGATTGGCGATTTGGTTGGGTGAATTGATGACGGCTTTTGGAGGATTGCCTTTGTTTGTATTGATACTCCTCTTGGTTACGGCAGTAAATTTTTTAACAGAAATCACCTCAAACTTAGCCACTACAGCAATGTTGCTGCCAGTTCTGGCTCCCCTGGCTTTGGAAATTGGGATCCACCCTTTTGGCCTGATGGTAGGCGCTGCTGTAGCAGCCTCTTGCGCTTTTATGCTCCCAGTGGCAACACCTCCAAACGCAGTGGTTTTTGGCTCTGGGTATTTAAAAATCCCCGATATGGTTTCTCGAGGAATCGCAATGAATTTATTTTCTATTCTCCTGATTACTTTATTAGTTTATTTCTTACTCCCCGTACTTTGGGAGATCGATTTATCTGTTTTCCCTGAAAGCCTAAGGCCGTAAATACTTTTCTACAGTTTTTGGGATATAACATTTATTTCAAGGGACAAAATCAAAATAGTCATTAGGAAAGGGTTCTTGGCTCAAGGTAAAATGCCACCATTCTTTTTCATAGGGTTTGAATCCGACAGCGCGCATAACTTCTCGAAGTCGTTTTCGATTTTCTTTTTGAAGGCGGTTCAGAGGCTTAAAATCATAATGGGAGCGCTGCCCAAAATAATCCCAATCCCCTCCCATATCAAGAACCTTACCTTGGTTCTTTCCAGTTAAGTAAACTAAAGTGAGATCCACAGTACTCCCTCGGCTATGACCGCTTTTTTTAGCGATATAGCCTAATTCAAATAAACGATCTTTGGGAAGTTGAGGATAATATTTGGATTTGGTCAAGGTGTCCTTAGGATACTGGGACCACTGCACAAAATGGTCCACAGCACGTTGGGGCCTATAGGCATCAAAGATTTTAATACCGAGACCTTCTTTTTTTAATTTTAACTGTGCTTTTTTTAGTGCCTGTGCCAAGAGAACTGTCCCAACAACTTTTTGATTAGGAAGATATCCGTTTACTACACGTCCCATAAAATTATCAGATGTGGCATAGCGAAGGGTTACTTTCAAGTCTGGAATATGCTCTTTTAGAAAAACAAAGCCTTCTGGGAGCGTTTGTCCAAAGAGACCTCCCACAAATAAATTTGCGAGAAAAATTACCTTAATCTTGAACGGCATAGTCTAAGAGTAGTGGTCGGATATTTAGTTGATACAAACCTCTTTGGGTGCGTGATGGATAAACGCGATTGGTTAAAAGAATCACAAAACAATCATTAGTAGGATCGATCCATATCATGGTACCAGTATAGCCAGTATGACCAAAAGTTTCAGGACTTACCCGTGGCGAGGGATAGCGGTCTTCTCCCGGTTCTAAAGTGGGTTTGTCAAACCCTAATCCTCTGCGGTTATCACTTTCAGGATACGTCCGTTCACTAAAAAGAGCAATGGTTTCAGGTTTTAAATACTGATTTCCTTTGTAACTACCTTTTTGAAGTAACATTTGTAATAAGGGAGCTATGGAGGAAGCATTAGCGAAAAGCCCAGCATTGCCTGAAACCCCGCCCATAAGCGAAGCAGCCTCGTCATGCACCCATCCGTGGACGAGTTGCTTTCTGAACAGACTATCGCGTTCTGTGGGAACAATATCAGTTTTCGGAAATTTTTCAGTAGGCAAAAAGGTTATGCCTTGTAATTCCATAGGTTTAAAAAAATGAGTATTCAAAAACTCAGGAAAACTAAGGTTACTGAGTTGTTGAACTAATTGAGGCATAAAAAAATAAAACATTCCTGAATAAACCATCTCTCCCAAAGGGGTTAGCTTTGTTTTTTTGATACGCCGAAAGATCTTTTTTTGATAGCGTTTATGAACAAACAATGAGTCACTCACAGGGTATGGAAAACGTTCGCTTTTATTGTGGGAAAGTGTATTCCGTTTAAAGTCTCCTCTTTTGTTGTACACCAAATTTTGATGGGCAATATAGGGTTGCCATCCTGCACTATGACTTAAAATCTGTTTGAGGTTATGGGTTTTTTTATCACTTCTTTTAAGCATAGGGATCCATTGAGAAACAGGTGCTTCAATATCGAGATTATAAAGCTCATAGAGTTTCATCAAGGCAAGTGTACTTCCCAATACTTTGGTAACCGATGCTAAGTCGTAGAGGTGATTTTTAGACACAGGAGTTAAGGAGTCGTACGTATGATAGCCGTAGGCTTCAAGAAGTCGAAGCGTATCTTTTTTGAAAATCAAGACTTGAGCTCCGGGAAAGGCTTTGTTTTGAATTCCGTAATCCATCAACTCGGCCACTTTAGAAGTTAAGTCTGTTGTTTTGGCATCTAAGCTTTGGGAATATATTGAGAGGCAAGAAGATCCTATCAGTCCGAAAAGTATTAAAAATAGTGTTCTCAATTTTTATCAAATTTAATAAGCAATATAATAATAAAGATCTCGTTTTTAATTCAATAAAATAAATCTATATTTTTAAAAAACGGCAAATTTTAAATAACTAACCTTTCATGTTGATAAAAAACCTACTCACTTTTAGCTTGATTTTCTCCACTTTTTTTTTCTCCCTCTTTGCACAAGAAGAAGATTCTCTGGATGAAGAATTGCCCTTTGATGCAGTCATTCAATCTGAAATGGGAGGAAAGCGAATGAAGTTTTACGGGAATACCCGGTTTAATTTTAATCAAGCCTATTTTTCCAATTGGATTTCGGGAGGGGAGAGTGCTCTGACTTTTTTGTATGGACTGGATTATAATTTTAACTATTCCGACCGAAGTGGTTTGGTTTGGGACACGAATTTGCTGTTATCAGTTGGAACAACATACATCTCTGGGAATAAATTTTTAAAAAAAGCGGACGACCGTTTTGAAATTGGGTCGCTAGTAGGAAAACAGATCAATCAAAACTGGAATTACTCGGGGCTTCTCAATATAAAAACACAGTTGTTACCAGGCTATCGATATTATAAAGAAGATGGGCTGGAAAAAAGAGAAAAAATTTCGCAGTTTTTATCTCCTCTCATTCTTCAAGCAGGTTTGGGATGGTATTACAAAAAGAGCAATGATTTTAGAGTCAACCTTTCTCCCGTGACTGGTCGTGCAATTATGGTCTCAAAAAAATACACGAGTAATCTTGCAGAAGGGGAAAAATATTTTGGTGTAGATCCCAATAAAAGCAGTAAACTCTTTTTTGGAGCTTTAATCTCGGGTTATTTTAAGAAAGAGGTTATGAAAAATATTATTTGGGAAAACAATTTTAGCATCTATGTGAACTATCTTGAAAAAACTCAAAATGTGGATTTTGACTGGAATGCGAACTTCCGTTTTAAAGTAAACAATAAAGTTTCCGGCAATTTTGTGCTTCACCTTTTGTATGACGACGATCTTCTTAAAGACCTACAGGTTCGTGAGCTTTTAGGCCTGGGAATCAATATTGACCTCTAGCTATTCCTGTCCTCGAGCTTTCTTGAGAAACCACTCATAATTGTAAAAGGTAATGAACACATTGTACACACTCCCTTGTCCTCTTGGGTCAACTTCTATCAAAACAGTTTTGTCGGGATCGACAAACCGAATACCAGGAAGATTTTTTTTAACTAAAACTGGCTTATTCCAGTTTTCCTGTGCATAGACCACTGTATATTTTTTGGATTCAAAATAAGTACGGCATTTTTTCAAATAGGTTTCTGCTTGATTGAGGTTTAAATTTTTTTTACTCCCTATGTTTAAACTGACTAACTTTCCGTCCTTCCCCACCAGTGATTTTTTTCTAATGGCATAGAAGGTGCCATTTCCAAAAGACAGATTTTTCAATTCTTTTGATTCATCATCCAAAACTTGTTTTGCTTCGTCTAGGGGCATCTGAAAAACAAAAGATTTAAAAAGGTTTTGGGCGGTTAGTTTAGATTGAAAACTCAAGCTTAAAAAGAATGAGAAAGCGAATAAATACTTCATCGGTTAAGAGTATGAAATGCACAAATATATAAAGAGTAATTTTTTTAGATAGGAAATTCCAATTGAAAAGATTCGTTACCTTGAGAGCTCTAGACAAAAATGAACAAATGAAATATGCAAGATCATGTTCAAATCACACACCGATAAGATAATTTGCATGTTCAGTCTAACCATTGAAAAAACAATAAATATTAACAGATGAAAAAAGAATTTGCTTTAATAACAGGAGCTTCCTCCGGAATTGGTTTAGAGATTTCAAAAGTCCTAGCCAGCAAGGGTTTTTCCTTGGTGCTTGTTGCTAGAAGTGAAAAAAAATTAAAAGAGGTATGTCAAGATTTAATTGCTAAACACAATGCTACTGCCACTTATTTTGTAAGTGATTTGGAGGACCCCAAGGCTCCAAAGGCTATTTTTGAATTTTGTCAAGAAAAGGGTTACTTTATCTCGCTGTTGGTTAATAATGCGGGCTACGCTCTGCCCACCGCATTTCATAAAACCCCCATGGAAGCTGAGGAAAATTTTTTACGAGTTTTAGGTATTGCAGTGGTGGCTTTGACCAAAATCTTTTTACCCAATATGATTACCAAAAAACAAGGTAAAATTATGATGATTTCTTCTGTTGCTGCATTTGCACCTCCTTCATCCATTCAAACCTTGTACGGCCCTATAAAAACCTTCATCAACCGTTTTAGTGAAGGATTAAATTTGAGTTATAACGCTATGGGAATTACATCTACAGCAGTCTGTCCGGGTTATACTGTTACGAATTTTCATACAGCTAGTGGAGTTCAGCAGGAAATGGATCGTGTTCCTTCTTTTATGAAAAAAGAGGCGCATCGCATAGCCCAAGTAGCAGTAAATGCAACGTTGAAAGGAAAAAGAGTTAGTATACCTACAAAGACTTTTAAATTGATTGTTTTTTTATTGAAAGTTTTACCTCATTCTCTATTTCCTCTTTTTAGTAAAAAGTTGGCACCTGGACGGTACAATAAAGAATGATTATTTTACCCCAGTAATTATTAAAGTTCCAGCCCAATTTTTTTGTGCACCTTGGTGCCAAGACGCCATGTTTTGAAAACCAGCCGCTGTAAAAAAACTGAACCACTCTTGTTGGCTAAAAAGTTTCATATTGTTTATTCCACAGCTTTCGGACCAGTTGTGGGAAACTTTGTTTTCCAAGTAGAAATCAATCCCAATAATCAGTCTCCCTTTGGGTTTCAGCCAATCGCTGAAAATTCTTTGTATGACTGCTTTGGGGTCGTCTAAATAATAAAGAACCTCCATAGAATGGACAATATCTACTTTAGTTTTAGGATTCCACACCATTAGATCTGCACAGGAATAGGATAGAGAAGGGTCAATTTTTTTGGCTTTTTGGATCATGTTTTCTGAACCATCCACTCCTTCAGCATGGAGGCATGATTTTAGTTGCGCCACCTTGCGAACCACCCAACCGTTTCCGCATCCTGCATCGATAAATGAAAAGGCTTTAATCGGATCTTTTAAAGCATAATCGAGCATTTTTTCAACCGATTTATTGTGGTTTTTTTCCATACCCAAATCTTTGTCTAAATCTGCCCATTCACTAAAAACTTCTATAGGATTGCGTTTTATCATTGTCTTTTTTTTGTGAAACTAAAAAAAATTTAATCCCCAGAGCGTCAAAGTTCCCCAAAGGATGTAACGAAACAACTTGCCTACCAACATCCATATACTGACTTTGAGCAAGTCAACCCGAAAAAAACCCAAACCTACTGCAAATAAATCACCAACAATGGGGAGCCAACAAAGTAATGCGAGTGTACTTCCCCAACGACTGATTTGTACTTTCATTTTCTTGACTTGGGTTTCTTTGATTCCAAAAAAGCGCTCTAACAAAGACCACTTTGCTAAACGACCCAATCCATAACTACTAAGACCTCCCAGCCAATTTCCCAAAGTAGCCAGAAATATACTTAACACAAGCGAATACTGATTAGCCAGTACCACACTCAACACCAGTTCAGAACTTAAAGGAAGTACTGTAGCGGCTAAAAAACTAGAGACAAACAATCCAAAATATCCCCATTCTAAAAAGTATTCCATCTTTTGGGTTTGCAACAAATTTACATTTAATTTTAGCTACCTAGAGGAGGGTATTTATGCGAAAAAAAAATTGTGCGAATTGCAAAAAAGAGTTTGATGTGATGTATCGTGCCCAATATCAAGCACAACGTGATTGGGTGTTTTTATGCAAAAACTGCCTGCTTTCCGTCAAACACGAAAATCCCTTTTATCGCTATGGGGGAACCTGGAAAAAGTAAAAAGCAATAGAGGGGTTTTACTCTCCAATTTTGAAGGGTGAAAAGGATTAAAACTTCTTTATTTGGTTTTGAGCATGTCACCAAAAAGTGCAATAAGCACCCCAACCATTGTAATTATTACTACTACTGCTACACCACCTGGAGTCATCGAAATTGTTTTTAAGTTGGTGTAAATATATAAAAACAGAGTTAGCTGTTTAACCTTCCCTCAGTAATTTTATCTTTGAGTACTAAACTTTTTAACTTGATACGACTAAGAGAAGCTACACCTGAAGATCTAACTACTTTATTGGAATTTGAAAAAGCTTTAATTGCTTATGAAAAGGCATTCACTCCCAATTTAAAAAAAACAGATTTCCACTATTATGATTTAGAGTCTTACATACAAAACCCTGATATTTCTTTGGTTGTAGCAGAAGATAAAAATAAGCTGATTGCATCAGGCTATGCCTTGATTCGAAAAAATAAGGCGTATAAAAATCCCGCCCGATTTGTTTTTTTAGGATTCATGTACGTAGTTCCCGAATACCGTGGTAGTGGTCTCAACAATAAAATATTGAATTACCTTTTTGAATGGGGGAGGGAACGGGGGCTCTCAGAGTTTCAACTGGACGTATATGCACCCAATGAAAGTGCAATAAAAGCTTATAAAAAAGCAGGTTTTCATTTTGAGACGATTACCATGCGCCTCAATACAGAACAAGGAATGCCTTAGTTAAGCCTTAGATTTTTGGTTCTCTTTTGGAAAACATTCAATTGAAATTGATTAATTAAAATATACTTCATCATAGATTCTTTTTAAGAATAATCTTACTTTTAATGGTATACTAATGGAAACAAAAACCCAAACATTAAAAATTCATCCCTTAGACAACCTTATGGTTGCACTCGTAGATTTGCAAGAGGGAGAAAAGATTACACACGGAAAGGACATTTTTCAGTTAAAAACAGCTGTCTTAGCAAAGCATAAATTTGCACTTAAAGATTTTAACTCAGGAGAAGAAGTCTTACTCTACGGAGTTGTGGTAGGGCGTGCCACCAAAAACATTGCGAAAGGAGAAGCGATTCATACCCACAACCTCACTCATGACACAGAAGCCTACCAAGTGCCTGTAAAAGTAGAAAAACAAGAGTGGTCCGCACCATTGATTGAAAAGTACACTAAAAAAAATTTTTTGGGATATCATCGACCTGATGGGAAGGTAGGGACAGAAAACAATTGGTTAGTAATTCCATTAGTTTTTTGCCAAAATAGAAACATAGAAGAATTAAAAAATAGCTTACTAGAAGATTTGGGTTATGGGAATACAGCCCAAAAGGTATTTGACTTAGATTCATTAATTGCCAAATATAAAGCAGGAGCAACTCAAGAAGAATTACTTGGCCAAGAACTACTGACCGCCAAAAAGCAAAGCATAAAAAACCCTTTGTTTCCCAATGTGGATGGGATTTACTTTTTAACACATGATGGAGGTTGTGGCGGTGCTACATCAGATGCTGTAGCGCTATGCAGCTTACTGGCAGGATATATCAATAATCCCAATGTGGCAGGAGCCACCGTTTTGAGCTTGGGATGTCAACACGCCCAAATCAGCATTTTGGAACGAGCACTAAAGCGAATTACTCCTGAGCTCCAAAAGCCTGTTTTTTTTATGGAACAACAACAAAGCACCTCGGAGCCTGAGTACCTAGCAGCTTGCATAAAGAAAACTTTTGTAGGACTAATCAAGGCAAACCAAGTGCATCGAGCACCTGCTCCTTTGAGTAAATTGACTATAGGTCTAGAGTGTGGTGGGTCAGATGGTTTTTCTGGGATTTCTGCAAACCCCGTATTGGGTTTTGTTTCGGATATTATTGTAGGACAGGGAGGTGCTGCAGTCTTGTCTGAGTTTCCAGAGCTCAATGGAGTAGAACAGGAATTAGTAAACCGTTGCAACACCTTGGAAAAAGCTCAAAAATTTGAAAAGTTAATGCGTGAATACAACACCAAGGCCTCGGCTCTAGGTGCAGGTTTTGATTCTAATCCCTCTCCAGGCAACATCAAAGATGGTTTGATTACAGATGCCATCAAATCTGCAGGAGCCGCCAAAAAAGGAGGGACATCCCCCATAGTAGATGTTTTAGATTATACCGAACAAGTGGTTCATCCAGGACTCAATCTATTATGTACTCCAGGTAACGATGTAGAGTCCACTACAGCTTTGGCAGGATCTGGGGCCAACTTAATTTTGTTTACTACTGGATTAGGGACACCTACAGGAAACCCCGCAGTTCCAGTTGTAAAAGTGGCTTCAAATACCCACCTTTATAATAAAATGAAGGATATTATTGATTTTAATTCAGGAACAGTAATTGAAGGTAAGGCCACCATCGAAGCTTGTGGAGAAGAACTTTTAAATTATATTATTGACGTGGCAAGTGGACGAAAAGAAGTCCACGCCAGAAGACTGGGACAGAATGATTTCATTCCATGGAAAAGAGGCATGTCATTATAAATAAAACACCATGAAAACTAAATTTTCACTTCAACATAAAACGGCACTTATCACAGGAGGGGGAAGCGGTATCGGTAAAGCGGTGGCTACCACCTTTGCAGCTCAAGGCGCTCAGGTTCATATTTTGGATATAAATCGAGATCCTGCAATCCAAACAGTAGAAGAGATTAAAGAACAGGGATTTTTTGCTCAAGCACACTTTTGTGATGTTTCTGATTATCACCAAGTTGTCGGAGTTGTGGAGACTATTTCCAAAACAGCAAGCATTGGGATTTTGATCAACAATGCAGGAATTGCTCATGTAGGGAATATCGAAGCCTGTGAAGAAGCCGATCTGGACCGTCTCTATCAAATAAATATCAAAGGAGTTTTTAACTGTTCCAAAGCAGTCATTCCCTTCATGAAAGAAAATAATGAAGGAGTCATCATCAACCTTGCCTCAATTGCCTCTAGTGTTGGGATCAGCGATCGTTTTGCGTATTCTATGACCAAAGGGGCGGTGTTGTCCATGACGTATTCCATTGCTAAAGATTATATTCAAAATAACATCCGAAGTAATTCGATTTCTCCTGCACGAGTACACACCCCTTTTGTAGACGGTTTTATCAAGAAAAATTATCCAGGGGAAGAACAACAAATGTTTGAAAAACTATCCAAAACCCAACCCATAGGGCGTATGGGAACTCCTCAAGAAATTGCAGATTTGGCCTTGTATTTGAGCTCTGATGAAGCGCGCTTTATTACAGGATCTGATTTTGCAATTGATGGAGGTTTTATAAAACTCAATTCAAAATAAAACTATGAAACTCATCCGATTTGGCACTCCTGAAAATGAAAAACCAGGTATTCAACTCAAAGATGGAACAAGGTTGGACGTATCCGCTTTTGTTTCCGAATATGACGAAAATTTCTTTGGTACCGAGGGTATAGAAAAGCTGTCTCAATGGTTGGAAACCCACCAAGATTCCTGTCCTGTTGTGGGAAACAATGTTCGTCTAGGTGCACCTTTAGCAAGACCTTCAAAAATAGTATGTGTAGGCCTCAACTATGCCAAACATGCTGAAGAAAGCGGTATGGCAGCTCCAGAGGAACCCGTACTTTTTTTTAAAGCCAGTTCTGCCATAGTGGGTCCCTATGACCCCATCATTATTCCGAAAGAAAGTACAAAAACGGATTGGGAGGTAGAACTCGCTTTGGTCATTGGTAAAAAAGCTTCCTATGTTTCTGAAAAAGAGGCGCTAAATCACGTGGCCGGATATGTCCTTCACAACGATGTGAGTGAACGCGCCTTCCAATTGGAGCGCTCAGGCCAGTGGGTGAAAGGAAAGAGTTGCGATTCGTTTGCACCGTTGGGCCCATTTATAGCTACAACAGATGAAATTAAAGATCCTAATGCCCTTGACTTATGGTTAAAATTGAATGGAAAAATGATGCAAAACAGCAACACTTCAGACTTTATCTTTAACGTTCAAGAGGTAGTTAGCCATATCAGTCAATTTATGACTTTACTTCCTGGAGATGTAATTTCCACAGGAACCCCCTTTGGAGTAGGCCTAGGATTGACTCCACCTCGATATTTAAAAGAAGGAGATGAAGTAGAACTTGGAATCGAAGGTCTTGGAATCTCGAAACAGATTTGTAAAGCATACCAATGATCATTGATAGTCATCAGCATTTTTGGAAGTATAACCCTGTAAGGGATGCCTGGATTGATGAAACTATGGGAGTATTAAAGCGCAATTTTCTCCCCGAAGATTTAGCACCTATTTTAAAAGAAAATGAAGTCAGTGGCTGTATTGCCATTCAAGCCGACCAGTCAGAAAATGAAACTGAATTTCTACTTTTGTGTGCAGCAGTCAACCCCTTTATTAAAGGAGTGGTTGGATGGGTAGATCTTTGCGCTTCAAATCTAGAAGAGCGCTTAGCCCATTTTTCTAAAAACCCACTCTTCAAAGGAGTGCGACATATCGTACAAGCTGAGAAAGAAGACTACTTACTTCGCGAGGAGGTGCAGCGTGGAATCGGTAAGCTTTTGAAATACAATTTGACCTTTGATCTTTTGGTATATCCTCATCAACTCCCTGCTGCAGTAACTTTGGCAAACCAATTTCCAGAGCAAAAATTTGTTTTAGACCATCTTGCAAAACCCTTCTTTTCAGAACCCCTATCCAAACATTGGTTGACTCAAATCGCGCGATTGTCTGAAAACCAAAATGTTTTTTGTAAATTATCAGGAATGGTTACTGAAACAAAAGAATATCAATTTAATGCGGAAGACTTCGCCCCTTTTATGGATGTGGTTTTTGAGCATTTCGGACCAGACCGAGTGATGTTTGGTTCAGATTGGCCTGTGTGTTTACTGGCAGCTGAATACCAAAAAGTTCTTGGTATTGTGTTGCATTATATAAACTCCTACAGTCAAAGTGAGAAGGATAAGATTCTGGCAAAAAATGCAATCTCTTTTTACAATTTAAAAACAGCTTAATGAATTTAGATTTAATTAAAAAAGTAATTGTTGTAACAGGAGGTTCCAAGGGGATAGGTGCTGGAATTGTAGAAGTGTTGTCCCAAGAAGGTGCTCTTCCTGTTATTGTAGGTCGTGATCGAAAGCAGATAAATCAAGTGATTTCGGCTTATTCAAAAAAAGGGGTTCAAGTGGGGCACGCCTTTGCAGAACTTACAGATCCTTTTCAATGTGAACAAGCCGTAAAAAAAATTATTGAAGATTTTGGAACGATTCACGGATTGGTCAATAATGCAGGAGTGAACGACGGGGTGGGATTGGAAAATGGCACCAATGCCGATTTTATTCAATCAATAACAAAGAACGTGGTGCATTATTATACCATGGCACAATTGGTGCTCCCAGAGCTTAAGAAAAACAAAGGAGCGATTGTAAATATTGGTTCCAAAATAGCAACCACAGGTCAGGGAGGTACTTCAGGTTATGCTGCTGCAAACGGGGGTAGAGATGCTCTTACCAAAGAATGGGCGGTCGAGTTGCTTCCTTATGCAATTCGTGTGAACAGTGTTATCGTGGCGGAATGCTACACTCCTTTATACGAAAAGTGGATCAAAACTTTTGAAAATCCTGAAGAAAAGCTAAAGGCCATCACGGATCGAATTCCTCTGGAAAACCGAATGACGACCAAAGAAGAAATTGCCAATACGGTTGCGTTTTTACTTTCACAGAAGTCGAGCCATACTACAGGGCAGTTGATTTACGTAGATGGAGGATACACACATTTGGACCGAGCACTAACTAAATGAGTTTATGAAAGTTGATCAATTAAAAAAATACTGTTTTGCTTTAGATCTTAAAGACGATACTGAAAAAATC
Organism: Flavobacteriaceae bacterium; assembly: GCA_017852075.1. Lineage (GTDB taxonomy): Bacteria > Bacteroidota > Bacteroidia > Flavobacteriales > Flavobacteriaceae > MS024-2A. The sequence continues at coordinate 3,312 of JAFMLQ010000006.1, read as the reverse complement.
AATGCGTATATAGCACACCACAAGAAGGTTTGGCCTGAAATTTTAAATAGCATAAGAGAGGCTGGAATTGAAAATGCAGAAATTTACCATACAGGAACTCGTTTGTTTATGACGATAGAAGCAAATGCTCAATTTTCTTTGGAGAAAAAAGCTAAAAGTGATGCCGAAAACCCAAAAGTACAACAGTGGGAACTGTTGATGTGGGAGTATCAACAAGCTCTTCCAGGCACCCCTTTTGGAACCAAATGGGTTTTGATGGATAAAATTTTTGATTTAAATACTAATTGACAGTCTTTTGAAAAAAACAACGACACCCTTAGTCTCCAAAGAGGTACTCTTACCCTTTGTAATGATTACTTCACTTTTTGCCCTTTGGGGTTTTGCCAATGATATAACCAATCCAATGGTAGCTGCGTTTGGGACTTTGATGGAACTTTCCAATGCAAAAGCTGCCTGGGTTCAGTTAGCCTTTTACGGAGGTTATGCCACTATGGCTATTCCTGCAGCACTTTTTGTTCGGAAATACAGTTACAAGAAAGGAATTCTTCTAGGATTAGGTTTATATGCCTTTGGCACGCTTCTTTTCTATCCAGCGGCCCAAAACGAAGCGTTTAGTTTTTTTCTTGTTTCGTTGTATGTTTTGACATTTGGTTTGGCATTTTTAGAAACCACCGCCAGTCCTTTTATCATGTCTATGGGAGATCCAAAAACGGCCACCCGAAGACTTAATTTAGCACAAGCGTTTAACCCTTTTGGCTCCCTTTTGGGGATGTTTATCGCTTCCAACTTTATCCTTTCCCACCTGCAGTCAGATCAACGAGATACTGAAGGAAACCTGCTTTTCGACTCATTGGATTTTGCACAAAAAGCAGCCATCAAAACTCATGATCTCGGAGTAATAAGTACACCTTACGTAATCTTAGGTTTTGTAGTTATTGCAATGTTTCTACTTATTGGCATGACAAAAATGCCAAATGTGGGAGCAACAACTACTACTTCTACTGCCAGTGAAACCTTTAATCGATTGATAAAAAACCCGATCTACAGGGAGGGTGTAGTCGCTCAAATGTTTTACGTAGGGGCGCAAATCATGTGTTGGACCTTTATTATTCAGTATGCAGATTCCTTGGGAATAACAAAGGCAACAGCACAGAATTACAATATCGCTGCGATGGGAATTTTCTTGAGTAGTCGATTTGTAAGTACCTTTTTGATGAAATCTATCAACTCAAGAAAGCTCCTTATGCTTTTTGGGCTGGGAGGGATACTCTCCATCCTAGGGGTAATCTTTTTTGATAATATTATGGGTCTTTATTTTCTAGTGGCTACCTCCGCATTTATGTCTTTGATGTTTCCCACAATTTATGGAGTTGCTTTGGAAGGTTTGACAGAAGAAGACACCTCTTTGGGTGCTGCGGGCCTGGTCATGGCTATTGTGGGGGGAGCTCTGATGCCTCCCTTGCAGGGGTGGATAATTGATTTTGAGACCGTAGGAGCATTCAAAGCAATTAATGCATCTTTCGGATTACCTTTACTTTGTTTTTGTATGGTAACGCTATATGGCTATCGTACCTTCAAAATTCATTAGAATAGATATGAAAAACGACATTCATTTTATAGACAGTAGGTATCCTTCTGTACCCGATCTTAGAAAGAGAGCCCAAGCAAAGATTCCCAAATTTGCTTTTGAATATTTGGATGGAGGCTGTAATGATGATGTTAATTTAAAAAGAAACACTGCACAAATTCGTGCTGTTCAACTTAAACCCGACTATTTGGTTCCATATCGAGAACCAAATTTAAAGACTTCACTTTTTGGTCATACCTATGATGCCCCTTTTGGGATTTCTCCTGTGGGCCTTCAGGGGTTAATGTGGCCGAAGTCTCCTGAAATACTTGCTAAAGCAGCTTTTGACCACAACATTCCCTTTGTTTTGAGTACGGTGACCACAGCCCCAATAGAAAGGATTTGTGAGATCACAGAAGGGCGCGCTTGGTTTCAATTATACCATCCTGCAGAGGAAAATGTAACCCGAGACCTTTTGAAAAGAGCTGAATCTGCAGGGTGTGAAGTTTTGGTCATTCTTGCTGATGTTCCTTCATTTGGATACCGTCCGCGGGATATTAGAAATGGTTTATCCATGCCTCCTAAAATGACCTTAAATAATGTATTTCAAGTTTTAAAGCGCCCCGACTGGGCACTAAAAACACTCTTAAACGGGCAACCCAATTTTGAAACACTAAAGCCCTATATGCCCAATAATTTAGACCTCAGTCAATTAGCAAAATTTATGGATGCCACTTTTTCCGGGCGTTTGGATGAAGATAAAATCAAAAAACTTCGCGATTTGTGGAAAGGCAAACTGATCCTTAAAGGTGCAGAGTCGGTCCATGATGTAGATAAAGCCTGTCAATTGGGATTGGATGGGGTCATTATCTCCAATCATGGAGGACGTCAGGTAGATGTAGGGCAGGCTACCATTGATTCCTTAAAAACAATTGCTCCACTATACGGCGGTAAAATTAAAATTATGATGGATAGCGGAATTCGTGGAGGAGCAGATGTGGCACGAGTATTGGCAAATGGTGCAGAATTTACTTTTATGGGACGTACTTTTATGTATGGTGTTTCTGCTTTGGGTAAAAGAGGAGGTACCCATACCATAGCAATGCTCAAAAAGCAACTTACGCAGATCATGGAGCAGTTGAGTTGTTCGCAAGTTTCTGACTTTCTAAAAACAAGGGTTTAATTTATGCAACCCAACACATCCCTTAGTCCTAATGTTGCTCTATTCAATAAGAAAATAAAAAGTGAGTGATCGTGTTTTGATGATTAAACACAAAGCTTGAGATTAAAAATAATGGGGGTAACCACATTTAGACTTGAAGGCCGCTGACTGATTAATTTTTGTAAAAGATTTAGTAGAAGCGGGGGGAATTGCCGGAGTAGGATCTCATGGGCAGCTGCAAGGTCTAGGATACCACTGGGAGTTGTGGAGCATGCATTCAGGAGGAATTTCCAATCACAATATGTTGAAAGTTGCTACCCTTCAAGGCGCAGAAGCTTTAGGTTTATCCAAAGACTTAGGAAGTATAGAGGAAGGAAAATTGGCAGACTTGGTCATTTTGAAAAAAAACCCTTTAGAAAATATTCGCCATACCAATACCGTGAGATATGTTGTAAAAAATGGATTTGTATATGATGCTGATAATCTTAAATATGGTTTATCCCATGGAAAAGGAGCAAACCTACCCTTGGACTCAAAAGGTACCCTCCTCCAATTTACCAGGCATTCAAAAGAAGTAATCTTT
>JAFMLQ010000027.1 GCA_017852075.1 Flavobacteriaceae bacterium | reverse complement strand
CGCCAGCTTACATTGCCAATGACCTTTTGAAAAACAACCTCATTCCCAATAAAGAGGAAAAGACCTATGTGCGTTACAGTTATTTGGCAGCGATTTTGATTGTAGGGTTCGGGATGTTTTTTGGTTTTTATGCTACTTCACTGAATGCGATTACATTGTGGATTACTGCTTCACTTTATGGGGGCTATACAGCTGCGAATGTGTTAAAATGGATCTGGTGGCGTTTTAATGGACATGGCTATTTTTGGGGTATGCTTGCAGGGCTTTTGGCCTCCACTTTAAAATTGATTTTCTTAAGTGACTGGATAGATATTTATTTATTTCCCGCTATTTTAGTTTTCTCTCTTTTGGGATGCTTGTTGGGTTCATTGTGTACACCTTCAGATGATATGGAGACGTTAAAAGCTTTCTACAAAACGGTCAAACCATGGGGTTTTTGGAAACCTGTTCTCAACGAAGTTCAAAAACAAGACCCCTCATTCGAACCCAATCAGTCTTTTTCCAGAGATTCATTCAATGTCTTAATTGGAATCATTTGGCAAATGACACTGGTCGTTTGGCCCATATATCTACTCATAAAAAAATGGGATGGCTTGCTGATCAGTCTTGTTGTATTTTTTGTTTGTACCCTGCTTTTAAAACAGTATTGGTACAAACCTTTAAAGAAAGAGCATTATGAGAAAAATTAATATAACGGGTACTTTTTTGGATGAAATTAGTCATGACATTCCCCACCAAAATTGGGGAAAGAAAGAATGGTCCCAGGATTTTACACATATGAAACAAATGGGAATTAAGCGTGTGGTTTTGATTCGCTGTGGATATAAAAAATGGTTGACGTATCCCTCCCAGGTGTTGCATAAACAAGAAAAAGCCTTTACTCCCTATTTGGATTTGGTTTCCCTGTTTTTGGAATTGAGCGAAAAAAACCAGATGGAATTTTATTTCGGTCTTTATGACTCAGGTCGTTACTGGACATCGGGAAACTATAAAGATGAAATTCGGATAAACAAAAAAGTCATTGAAGAAGTTTGGGAACTATACGGCCATTCAAGTGCTTTTAAAGGCTGGTATTTATCTCAAGAAACCAATCGAAATGCAGGAGCCATCATCGATTTGTATGCAGAACTGGGAGGCTATTGCAAAACAATTTCTGGTGGAAAACAGGTGTTGATTTCACCCTATATAGACGGGGTTAAAAATATTTCACAATACACACAGCAAACAGAAACAACAACCTCAATAAGCCTTGATCAGCATTTTAAAGATTGGGAAGAAATTTTTTTTGGAATTAAAAATGCGGTGGATCTTGTTGCTTTTCAAGACGGACATGTAGCCTTTGAGGAGCTCGCGGAATTTATTCAGGTCAATAAACAATTAGCCGATCAAAACGGGTTACACTCGTGGATCAATACCGAATCTTTTGATCGTGATATGCCGATAAAATTCTTGCCTATCAAATGGGATAAGATGCACTTCAAACTTGAGGCAGCAGCCCAAGCCGGAATTCAAGAGGCACTTACTTTTGAATTTTCACATTTTATGAGCCCCCAATCGGCTTATCCTCAGGCTGGACATTTATACCAGCGCTATCTAGAATATAAAAATTCCTAAGTTGTATGACCTACGCGGATTTATATAAAAATGAATTACTCCAAGAAGTAATTCCCTTTTGGGAGCATTATAGTATTGACACAAAGTATGGAGGTTTTTTCAGCTGTATTGATAACCAAAATAAAGTGTTTGATACCGATAAATTCATGTGGCTTCAATGCAGGCAGATTTGGATGTTTGCCACACTTTACGACGAGCTAGAGCAAAACAAAAAGTGGTTATCCATCGCTGAAGGAGGTGCAGAATTCATTTTAAAGTATGGACATGACGGGGTGTTCAATTGGTATTTTTCTTTAACTCAAAATGGGTCTCCACTAATTGCACCCTACAATATTTTTTCTTACACTTTTGCTTGTTTGAGTTTGGCAAAAATGTACAAAATCACCAATGAAGAACACTATAAAAAAGCTTGTCTTAAGACCTTAGAGCACATTCATCAGAGAGAGGAAAACCCAAAAGGAAAATGGAATAAGAGTGTGGAGGGAACCCGTCCCCTAAAAAACTTTGCTTTACCCATGATTTTATGCAATCTGTACAATGAAATCGGCAGTCTCTTACCCGAGCAAACAAAAAAAGAAAAAGCCACTTCCTGTGTAAACGAAATCTTTGATCAGTTTTGGGACTCCGAGCGTGGGATCATTTTGGAAAACGTCACTTTAGAGGGACAGTTTTCAGACACTTTTGAGGGGCGCCTCTTCAATCCGGGTCATGGGCTTGAAGCGATGTGGTTTATCATGGAGCTCGGACAACAATACAATCGTCCAGATTGGATTGAGAAAAGTGTTAACTGTGCACTATCTCTTGCGGAAAAAGGTTGGGATCAGGAGTTTGAAGGAATATTCTATTTTCTGGATGTGGAGGGACACCCACCACAGCAGCTGGAATGGGATCAAAAATTATGGTGGGTGCACTTGGAAGCGATGATTTGTTTTTTAAAGGCCTATGAACTAACCCAAAATAAAGCCTGTTTAGAGTGGTTTGAAAAAATTCACAACTACGCTTGGAACCACTTTAAAGACCCTAAGAATAAAGGAGAGTGGTATGGCTACTTGAATCGAGAAGGACGTGTTTTATTAGCTTTAAAAGGAGGAAAATGGAAAGGTTGTTTTCATGTGCCTAGAGCCTTGTTAAAGTTGCATCAATTGGCAGGAAAGCAAAAAGGACTTAACGTTAGTTCTTAGTAACTGTAGATTTAAAAATTTTAGGCTTGTCATTATTTCTACTAAAAATCAAATGATTCTCTCCTTTTGAAGAAGTTATTTGTTTAATATCTCTTACCTCCCCCTTTAAAATAAGTCCAGATTCCGATGCGTCTATATAATCAAAATTTCCTTTTCCGTCTCCCATTAGATAAATTCCTTGAATGGCATCAAAATGACCAAACTTCACCCTAGTTGCAGTAAAGTTTCCCCCCAATACAATATCTAAATCACCATCTCCATTAAAATCACCAGTGGTTAATCCATGCACAGGGGAAAGCTGAGTTTCATCAGGTAAAGCTGTAATTTTAAATTGGCCATTGCCTAAATTTTCAATATAACTGGACTCAAAATTTTTAGCATACCAAGTCTTAGCATCTTTTAATTCTTCTTTAGTGAAAACTTCTTCAATGGTTAAATCTGCATAATCTTTATACTTCACAAATCTTTTTTTGAGAAAACTCAGTTGCTGTTGTATATCATCTTTAGAAAAAACAGGATAGTTTCTACCCTCATAGTAACAAGAAAGTATGGGGTCAATAGAGCCATTTTTATCAAAATCCTTTGCGACTATGCTTACAGGCTCATCAATGGAAGTTTTTAATTGTGAATTTAAACCAAAATTTCCAGCAACATAGTCCATATCACCATCTTGATCAAAATCTGCTTGAGCGATGGAATTCCACCATCCTTGCGTATTGCCTAATCCAGCAATATTGGTTTCATTAGTAAAAGTTCCTTTTTGATTTGAAAAAAGCGTGATGGGCATCCATTCACCTACCAAAATCAGATCTTGAAAGCCATCATTGTTATAATCAGTCCAGTCAGCATCGGTAATCATACCGATATTCTTTAAACTGGGTGCTATTCTGTCTGTAACTTCTTTAAAAAATCCTTTACCGTCATTTTCTAGAAGATAGCTTGTGGGTGATAGAGGATATTCATTGGGCAACACTCTTCCTCCAATGAACAAATCTTGATCTCCATCGTTGTCAAAATCTGCAGCTTTTACAACAGATCCACTGGAAGTAAAATCAGGTAAATTGTTTTTTGATTTGATAAAATTTCCTTTTCCCTGATTAATATAAAGTCGGTCTTTAAGGGATGGGTCAGTTTTATCAAACTCATTCCCTCCACTGACCACATAGAGATCCAAGTCTTTGTCTGCGTCAGCATCAAAAAATAAAGCTCCAATGTCCTCAGAGGTGGCATCTGCTTGAAGGTCAATTTTATTGGATCTAACAAAACCACTTTTGGTTTGTAAGAAAATTCCTCCGATGGCACCCTTGGCACCTCCGATAAAAGCGTCCTCTAATCCGTCTCCATTCACATCGCCTATGGTAAGTTTTGGTCCCAAAGTAGAAAGCATGTGTGGTAGCATGATCTCCCTTTTAAAATCGTTGTGGTTGTTTTCTTGATGAGTAAAGTCAATTGCTTTTACTTCTTCAAAAAGTTTGGTATTAGGTGCATTATTTCTTTTAACATCAAGTGTGGCGTCCTTCTGAAATAAAGTCAATTTTTGATTGGGTTGAACATCTCTTATAATCTGTTTTTTTTGATTGGGCCATATCACTTCCACCTCATCAATAGTCTTGAAACTACCGATCCCAAAGTTTAAGTTTAAATCTACAGAGGATAGAAAACCTCTTGTATTAAACATTTCTTGAATTTGGGTAATGTCTCCTGTTGTAACTTTCAATTTGGCTCCAATACCTAAAGTATTTTCTCCGATTCCATTTAAAGAAATTTTTAAATAATTATTTTTAGTGAATTTTTCCGAATTGTTCCTGTAGATGGATGCTTGATTTTCAAGATTTTGTACTATCAGATCCATATCTCCGTCATTATCTAAATCTGCATATGCAGCAGCATTTGAGAAGGTTTTCTGATCAAAACCCCAATCATTATTCATTTTGGTAAATGTCAAATCACCATTATTTTTATAGGCATAGTTTTCTTCTAATATAGAAGGCATTTTATCAATTAATTCAGTAAGCTTCATTTCCACATTATTCTTTCTTTCATTAATTTTTTCTTGAACTATAAAGTTAAAAAAATCCATGTTGGTATAATCTTTTAAATAACCATTGGTAATAAAAAGATCTTTATAACCATCATTGTCTAAGTCTGTAAACAAGGAAGCCCAACTCCAGTCTGTATTTGAAACACCTGAAAACTGTCCAATCTCAGAAAAATATTCCCCGCCTCTATTTAGTTGTAGCATATTTCTCATTGTTTGATTATAAAAGCCATTTTTTGGAAGGTGACTTAGTTTTTCGAAATTATCTGGACCTGATGTCATTTTAATCCTTTGATTTCTTTCGGGTAACATATCTAAGGTCATAATATCCGTAAAACCATCATTATTAAAATCAGCAATATCAGAACCCATAGAATACAGTGATGTATGGCCGATATAGTCTTCCAATCCTTCTGTAAAGGTTCCATCTCCATTATTCAGATATAAGTAGTCTTGTTCGTTATAATCATTCGAAATATAGATATCAGTGAATTCATCATTATTAATGTCTGATAGAGCTATACCCAACCCAAAACCAAGTATATTTGAAATTAACCCCGAATCTTCAGTTACATCTACGAATTTACCGTTGTCATTTCTCAATAATCTATCTGAATAGGCATAATTTTTTAATTTTTTATGATAGCTAGTTATTTTTCCAAGTGTTGAATATTCTAGAACTGAATGATTTAGTACATAAAGATCTAAATCTCCGTCATTATCATAATCAAAAAAAGCTCCCTGAGTCGAGAAACCCGAATCGTCAACACCATATTTTTTACCCATTTCTGTAAAAGTCAAATCTCCATTATTAATAAATAGTAAATTTCTTCTTTTTTCAGGGTTATTCGCTGCTGAACGACAAACATATATGTCTATCAACCCATCACCATTAACGTCGGCCATGGTTGTTCCAGTATTCCATAGTCCTTCAGCAAAAACTCCTGCTTGTTGTGCTATTTCTTTAAATTTAAAATTACCTTGATTAAGATATAATCTACTACCTACCATATTTCCAGTAAAATAGATATCAGAAAGTCCATCATTATTAATATCACCAATGGATATACCTCCACCGTAATAAAAATTACCAAAGGTCAAAACATTAAAAGATTCTGTATACTTAAGAGGATTTCTAAATTTTATTCCTGTAAAGCTTGAAGGCATTAATGTAAATAGTTTATCACTAGAAGGGTCACATGAAATAAATACTGTAAATAATGAAATAAATAGAATATTTAAAAAAGAATTTATTTTCATATTGATATTTTGATTGATATAACTATGTATTAGGTATTAAAAAAAGCCTGTATTAAATATACAGGCTTTTTTGTTAAAAATATAATTAGATATCTTAGAAGTTAGGACCTTCTATATCCCAATACAAACGAGTGCTAACCAAATCTTCACCACCTAAGGCTTGAACAGCCCCAGCATATCCCGATGGATTATTAGTTCGCTCGTTTTGATTAAATAACATCCTCTTGATAAACCCATCAGCTGGAATTATTCCAGTGTCTGCCTTACTACTGTTTTGGTAGTTGTATGGAAGTTTAGGATAACCTGTCCTTCTGTGGTCAACCCATGCTTCGATAGTATTTCCATAAGCAGCAATCCATTTCTGAGTCATGATTTTTTCAAGTTTTTCTTCATTTGATCCAGCTTCATCCCAAGCTACCGTAGCTGTTATTCTGGATGTAAAATCATTAATCGGACCTGCTACTGTAGTATCGTCATAATCTAATGGAGTTTTTGAATTGTCAGCTAAATAAGCATCAGCTCCACTTACACCCCAATATTCAAAAGAAAGGTTAACACCAGTCTTATAATGATCTTGTGCAGAAAGTGGTGTAGACCATCCTCTTAGATTAGCCTCGGCTAACATAAAGTGAACTTCTGCAGCATCAAAGAATCTTCTGTGTGTTACGTTTTTGAAGTCTTCACTAATTGTTGACATTACGATTCTAGTATCCTTTGCCAATAATTGTGCTCCGTTTCTAATGCCCTTATAAGGAAAGTCAGGATGATCAGATACCAAAGATGCATCGGCAACTGGAGCAAAGTATTTTGAAACTCTTGGATCATCGTATCCTCCAAGAATAGACTCCATAGTGGCACTCATACGAGTATCATTCCAAGAAAAGCAAATACGTGCTTCTTTATAAATACCTCCATAAAGGTATAAGTTAAAGTTCTCAGAATTTTCATCAATCAAACCTCCCGGATCGTTTATTGCTTTTTCAGCTTGTGTTTTTGCTAAAGCAGGATCTACATTGACAAGTCTCATTGCCAACTGCAATCTTAAAGAATTCGCATATTTAATCCAGTGAGGAATACTACCCGAATATATGGCATCAAAATTTTTGAATTGCGTGTAAGATGTATCTGCAGAAAAAGTAGAGACAATTACGTCCAAATCACTAAAAAAGTTATTGTACAGTTCTGGCTCACTATCGTATGCAACATCTCCTGTAGTACCATAGTTAGAATAAATAATTGGACCATGAATCGCAGATACTCTTGACATTGCTGTAACTTGCAGGAGCTTTGCCCATTGGACAAACATTGTTTCCCCATCTGCCTCAGCAATTTGTATAACTTGTCTTGCTGGAGCCATAACCTTATTGTACATGTTATTCATGTAAGGATTATTCCAAGTGGGTACGTAAGTAGTGTTGTTTACACCACCTACAAAAGGAGTTGGTGTTGCAAGATGTCGAACAAATGAATCATTCGTTAAATTATGTTCGATTTGATCACCAATCAACGGTTCAATCATAGTTGGGAAGTATGCCCCAATATGATTTTTGTTTTGCTTTAAAGATTCCGAAGAAATCTGATTAGGGTTAGTATTTAGTTCTGCAAAATCATCAGTACATGCATTTAAAAAAACTAAACCGAAAGCAAGAAATATGTAATAAATTTTTTTATTCATCATTCAAATATTTAAAAAGTTAATCTTAAGTTCATACCAATTGTTCTAGTTGAAGGAAGATTAAAGTTATCCAAACCAAAAAGACTAGCACCAGTGTTCATAGCTAATTCTGGATCAAAAGGTGCCTCAGCACTATACAACAAATTGTTACCAATTAATGAAAGTGAAGCGGCATCCAAAGGAAGACCCAAAGAAGCAGTATTAATATTATAAGATATTGATAATTGTGACAGTCTTATGTTGGTTCTGTCATAAACATAAGGCTCACTAATTCCATTACGATCTCCAATACCGTTATTTGAATACCAGATAGCTGGATCAGCAGTAGTTACAGGATTTCCGTCTGGATCGACTCCATTAATGGGTACACCACCACGATCTCTATCTATTGCAGATCTAAGGGAGGTACCAGATCCATTCAGCATCTGTTCAGTTTTTGAAAAAACTTTTCCTCCAAATCTTCCGTTTATAATAAATCCTGCAGATAGTCTGTCACCGAAAGTGAAGTTATTCGACCATCCAAGACTAAAATCAGGCTGAGCATTACCTGCTAGATTTTCAGGAGATGCTGTGTCATTTAATTTTAATGGTTCTCCGTTGGCACTCATTCTAATTCTGCCTTGAGCGTCTCTATCAAATCTACTAACATAAAAATCTCCGATTGAACCTCCTGCAACCAATCTTGATCCAAACCCTTCCCCAGCACCAGTGGACAAATTATTTAAATCGGGATGAATTTCAACGATTTCGTTTTGATTTTGAGTAAGGTTAACAATAGAGGACCAACTAAAATTAGGCTTTTCTACAATATCTCCTGTAAGACTAATTTCAACACCAGTGTTTCTGATTTCACCTGCATTTACAAAATAGGTAGTATATCCTGAACCTGCTGGTGCACTAAGTCTTAAGAATTGGTCTGTACTTGTGATGTCGTAAACAGCAACGTCGATTCCTATTCGATTATTAAAAAACCTTAAGTCCAATCCAAATTCTGTTGTTTCAATCATCTCTGGCTTCAAATCTGTAAAAGGTTTTTGAGTGTTTCTAGATACATTACCTGCAGCAGTTACACTATTTTGTGGGTTTACTTTATTAAAAGGAACTTCATTACCAACAGAAGCAGAAGAAACTCTCAATTTTGCAAAACTTATAGCGTCTGGTAAAGTAACTAATTCAGAGAGTACTAGAGAAAGACCATAAGAAGGGTAGAAGTAAGATTCATTACCAGTCAACGCTAGAGTTGAAGCATAATCATTTCTACCAGAAACGTCTAAAAATATTGCATTCTTATATCCAAACACAAAGTTACCAAATAAAGCCTGCTTCTCAACTCTGCTCCTCAAAGTAGATTGAATCTGATTGGAAGTGTGAACATTTTGGAAATTAAATTCATTAGCATAGAATAGTCCCGGATTTCCTGTGCTAACGCTTACTCCATCACCGAAAGTAGTTCTTTGGAGTGAGGCTCCAATCACTGCATTAACAGTTAAATCTTCTGTAATATTTTCACTGTAATTTAAGATAGCATCTGTATAAAATAATTCATCAGTATACTTTTCGTAATCCCACCTTCCCTCAGGAGAAACATTAGTTGGATTGGAATAAGCCGCATGTCTTTGTTCGTTTTCCTTATTAGCAAAATCGAAACTAGCTCTCGCTTGGAATGATAATTTATCAGTTATTGCATATGAAATATTTAAACTAGAAATAGCCCTTTTAATACTGTCTTCACTAGGCTGATTATTCATTATCCAGTAAGGATTAGATAAAAAGTGATAATTGAAAGGAAAATTTTGTTGCATTACACCATTATCTCCCAAGAATTCATAATTTTTAAAATCATTAAAATCTCTTTCTCTGGGGTGCATGTAGAGTGCCGTCAATGGATTCAAATAGTATCCAGCAGGAGCTCTATTGTTTGTGTTTTCATCCGTCAAAAGAATATTTGAGGTAATGGTTACTTTATCATTAAGAAGCTTGGTTGACTGTTTAAAAGAAATATTATTTTTTTGATATTTAAAATTTTCCATTATTCCAGATGAAGTAGTATTGTAATAGGAAAAATATGCTTTAGTCCTTTTTCCTCCTCCACTAATAGAAACAGAATTAACATAATTCACTCCCGTTTGGAAAAAATCTTCCACAAAAGTTGAATTATAGTTTCCAGGAGTTGAATCCCAGCTATTTTGAAGTCCACTAGCTCCGTAAGTAAATTGTAATTCTGGGAGTTTAATGTAGTTTTCAAAAGTGATACCTGAATTGATAGTTACTTTAGTTTCACCTTCTTCACCAGATTTGGTTGTAATAAGTATTACACCATTAGCCCCTTGACTTCCGTATAATATTGAAGCGTTTGCACCTTTTAAAATATTTACACTTTCGATGTCATCAGGGTTGATTTGAGATAAACCATCACCTCCGTCAGCTCCACCCCATGTGCCCGGCTGACCACTTCGATTATTTACAATGGGGATACCATCAATTACAATTAGAGGTTGGCTATCACCACTCAAGGATTTATTCCCCCTTAATACAATTCGAGTTGATCCACCAGCACCTGAAGAACTTTTTTGGATTTCAACACCAGCAACACGACCAGTTAAACTGTTTGCAAAACTTACATCCCTAGCTTGGACCAATTTATCAGACTTAATCGTTTGACTTGCATAGGTTAATGTTTTTTCACTTCTCTTGATTCCAAGAGCAGTCACAACAATCTCATCAAGTGCATTGGATGATTCAAGACTAATATCATAGGTAGATGATGCACCCACCTGTATATTTTGTGTAGCATAACCTACAAAACTAATGGCAAGTGTTTGCCCTTCATCAACGGTAATTGAATAGTTACCGTCAAAGTCAGTTGTGGTTCCCAAGTTGGTTTCGACCACAACAATTGTAGCACCTGGTAAGGGTACGCCAGCATCATCTGTAATAGTTCCACTTACAGATTTTTGTGCAAATAAAAGTCCTCCAAACAAAAGGAAGAGACTTAAAAACACATTTTTTGATATTTTTTGTTTCATAATTAAATGTTAGTTAATAATAAATTCAATCGATTTTCTTTCATTTTCATGAAATCAATTGTAATAATATTAAAAAATTGTTAAACTTTAACATTTTAAAATGATTATTTTAAAAATTAAAACTAACTACTCTAAATTTCTTTTCTAACGACAATCCTAATTAATTTATACAAATATGAAATCTTTAACACAACGGTACTTGAAACTCTTTACTATGGTGTTTTTCATAGGAATCACTTCTTTTTCTTACGGACAAGAAGCACTTTTAACAGAACGTATGGAGTCCTTTCCTACCTATTCCTTCGGAGATCCTAATCCACTGCCTGCATTTTTATTCAATACTAAAATTTATCCCTATCATAAATTTCAAGGCTATGCTTTTGAAAAAACGGAGGCACCTTTAAAGAAAATCATATTGGAAAATCAGTGGATTGAAGTACAAGTAGTTCCAGAAGTTGGAGGTAAGGTTTGGGGAGCAACAGATAAAAGCAATGGCAATGAGTTTATTTATAAAAACGAAGTTGCAAAATTTAGAAACATCGCCATGCGCGGCCCTTGGACCTCGGGAGGGATTGAATTTAATTTTGGTGTTATCGGTCATCATCCGGGTACGGGCACACCTACGGACTATAAAACCGAGGAGCTTCCCAATGGAGATCTTTTGTGTACAGTAGGAGGTATTGATTTGCCTTCCAGAACACAATGGCGTGTTAAAATTATATTACCCAAAGACCAAAGTGCATTTACGACCCAAGCCCTTTGGTATAACCCCACGGATATTGAACAGGCCTATTATAACTGGATGACTGCTGCCGCTGCGGCACGTGAAGATTTGGTTTTTTATACCCCAGGAGACCGATACCTTACGCATGGAGGTGAAGCCAAGGCATGGCCTGTAGATCCTTTAAATAGGGATTTGTCGCAATACAAACAAAACAACTTTGGCCCCAGTAAATCTTACCATGTTGTAGGGGAATACAATGACTTTTTTGGGGGATATTATGAGCAAAATAATACCGGATTTGGGCATTGGGGTAGGTACGATGAAATCCCTGGACAAAAATTATGGTTGTGGAATCTTTCTAGAGCCGGAGGGATATGGGAAGATTTACTTACCGATACAGACGGTCAGTATGTAGAATATCAGGCAGGAAGACTCTATGTACAATATTTTCCAGGGGAAGAAAATCCGATCAGTCAGGCCACTTTTGATCCCCACCTAACAGATCAGTGGACCGAGGTGTGGTTTCCTGTCAAAGAGATAGGGGGAATCAAAGAAGCTTCTCAGTGGGGTGTTATGAATGTATTGGAAACAGCCACTACCCTGGAAATAAAAATTAATGCATTCAAAGCTTCGACTTCTTCTGTCGTTCTTCAGTCTAGAGGGAAAATGGAGCAAAAACCTATTGAAACAGAGCCCAATGGAGTCTATAATCTTTCATTTACCAAACCCTCAAATGAATATAAGATTG
Source organism: Flavobacteriaceae bacterium (assembly GCA_017852075.1). Lineage (GTDB taxonomy): Bacteria > Bacteroidota > Bacteroidia > Flavobacteriales > Flavobacteriaceae > MS024-2A. The sequence goes on along the minus strand of JAFMLQ010000027.1, from coordinate 13,284 downwards.
AAGTAGCTGGACTAAAATTACATTACAATTCGAACCCTAAAATCATTAAAAGAAGTTTTGACCCTCCTAAACTGCAAACAGTGGCTTCTTTAGAAAAAGAATTTATAGCAGCAAAAGATGCACAACGTTTCAGAGACTATACTCTTGCCGAAGAGCTACTTTTGGGAGTGTTAGAAAAGGATTCTTATCATTTAGAAGCTCGAAAAGAACTTGCATTCCTTTATTACCGAATGGCTCAGTATAAAAAAGCCATGGAAATCGCCAATACAGGCTTGCAAATCGATTCCTATCACAACGGTTTGAATTACATTGTGGGACTTTGCTATATGACCCAAAAGGATTGGGTCAATGCAAAAGAGCACTTAGGTTGGGCAGCACGCTCTTCATCATATAGAGCACAAGCAAACACCCTTTTGGGGCAAATTCATTTGATCGAGCAGGATAATGAGGAAGCATTACATTACACTTTAATCGCTCTCAAGTTTAATTCAGAAAACATCAATGCCCTTTCACAAAAAGCATTGCTCCACAGGATACAGGGGGAAAAGGAAAAAGCCTATAACACCTTAAAACAGATAGAGGCCATTGATCCTTTAAATCATCTGGTCTATTTTGAAAAGTATTTGTTGGATGTACTAACAAAAGATGAAGTACTTCATTCCCACAGATCTGAATTTCCTGAGCAAACTCTTTTGGAGTTGGCTTTATTTTATCATAACCGTAATCGAAATGAAGAGACCATTAAGTTACTTGAGCTAGGCTCTAAGAACCTTCTAAATACTCTATGGATCGCTTATTTAAAAAATGACAACAAAGCATTATCTGTGTTAGAAAATGAATCTATCGCTTTTGTTTTTCCATTTAGAAATGAAAGTTTGGACATGCTCCATTGGGTTTCTGAAAACAGCACTTCTTGGAAAGCTAAATACCTTTTGGCATTAAATTATTTAGGTCGCTCCCAATGGAATAAAGGGGTGTCTCTTTTTAAGGATCTCGGTGAGCTTCCTAAAGATCCACTCTTTTATTTTGTCCGAGGTATGTTGTATAAAAACAGAGGGATTCAAGGCTATCAAAACGAGTTGCAACTCGCCTACAAAATGGACTCAAAAAATTGGAGGTATGCATTTGCATTGGCTGAAGATTTTTTCCATTCTGGAGATACGTCAAATGCGTTGTCGATTATTAAAAAAGCCTATAATCAAAATCCCCAAAATTACTTTGCAGGGATGTTGTTGGCTCAAATCCTTAATGCACAGAAGGACTATGACAAATCGATTGACCTACTTCAAGACCTTAAGATATTACCCTACGAACACGCAACAGAAGGACGTAATATTTATATCCAGGCTTATGTTGGAAGTGCACTGCAAAATGTAAGTAAGGGCAAAACTGACCTGGCAGAGGACCGATTAAATAGAGCATTGCTTTGGCCAGAACATCTAGGGGTTGGAAAACCTTTTGATCCAGAAGAACGATGGGAACGTTTTCTTTTGGCTCACCTACACCAAAAAAAAGGAAAAATGAAAGCCTTTGAAATGGAGTTGAATCAAGTTTCAAATTATTCCGTAAAACAACTTTCTAAACCTTCTAAAAAACACCTCTTGGGAATTTACGCATTACAACAAACCCAGGGGAAAGAGGAGGCGCAAGAGTTTATTGCTCAACTTTTGGGATCCAAACATGGAATGTCCAAAACTACCAGAGAATTAGTTCAGTATTATTACGAGAATTCATCCCTTGAGTGGAACACATCATTTATCGAAAAGTTGGCTTTATTTTTAAACTAGTTGTGACTTGGCAAAACTTCTGAACACAGGGGGATATGTTAGGTTATTTATTTCTAACTTTTCTTTCCCCTTGATGATCGATCCCCATAGAACGTTCAAGGTCAATCATTGCTTTGGGGCGAAAATTTAGAATCAGAGCCCTTCGGTGAAATTCCGTTGTATTTCCTTTGCTAAAATGCGGGGTAAACCCATCATGAAAGGTTGCGCCTCCAGCCTTAAGTGGAATACAAACTGCCTGTTCTGTGGACAACTCACAGCTTAAAGCAGCTCCAGGAATTGCAGCACTATGGGGCACAACTTCTAACTTTTCTCTCGGGATAAACCACATACATCCGTTTTCCTCTATAGCTGGGTCAATTGCGATCCAACAACTTACAGCACGTTTGTCTGGCATTTTAATCCAATACGCTGCATCTTGATGCAGAGGTGTTGGGGTATCTGTGTAAGGACGTTTATTGATCAACATGTCAAAATCCAGAGCCATATCACTTCCTAAGAGATGTTGCGCCTGCTTCAGGGCCTGTTTATATGTCTTACTTTTCTTTAGGTTTGTGGAAATCGAACTGGGACACATGATTTGAGTAATCTTTTCTACTCCAACAGTACCTTCGCCGCTCAAGTCACTCCGCAAGTGAGATGCGCTTTCAAGATCCTCCAAAATTTCATCATAAATCAATCCAATTCGTGCTACCTCCTCCGAATCGATAAAAGAGGGGAATTTTGCAAAACCTTGTTTTAAAAATGTTTCTTTCATTAGTAAAAACTAAATTTCAAAATGAATCGATGCGAAAGATACCTATTTTTATGAATAGAATTCTTTGGAAGTAAGCCTATTTATGAAGAATTTAATATTTTAACAAACCAATTAATCTATTGAAAAATCTTCCCACTAAAGACAACTTATTAATATTAATTACATAAAAGCAAACCTTACAATGATATTTAACGAGCAATGGAGGAACAGGGAACGAACTTTTAATTATATTTAAAACTTAGTGATTCTCCTAAAAGGATTTGTGTAAATAACGTATGTATTATATAGGATATGACATCGGGAGTTCTTCAGTAAAAGTAGCATTGGTCGATGCGAAAAACAATAAAAATGTAGCCGTACTTTCAGAGCCCGACGGAGAAATGCCTATAGATGCCCCTCATCCAGACTGGGCCGAGCAAAATCCTGAAATGTGGTGGAAACACCTATGTCAAGCCACCAAAAGAATCATTTTGGAAAATAAGATCGATCCTCAACATATTCTTGCGGTTGGGATTTCCTATCAGATGCACGGATTGGTATTGGTGGATCGTCACCAAAAACTTCTCAGAGACTCTATCATTTGGTGTGATAGTAGGGCAGTTGCTATTGGAGACCAGGCAGCAAAGGACATTGGCGTTCAAAAATACGGTACCCATCTGCTCAATGCTCCAGGAAATTTTACAGCGTCAAAACTGAAATGGGTCAAAGAAAATGAGCCTACAATCTATGCACAAGCAGCTTACTATATGCTCCCTGGAGATTATATTGCTTTTAAGCTTACGAATGAAATTCGAACAACAAAAAACGGTTTGTCAGAAGGGATGCTTTGGGATTATAAGGAGAAAAAAGTGGCAGATTGGTTGTTGGATCATTACGGTATTGCTCCTTCGATGACACCTTCTTTAGTAGAGAATTTTGAAGATCAAGGAAGTATTACTGAAAAAGCGGCACTAGCTACTGGCCTACCCATAGGGATCCCCATTCGTTATCGCGCTGGAGATCAACCCAATAATGCATTGGCTCTAAATGTATTGCGTCCTGGTGAAGTCGCTGCAACAGGAGGTACCTCAGGCGTACTCTTCGCAGTAACAGATCGAAACACTTCCCAAGAGTTCTCTCGTGTCAACCATTTTGCCCATGTCAATTATACAGTAGAAAACCCTGTAATCGGTTCGCTCTTGTGTATCAATGGTGCAGGGATTCAATACAGTTGGTTAAAAAACCTTACTAGAATTAGAGATTTCAATACTATGAATAGCCTCTCTGCTGAAGTAGCCGTAGGAAGTGAAGGACTGGTAAATCTTCCATTTGGGAATGGGAGCGAACGAATGTTGAACAATTGTAATTTAGGAACTCATTTTTGCAATTTGAATTTGAATCTTCACAATGAAGCACATCTATTTCGAGCGGCTTTGGAAGGCATCGCTTTTTCATTTGCTTATGGTATGGAAATTATGAAAACTGACGGTTTGGATGCACAGATTATCCGTGCGGGAAATGACAATCTTTTCCGCTCTGAAATTTTTTCCACCACACTTGCTACTTTGATAAAACAACCCATAACAATTTATAATACTACGGGAGCTATAGGAGCTGCTCGCGCTGCCGGTTTGGAAAAGGGTGAGCTAGATCGGATGAAGGCACACGTCAATCAGCATGATAAAGTGGCTGAAATCAATCCACAAAGCGACTCACAAATCTATCAAGATGCCTATCAGAATTGGAAAAACACTTTAGAACATCAATTAAAAAAAGAACAATGATTATAACTGGAGACCAAGAATTTTACAAAGGGATAGGAGCCATTTCCTTTGAAGGAAAAGACTCAGACAACCTTTTTGCGTTTAAGTATTACAATCCAGAGCAACTAGTGATGGGAAAACCAATGCGGGATCATTTCAAGTTTGCCATTGCCTATTGGCACAGCTTATGTGGTCAAGGAGGCGATCCTTTTGGGCCTGGAACCCAACAATTTCCCTGGGATCAATCGAAGGACCCCATGCAACGTGCTCGAGATAAAGCAGATGCGGCCTTTGAATTAATTACAAAATTGGGCTTTGATTATTTCTGCTTTCATGATGTGGATTTAGTAGAAGAGGCTGACCATTTAGCAGCAACCGAAAAGCGTTTACATCAAATTGCCGATTATATCACTCAAAAGAAAAAAGCTTCGGGTGTAAAGGTGCTATGGGGTACCGCCAACTGTTTTTCAAATCCAGTGTATATGAACGGAGCTGCGACCAATCCAGATTTTAATGTAGTAGCTCGAGCGGGAGCTCAAATCAAAATGGCACTCGATCTGACCCTTGCCTTAGATGGAGAAAATTATGTCTTTTGGGGAGGGAGAGAGGGCTATATGTCCTTGCTCAATACAGACATGAAAAGAGAGCTGGATCATTTGGGGCTGATGCTTTCCATGGCTAGAGATTATGCCAGAGGGCAAGGATTTAAAGGAACTTTTTTTATTGAACCCAAACCCATGGAACCGATGAAACATCAATATGATTTTGATGCAGCAACTGCAATCGGTTTTTTGAGAGAATACGGGCTAGAAAAAGATTTTAAATTGAATATAGAGGTCAATCACGCTACCCTTGCACAGCACTCTTTTGAACATGAACTCGCCGTAGCTGCCCATGCAGGTATGCTAGGCAGTATCGATGCCAATAGAGGAGACAACCAAAATGGGTGGGATACAGACCAATTTCCAGTCAATCTCTACGAGGTGACTGAGGCCATGTTGGTTTTTTTGCAGGCAGGGGGACTTCAGGGGGGTGGAATCAATTTTGATGCTAAAATTAGAAGAAATTCCACCGATTTGGAAGATGTTTTCCATGCTCATATTGGGGGCGCAGATACCTTTGCAAGAGCTTTATTGACTGCTGAGAAAATTTTATTAAATTCATCTTTTACCGAATTGCGAAAGGAGCGCTATGCTTCTTTTGACAAAGGAACGGGCGCAGCCTTTGAAAAAGGGACACTCAGCTTAGAAGATTTAGCTGAAATAGCATTAAATGGCAATCCTCCAAAACGAATCAGTGGAAAACAAGAACGATTTGAAAACATCATCAATCAATTTTTATAATAGCAATCGTATGCGTGCTGCTTTATGGATTACAGTTTCTTTAGTTTTACTTGCACTCGCAAGTTGCCAAGAACAAAAGACCAAATCTGAACTCATTGTAAAAGAAGGGATGGTTTGGATTCCTTCTGGTGATTTTCTGATGGGAAGTGAAGACCTCCAATCTAGACGAGATGAGTCTCCAAAACATCCCGTTCATGTAGATGGCTTTTGGATGGATCAAACTGAAGTAACCAACGCAGAATTTGCAGCTTTTGTAGATGCAACAGGCTATGTGACCACAGCTGAAATTGCTCCAGACTGGGAAGAAATCAAAAAAGAACTCCCTCCTGAAACTCCTAAACCTCACGATTCACTTTTACAGGCAGCTTCTCTTGTTTTTCAAGCCACAAAAGGACCTGTGGATCTCAATGCGTATGACCGCTGGTGGAAGTGGCAACCAAAAGCGAGTTGGAGGCTTCCCAAAGGGCCTAAAAGCTCTATAGAGGGAAAAGAAAACCATCCTGTTGTCCACATTTCTTGGTATGATGCCCAAGCATACGCTAAATGGATAGGCAAACGTCTTCCCACAGAAGCCGAATGGGAATGGGCTGCACGAGGAGGGAAGCAAGAGGCGCTTTACCCTTGGGGAGATGAGCCAGTTTATGAAGGGGCTCCTAAAGCCAATGCTTGGGAAGGTAATTTCCCTTATCAAAATGAAGTAAGAGATTTGTTTTTTTATACCGCACCCGTCGCCTCTTTTGAGCCCAATTCGTTTGGCTTATATGACATGGCTGGGAATGTGTGGGAATGGTGTTCAGATTGGTATGCTTTTGATTTTTACGCCACCCTTGATGGAGATGCAGTAACCAATCCTCAGGGCCCAGAAAAGTCCTACGACCCCTATCAACCTTATCTTCAACAAAAAGTAATGCGAGGAGGTTCTTTTTTATGTAACGATGCCTATTGTTCGGGTTATCGCGTGAGTGCGCGAATGAAATCTTCGCCCGATACAGGCTTGCAACATACGGGTTTTCGCTTGGTTAAAGATGCTACCCCTATAGCCCTAAAATAAGTAAATAGAAAAAATGACACCGTGTCATTTTTTTATTTACATTCGTATTAAATTAGATATTATGAACATTTTAGTTTGTATTAGCAACGTTCCAGACACCACTTCAAAAATTAATTTTAAAGAGGGAAATACAGCCTTTGATACACAAGGCGTTCAGTTTATTATCAATCCTAATGACGAATTTGGATTGACACGTGCAATTTGGCTGCAGCAAAAAGAAGGCGCTAAAGTAACGGTAGTTACCGTAGGAGACGCCTCTTGTGAACCTATTTTAAGAAAATGCTTGGCTATTGGTGCAGATCAAGCGCTACGTATCGATTTACAACCCCAAGACGGTTTTGAAGTAGCCGCTCAGTTGGCTGCAATTTGCAAAAAAGAACATTTTGATTTAATCATCACAGGAAGAGAATCCATTGACTATAACGGGGGTATGGTAGGAGGTATGTTGGCAACGCTTATGGACATGCCTTATGTTGCCAATTGTATCCAGTTGGATATTGCTTCAAATGAAGTGGGTGTCCAAAGAGAAATTGATGGAGGTAAAGAAGTTTTGAATGCAAAACTACCATTGGTAATAGGAGCGCAAAAGGGTTTGGTGGAAGAAAAAGATTTAATTATCCCCAACATGCGTGGGATAATGCAGGCACGTCAAAAGCCTTTAGATGTAATTTCTCCTGAAGAGATATCACCAGCAAGCAAAGTACTGACTTTCGAAAAACCGTCAGAAAAAGGACCTGTAAAACTAGTTGATGCTGATGATATTGACGGATTGATTGATTTATTAGAAAATGAGGCTAAAGTCCTATAAAAAAGTAATATGGCAGTAATAGTATATATAGAATCGGAAAATGGAAGCCCAAAGAAAGCGGGTTTAGAAGTTGCTTCTTATGGTCGCGCAATTGCAGATGCAAAAGGACTTCCTCTAGTTGGAGTTGGGTTTAATGTAACTCAACGCGAAGATTTGAATGCTTATGGAGTGGACACGTTTTATAATATGGATACCCTGGGAGAAGTGAATTTTGATGTTAATCGATACAGTGAAGCTATAGCCCAAGTGGTGGAAAAAGAAAAAGCTTCGACAGTAGTTGTCAGTAGCACTTCTAATGGACGCTATTTAGGACCTATTGTTGCTATAAAAACAAATGCGGCATATTTGTCTAATGTGGTTGCATTACCTACTACGTATGAGCCAGTTCAAGTAAAGCGCACCTGTTTCACCAACAAGGCTTTTAATGAAACTCAAAGCACTAAGGAACGGACGGTATTGTCACTTTCTTCTAATTCTTTCGGGCTTCATAAAAAACAGAGTACCGTAACTTTTATGGACGGGACTTATCCCTCTTTATCCAGCACACTACAAGTGAAATCCGTCGAAAAAGTAACCGATAAGGTTAGTATCGCAGACGCTGACATTGTAGTCTCAGGAGGAAGGGGATTAAAAGGTCCAGAAAACTGGCATTTAATTGAAGATTTAGCCGAAGTTTTAGGAGCTGCAACTGCATGCTCTAAACCAGTTTCTGATATGGGATGGCGACCTCATAGCGAACATGTGGGTCAAACGGGGAAGCCTGTAGCTTCTAATTTGTATATAGCTATCGGCGTCTCTGGAGCCATTCAGCATTTAGCTGGAATTAATGCATCTAAAGTAAAGGTGGTCATCAATACAGATCCAGAAGCTCCTTTTTTTAAAGCAGCCGACTATGGCATCGTGGGGGATGCTTTCGAAGTAGTTCCCAAGCTTACTGAAAAACTAAAAGCTCGAACGCAATAGAGATGTAACCTTATGATTCGAAAAAAAGTAGATACGGTCCACGAAGCTCTTGAAGGTATTCAAAGTGGAATGACCTTAATGCTGGGAGGGTTCGGATTGTGTGGAATACCAGAAAATTTAATTAGAGCCCTTGCTGAATCATCACACAAAGACTTTTGTTGTATTTCTGCCAACGCAGGGGTTGATGATTTTGGGTTAGGGTTATTATTTGGAGCCCAAAAAGTAAAAAAAATGATTGGTTCCTATGTGGGTGAAAATGAGGAATTTGAACGTCAAATGCTCGCTAAAGAAATTGAAGTAATCTTGACTCCCATGGGGACCTTAGCAGAAAAATGCCGTGCTGCTCAAATGGGAATACCCGCATTTTTCACACCAGCGGGATATGGTACTGAAGTAGCCGAAGGAAAGGAAATTCGAAAATTTAACGGAAAGAACTACCTCCTTGAGATGGCATACGCGTCTGATTTTTCTTTAGTAAAAGCATGGAAAGGAGACGAATCAGGAAATTTGATTTTTAGAGGGACAGCAAGAAATTTTAATCCTTTGATGTGCGGTGCTTCTACAATTACTGTGGCTGAAGTTGAAGAATTAGTACCTACAGGCAGTTTGGATCCCAATCAAATTCACACTCCGGGAATTTTTGTAGATCGTATCTTTCAGGGGTCCCGATATGAAAAACGAATCGAACGTAGGACGGTTCAAAATACTTAGGCTATGGGACTGACCAAAAATCAAATTGCAAAGCGCATTGCCCAAGAACTTCAATCGGGATATTATGTGAATTTAGGAATTGGTATCCCTACACTTGTTGCTAACTATGTGCCTGAAGGAATTGAGATAGCATTTCAGAGTGAAAATGGAATTTTGGGTATAGGCCCTTTTCCTATGCCAGGTGAAGAAGATCCAGATTTGATTAACGCAGGAAAGCAAACCATAACACCGCAACTCGGAGCCAGCTATTTTGACTCCTCCATCAGTTTTGGGATGATTCGAGGGAAGCATATAGATTTGACGGTTCTTGGTGCTATGGAGGTATCAGAACAAGGGGATATTGCCAATTGGAAAATTCCTGAAAAATTGGTGAAAGGTATGGGTGGTGCTATGGATTTGGTGGCTTCTTCAGACAACATCATCGTCGCTATGATGCATACCAACCCCAAAGGGGAATCCAAATTACGCACAGAATGTACTTTGCCTTTAACAGGAGTTCGCTGTGTGAAACGTATCGTTACGGATCTGGCTGTTTTGGATGTAACAAAAGAAGGCTTTCTTATCAAAGAAAGAGCTAAAGGAGTGGATATAGAAGAGATCAAACGATTCACTCAAGGGAAACTAATAATACCAGATGAGATTCCGGAAATTCAAGTGTAACTGAAACAAATATCTCAAAAGGTGAGTTTTATTTATAAATTAGTACTTTTATACATAAGGAAGTATAATGTCAAACAGGAAACTCTAATTTGAAACTCTTTCAAAAATACACATCTTTAATTTCAACAGGAGTAGCATTGCTTTTAGTGGCCATGCTTCTTCTCCCATTGGGTTTGAAATTAGAACATACACTCTCCTTTCACAATGAGTCAAATGAATGTACCCAAAGCAAAACGCATATTCATAGTGAGGGTTCTCACGACGATCTCTTGGACGGTTTTTTTCAGCCTCTGATCTATACTTCTTTTCATTCTGTTGCTGATAGTAGTTCAAAAATTGAACTTAAGATTTCTCAATATTATCAATATTTATTTCATTCTAAACTATATAAAGGTGTTGGTTTAAGAGCTCCTCCAGTATTTATGTTTACCTAATCGAATGGGCTGTTTCGAATAGAAGATAAATTCTATTTGAAGAGTTCAGTATCCAATTACATAAACATAAAATTAAACCAAATGAAAACATTGCAACATAATACACACGTGTATTTATACTTTGTTATTGCACTTCTCTTTTTATCCTGTGAAAAGGAAACTCCAGAAATTATTGAAGAACAGGAATTGATCACTACGGTAGAACTACAATTTCAAACTACCGATGAACCAAACCAAGTCATCCGTTGGCAAGTAAACCAAAGCACTCCAGAAGCAGTCACATTAAAGTTAAATACAGATTACGAAGTATCCATAGCTTTCTATGACGAAAGCGACCCTGGAGAAGTTGAAGATATTACAGAAGAAGTACGTGAAGAAGCCGATGAACATCAGGTTTTTTACGAATTTTCTTCAGTAGATATAAGTTTTACAAGTGGAGACAATGACACGCTTGACAGTAACGGCAATCCGATTTTTTTACATACAGTTTGGAATGCAAATGCAACAGGAACGGGAATCTTTAAAGCCTACTTAATCCACGAACCTACATCAAGAAATGGTGACGTTCGTTCCGATTTTGGAGGTGAAACAGATGTAGCTATAGAAATTCCTATTACAGTGATCGAGTAGTGAATCAGGGGTCGCTTATATACCTGTATGTGGCACTCTATCTGATTGGGGGAAGCTCAAGTTTGTCAGGACAATCTTGTGACTTTTCTCTTAGTGGGAAGGTAGTGGACCTTCATGACGGGACTCCTATTTTTGGCGCTTTAGTTTCGGTTGGAGGTACCACTTTTTTCAATCAATCTGACGAAAATGGATTTTTTCAAATCAAAGGCTTGTGTTTAGGGGCTTTTGATCTCATTGTAGAACATCCAGAATGTCCTACTTTAAAAAGGCAAATTAACTTTAAGGGAGATCAGTTCATCAATTTAGAGCTTGAACATCATATCAATGAGTTGGATGAAATCATTTTATCCGATACAAAATTGAAAGAAATCAACGCAACTGTAAAAGAAATGCGACTGGACAAAGATCAAATTTCTCAGTTTAGTAGTAAAAGTCTTGCTGAAGCCTTGAATACCTTACCCGGAGTATCTGCTTTAAAAACAGGTGTTGCCATTGCAAAGCCCATGATTCATGGATTTTATGGTAGCAGAGTTGGGATTGTTGCCAATGGGGTAAGACTAAGAGATCAAGAGTGGGGGGCCGATCACGCTCCGAATATCGATTTCAATTCCTTTGAAAGTGTTCAGGTGGTAAAAGGAGCAGTGGGTTTAAAATATGGTGGCGATACTGCAGGTGGAATAATTGTGTTAGCTCCTGCAAAAACGATATTGAAGGATAGTCTTTACGGGATGACGACTTTAAATCTTGAAAGCAACGGAAGAGGGACTAGCGTGACCACACAATTGTCCCAGTCCTACCTCAAAGGATATTACTGGAGTGCTCATTTAACTGGAAAACGTTTTGGTGATTTCCAAGCACCCAATTATAACTTATCTAATTCTGGATTTACAGAAGGAAATTTAGCCATAAAAATAGGCAGGACAAAAATTGTAAGAGGTTGGGAATTGAATTATTCTCGTTTTCAAAATGAAGCTGGTATTTTGCGTGCAGCTCACATCGGAAACATTCAAGATTTATTTACCGCTTTAAATTCAGAAGCTCCCTTGCGAATCAAACCTTTTACTTATGCAATAGAGGCTCCCAAACAAAGAGGGACACACCAAAACTTGCAATTTTCCTTTTATAAAACATTGCAGAATAATGCCAAATTGGAATTGAAATATAGCTACCAAGTAAATCAGCGCAAAGAGTTTGATGTACGAAGGGGTGCTCGTTCTGAACTACCAGCCATAGATTTGACCCTACAATCTCAGACATTTTTAGGAAGTTATTCTTGGAAAAAAGGATTTGATTGGAGCTTCGAAACAGGGGTAAACGGACTGTTGGAAGATAATTTTTCTAACCCCGATACTGGTGTAAAGCGTTTAATTCCAGATTATATCAAATACGAATGGGGAACTTTTTTAGTTGGAACTTTCCAGCCTTCAACTCGGTTTAGTTGGGACTGGGGTCTTCGTGTGGATAATGTGTTTATTGATGCACAAAAATATTATAACCTTACCAATTGGAAGGAAAGTGGCTATTCAGTCTTTTATCCTGAATTTGAACGACAGATAATGGGCACTCAAATTTTGACCAATCCTCGGTTTCGATTTTTCAACTGGGCGGCACAAACAGGAATTGGTGTTTCCCTGGGATCTGATATCGATTCACGATTCGCTTACGTATTGTCTCAGCGTGCACCCAATTCCTCAGAGTTATTTAGCGATGGTTTACATCACAGTATTGCTGCATTAGAGTATGGGAATTTAATTCTTCGAAATGAAACCAGTCATAAAATCTTAATGAGCATTTCTAGGAGAACAAAAAATTTCTCTTTGAGTTTGGAACCCTATTTTTCAAAAGTTTTTGATTACATATTTATCGAACCTACTGCACTTGAACAAACCATAAGAGGAGCGTTTCCAGTATGGAGATATCGCTCTACAGATGCATTTTTTGCAGGACTAGACTTCAATTCGAATCTCACAATAAGTAAATACTTAAATATAGATATGGGAGCTTCCTACACCTATGCTCAAGATCAATTGAACCAAAACCCTTTAATTTTGATTCCACCATTTTCCATGTTTCAAAAGCTGAAATATTCCCCAGACAAGGCCAGCTGGAATCTTGAAATAATTCATAATTATTATGGAAAACAGAATAGATATCCAAATTCAAATTTTCAATTTAATTTAATCGAAAATGGAACATTGGTCTCTAAAACTGTAAACATTAGTGAATCTCCAGCGGGTTTTCAAAAATTTGATGCGATTTTTTCGTTGCAACTCAAAGAAAAGCACAAAATGAAAAAGAAATTGCGCTTTATAGTACAAAATCTCGCAAACGCAGAGTATAGAAATTATTTGAATCGGATGCGTTTTTACGCTTCAGAGATTGGAAGAAATTTTCAACTGCA
>JAFMLQ010000026.1 GCA_017852075.1 Flavobacteriaceae bacterium | reverse complement strand
GAAGCCGTACGGCAGTTTCCACCTTGTTTACATTTTGTCCTCCTGCACCACTAGCACGCATGGTTTCCCAAGTATAGTCCGAGGGGTTGATGTCGATTTCAATATTGTCGTCCACCAAAGGGTATACATAGACTGAGGCAAAAGAAGTATGTCGCTTTGCATTACTGTCAAAGGGGGAAATCCGCACCAAACGATGGACTCCATTTTCTCCTTTGAGCCACCCGAAGGCATATTCTCCTTCCAGCTCTAGTGTTACCGTCTTTATACCAGCCACATCTCCTGCTTGGTGATTCAACTCCCGAATTTTAAATCCTTGTTTTTCACCGTACATCAGGTACATTCGCATCAACATTGCTGCCCAGTCACAACTTTCAGTACCTCCTGCACCCGCAGTAATTTGTAATACAGCACTCAGATTGTCACCCTCTTCAGAGAGCATATTTCGGAATTCTAAATTTTCTAAAAGTTCCAATGCAGTGTTGTATACTGAAATAACCTCTTCAGGCGTTGCGTCTCCACTCTTTTCAAATTCCAGCAAGACTTCAAGTTCTTCAGCGTACTGTTGAATGGCAGTGTAGTCCGTCACCCATTTTTTAAGGTTCCGGAGTTGCTTCATTTGGACTTCAGCCACTTGAGCATTATTCCAAAAGTCTGGAGCTAGGGTTTTTTCTTCTTCGTTTTGTATTTCGATCTCCTTGGCATCTATGTCAAAGATACCGCCTTAAGGCACCCAGGCGTTCCATTAGGTTTTTGTACTGCTCTGTAGAGATCATCTTGTTTTGTTTCATCAAAAATACAGGATTTTTTTTGCTAAAATCCATGTGTTTTAAAGAAAAAGCCATCAATTAATTTCTAATCACTACACGCGTCGATTACTATTTTTAAATAAGGTCAATCGTTTTTTTGTTCTATAGATTCAATTCTACTCTCCGGGACGTGTTTCAAACGCGTACCTGTTTTAAAGATAAGTCACACCTCATAGAAGCATATTAGCGCATTAGCTTTTGATGATTTTACATTGATTAAAATGTTAAAACCATCTCATTTGTTTTTAGTAGTTTTAACCTACTTAAATTCTAATGATGAAAAAAACGATTTTTCTAGTTGCGATCATTATACTTTTTCAAGCTAATGCTTTGGCTCAAAATAAAAACAAAGTCAAACCTGCTTCGGTTTTGGAAAACACCCAAGTGTTCAAGGGTTTTTTTAATTTCCACTACCACGAAAAAGAGGATGCCCTCTATTTGACAGTAAAAGAATTGGACAAAGAGTTTCTTTATGTCAATAGTTTGAGTGCGGGGATTGGGAACAACGACCTCGGTTTGGATCGGGGACAGTTGGGCAACGAACGAGTAGTTTCTTTTTCCAAATCGGGAAATAAACTTATGCTGATCCAACCCAACCTACGCTATCGTTCCACTTCAGACAATCCTTTGGAACAACGATCGATTAAAGAAGCCTTTGCCAAGTCTGTCTTATTTGGTTTTCCAATTGTTGAAACTACCAAAGAGGGATATGTAATCGATTTAACTCCCTTTTTGTTGCAAGACGTTCACGGCGTAGGAAAACGTTTAAAGCAAAGTAAACAAGGAACATTTAGCATTGACAAAAGCCGATCGGCAGTTTCATTGCCAAGAACCAAAGCCTTTCCCAAAAATATTGAGTTTGATATGATGTTGACTTTTGTAGGCAACGCCACAGGAAATTTAGTGCGTGGTGTTACGCCTACTCCTGATGCCATTACTGTTCACCAGCATCATTCTTTTGTTGCCCTACCAGATTTGGACTACATTCCTAGAAAATTTGATCCTCGCTCTGGGGCAAATGCCTTTACCTTTTATGACTACACTACTCCCGTAAGTGAACCAACAAAGAAACAATACATCTACCGACACCGTTTGGAAAAGAAAGATCCCACAGCAGCGGTAAGTGAGGCTATAGAGCCTATAGTATACTATTTGGATAACGGTACTCCAGAGCCTGTCCGTTCTGCCTTGTTAGAAGGTGGTCGCTGGTGGAATCAAGCCTTTGAAAGTATAGGTTATAAAGATGCGTTTCAAGTGAAAATACTTCCCGATGATGCAGACCCTATGGACGTGCGTTATAATGTCATTCAGTGGATTCATCGTTCCACAAGGGGGTGGAGCTATGGTTCAAGTGTTTCGGATCCGCGTACAGGAGAGATCATCAAGGGGCATGTCAGTTTAGGTAGCCTCCGTATCCGTCAAGACTTTATGATTGCTTTAGGTCTGTTGGAAGCTCCTTTTGCAGAAGGAGCCAATAAGGAAAGTGAAGCCTTAGAAATGGCCTTGGCACGTATTCGTCAGCTTTCCGCCCATGAAATTGGTCATACCCTTGGATTTGCACACAATTTTTCTGCGAGTGCCAAAAACCGAACTTCAGTCATGGATTATCCACACCCTAATATTGAACTGATAGGCGATCAAATTTCCATTGCCAATGCCTACGAAGTGGGTATTGGTGATTGGGACAAGGTTACGGTAGCGTATGCTTATAGTGACTTTCCTGAAGGGACGAATGAAAAGAAAGCGTTAAATGCCATAATAGATCAAAGTGCTGCTGCAGGGCACCGTTTTATTTCTGATAGTGATGCACGTCCATTGGGAGGAGCACATCCCAAAGCCCATTTGTGGGACAATGGGGTCGTGGCTACCCAGGAACTGGCACGTTTGATGGACATCCGCAAAAAGGCACTCGAACATTTGTCTCTAGACCACTTGCGTAAAGGAGAGCCTTATAGCACCTTGGAAGATCGTTTTGTACCCATGTATTTGTTACACCGCTATCAAGTAGAGGCGGTAGTTAAATTGATTGGGGGAGTCGATTATGACTATGCGGTGAAAGGCTCTCAGAATTATCAGGTTGAAGTGGTTGACCCAACGACTCAACGGAATGCCCTTTTAGGCTATTTGAATGCGTTAGTTCCAAAGGCATTAGCCGTGCCCGAAACCTTACGTCCACTATTGCCTCCGCGCTCTTTTTCTAATCCGAGAACAAGAGAAAACTTCTTGTCACAAACTGGAGTAGCTTTCGATTATTTAGGAATTGCCCAAAGCCTTAGTGATGCATTAGTTGGAATGCTACTACATCCGGAACGTGCCAATCGTTTGGTAACCCAATACGGCTTTGACACCAATCAACTTTCCCTCAAAGAAACACTAGACAATTTGGTTGCTGCGTTTTTTAAGGTAAAACCTCAAGATCCGCATCTCGCCCAACTCAACGATATTGTGAAGCACAACATTTTAAAACACCTCATGTATCTTGGACAACAACCCGATGCCAATCCCATCGTTAAAGCCTTGGTTGTAAAGCAACTGGTAACTTTAGATCGCTGGTTGGCAGGACAGGAAGAGGATGGTTTTTCAGAGGTGTATCGTATGCAGATCGATCGCTATTTTGAAGAGCCAGACGATTTTGCACCCCCTAGACCCAAGCGTCTCCCAGATGGATCGCCCATTGGATCCTATTCTTGTGATTTTTAGAGTATGATTGTCAACTTAATCAGCGATACCGTAACCCAACCCTCTCCAGGTATGTTGGAAGCCATGTTTAAGGCAAAAGTAGGTGATGATGTATTTAAAGAAGACCCTTCTGTCAACGCTTTTGAAGAAGAAGTAGCCGCTCTTTTCGGAAAAGAAGCTGCATTGTTTTTTCCGTCTGGGACCATGACCAATCAAACAGCAATCAAAATCCATACCCAACCTGGGGATCAATTGATTTGTGATCATTATGCCCATATTTTCAACTACGAAGGGGGAGGGGTAAGTTTTAACTCGGGTGTTTCTTGTAAAATGATTCAAGGAGATCGCGGAAGAATTACTGCCGATCAAGTTGAAGCTTGTATCAATCCTCCGGACTTTTACCACAGTCCCCGAACTAGTTTGGTGTGTTTGGAAAACACAACCAACAAAGGGGGAGGTGCTGTTTATGATTTTGAGGAGATTAAGAAAATTCGCACTTTGTGTGATCGTGAAAAATTGGCATTACACTTGGATGGAGCTCGACTCTGGAACGCTCTGGAAGTTACCCAACAAGATCCAAAAGAATACGGCGCTGTATTTGACACCATTTCCCTTTGCTTTAGTAAAGGCCTTGGCTGTCCTGTAGGTTCAGTATTAGTAGGATCTCAAGAAGATATGCGAGAGGCACTTCGGATTCGAAAAGTTTTTGGTGGAGGGATGCGTCAAGCTGGCTACTTGGCAGCCGCAGGAAGCTATGCCTTGACGAATCATCGAAAGGATTTGAATCAAGATCATAAAAGAGCTAAAGAAATTGCTAAAGTGCTTGAGGAGTGTTCTTTTATTGATGAAATTCAACCCGTAACTACGAATATCATTATCTTTTCTTTAAAAAGCGATTATGATGAAGTCCAGTTTGTTCAGGCACTTAAAGAGAAAGGAATTTTAATCATCGGCCTAGGGAAGGGGAAACTTCGAATGGTGACCCACCGCGACTATACTCAAGAGCAACACAGCTATTTGTTAACAACTTTATCAAAAATGGAAGTTTATGCGTAAGGCTATTTTAATCACAAGTATGATTTTTGCATTTTCAGCTTGTAAACAGAAAATTGCAATGAATTTTGACACTACAATGATGCCTCCCAAGGCAGAAAAAATTCCTTATCAATTAAAAAAACACAACGATATCCGAGTGGATGACTACTATTGGATGAAAGAACGTGAAAATCCAGAAGTCATTGATTATCTGGAGAGAGAAAACGATTATTACAATCGGATGACAGAAAGTTCTACCTCTTTTAAAGAAGCGCTTTTTGAAGAATTAAAAGGAAGAATCAAAGAAGACGACGAGTCGGTACCCTATTTTTTGAATGGCTATTGGTACATTACCCGCTATGAAAAAGGAAAGCAATATCCGATATACACCCGAAAAAAAGACTCTTTGGAAGCCCAAGAAGAAGTGCTTTTCGACTGTAACGAAATGGCAAAGGGATATGATTATTTTCGCTTGGTGGGGATTAATGTGAGTCCAGATAATACCAAGGTTACTTATGGAGTCGATACAGAATCGAGAAGAAAATACACGATTTTTGTCAAAGATTTGGAAACCAATCAAGTACTAGAAACCGAAATCAAGAACACCACGGGGGGCACAGCATGGGCAGCAGATAATTCACGTTTTTTTTATGTGAAGAAAAATGTCCAAACGTTACGTTCCGAAAAGGTGTTTCGCCATAATATTGAAAGCCCTGGTGATTTAGATCCATTGATTTTTCACGAAAAAGACGAAACTTTTTCTGTGTACGTTCAGGAGTCTAAGTCTATGGAATATGTCTTCATTGCATCGTATAGTACCTTGACGACGGAATATCAATTCATACAGGCTGAGTCTCCACTTTCAGAATTTCAACTGATACAAGAGCGCACCCGTGGTTTGGAATATTCTGTGGCTCATTTTGAAGATCATTTTTACATTTTGAATAATAAAGATGGTGCGACCAATTTTAAAATATCTAAAACTCCAGTAGATCAAACGACTAGTGAAAATTGGGTAGATTTGTTGGCCCATCGCGAGGAAGTTTTGCTTGAAGATTTTCAAATTTTTAAAGAATTTTGGGTTGTTACCGAAAGGGAACAAGGTCTTTCAAAACTCAAAGTGAAGCGTTGGGATGAAACGGAAGATTATTTTATACCTGTCGCTGGGGAAACCTATTCTCTCTATGGAGGATATAATCCAAGTTTTGACACTTCTACATTCCGTTTTGGGTTTACTTCATTGAAAACACCTAGTAGCGTGTTTGAGTACGATATGGAATCAAAAACCCAAACTCTTCTCAAACAGCAACATGTAATTGACTCAAATTTTGATGTGGATAATTATGTTGAAAAACGCCTATGGGCCAAAAGCCGAGATGGAGTCCAAATTCCGATCTCTATAGTGCACCATAAAAACGTTGCATACAGTTCAGAAACCCCTTTGCTTTTATATGCTTATGGTTCTTATGGTTCCACCGTAGATCCAGGTTTCTCTAGTAATAGACTGAGTCTTCTGGACCGCGGATTTATTTTTGCAATTGCTCATATACGTGGAGGAGAATATTTAGGTCGTCAATGGTACGAAAATGGAAAATTACAGTCGAAGAAAAACACCTTTAATGACTTTATTGATGCTTCTCAATATCTCATTACAGAGGGTTATACCAGTGCAGACCATCTTCATGCTTTGGGAGGATCTGCAGGAGGTTTGTTGATGGGGGTTGTTCTAAATGAGGCGCCTCAATTGTATCGCAGTGTCATTGCTGCGGTTCCTTTTGTGGATGTTGTAACAACGATGTTGGATGAAAGTATTCCTTTGACTACAGGTGAATACGACGAATGGGGCAATCCAAACGATAAGGATTATTATGAATATATGTTGTCTTATTCTCCTTATGACAATCTCAAAAAACAAGATTATCCTAACTTGATGGTCACTGCGGGATTACACGATTCTCAAGTACAGTATTGGGAGCCCGCCAAGTGGGTAGCCAAATTGAGGGAGTACAAAACAGATCAAAATGCCTTGTTTTTAGTAACCAATATGGAGGCAGGTCACAGTGGTGCTTCAGGAAGATTCAATGCGTTAAAAGAAACCGCAAAAGAGTACGCCTTTATGTTGCAACTAGAAGGTAAGGCTGACTAATTTTTTTTCATTAAATTTGTCCAACTTTTGTATTAGACCACTATGAACAATTCTGTGAATGCCTATCAAAATATTCTTGAGTTGATAGGTAACACCCCTCTCATCAAACTCAATCGAGTTGTAGAAGGTTTTAAAGGGAATTATTTCACAAAATTTGAAGCATTCAATCCAGGACATTCTAATAAAGATCGAATTGCTTTTCACATCATAGAGGAAGCAGAGCGCTCGGGATTACTAAAGCCTGGAGCCACAATTATAGAAACAACTTCAGGGAATACAGGGTTTAGTTTGGCGATGGTTTCTATGATAAAAGGATATAATTGTATTTTGGCGGTGAGTTCTAAATCTTCAAAAGATAAGATCAATATGTTGAGCGCTATGGGTGCACAAGTACATGTTTGTCCTGCGAATGTTGTAGCAGATGATCCACGATCCTACTATGAAGTTGCCAAGCGTTTGCACAGCGAAATTAAAGAATCCATTTACATCAATCAGTATTTTAACGAACTGAACGTTGAGGCTCATTACCGTACCACTGGACCCGAAATATGGGAGCAAACCAATGGTCATATTACCCATCTTGTGGCGAGCAGTGGAACAGGAGGAACCATTTCTGGTTCTGCAAAATTTTTAAAAGAACAAAATCCTGATATTCAGATTATCGGTGTGGATGCTTATGGATCTGTGTTAAAGAAATATCACGAAACTCAAGAATTTGATCCCAACGAAATTTACCCCTACCGAATTGAGGGTTTAGGAAAGAACTTAATCCCTACAGCGACTCATTTTGAGTATATTGACCGATTTGTTAAAGTTACGGATGAAGAGAGTGCCCATGCAGCAAGAGAAGTCACTCGGAAAGAGGGGATGTTTGTAGGATATACTTCTGGTGCTGCCATGCAGGCAGTAAATCAATTGGTCGAAGAAAATTATTTTGATGAAGAGAGTAATGTCGTTGTAATGTTTCCCGATCATGGGTCGAGATACATGAGTAAAATATATAGTGAAGCTTGGATGGAAGAACAAGGTTTTTTCGATTCAGATCACGAATCACAGCAGCAGATTGAATATGTAAATGAGCTAACTAATAAGAAATGAGAGATTTATTTGACAGAATACACGAAAATAAAGGACCTTTAGGCAAATGGGCATCCCAAGCAGAAGGATATTTTGTATTTCCAAAATTGGAAGGACCGATTTCAAATCGAATGAAGTTCAAAGGAAAAGAAGTCATCACGTGGAGTGTGAATGACTATCTGGGGCTTGCCAATCTTCCTGAAGTAAGAAAAGTAGATGCTGAAGCTGCTGCTGAATACGGTTCTGCTTACCCTATGGGAGCTCGAATGATGTCAGGTCATACACAGCTTCACGAGCAGTTAGAAAATGAATTGGCAGAGTTTGTAGACAAGGAAGCGGCCTACCTTCTAAACTTTGGATATCAGGGAATTTTATCCACCGTTGACACCTTGGTTGGAAAAGACGATGTTATTGTTTATGATGTTGATGCACACGCCTGTATTGTAGATGGAGTTCGATTGCATATTGGAAAACGATTTACATACAAGCACAACGATGTAGCCAGTTTAGAAAAGAATTTACAACGTGCAACCAAAGTCGCAGAACAAACAGGTGGAGGAATTTTAGTTATTTCAGAAGGAGTTTTCGGTATGCGAGGAGAGCAGGGGAGACTCAAAGAAATTGTAGCCTTGAAATCAAAATACAACTTTCGTTTTCTCGTTGACGATGCCCACGGATTTGGAACCTTAGGTGAACATGGAAAAGGAGCAGGTAATGAACAAGGGGTTCAAGATCAGATTGATGTTTATTTTGCCACTTTTGCAAAATCAATGGCCTCTACAGGGGCTTTTGTAGCAGCAGATAAAGGAATTATCGACTACCTCAAATACAATATGCGTTCTCAAATGTTTGCAAAGTCTTTGCAAATGCAATTGGTTAAAGGAGCGTTAAAACGATTGGATTTGTTGCGTACTCGCCCAGAATTTAAAGCCAAACTTTGGGAAAATGTCAATGCATTGCAAAACGGATTAAAAGAAAGAGGATTTGATATTGGTACCACTCAAAGCTGCGTAACTCCCGTTTATCTGAAAGGTAGTATTCCCGAAGCCATGGCTTTGGTTCAAGATTTAAGAGAGAATTACGGTATCTTTTGTTCTATAGTAGTCTATCCTGTCATTCCTAAAGGTTTGATTCTTTTGCGTCTAATTCCTACAGCTACCCATTCTTTAGAAGACGTAGAAATCACTTTAGACGCTTTTGCTGGGATACGTGAGAAATTAGAAAATGGAACCTATAAGCGCCTTTCTGAGGCGGTTACCGCTTCTTCATAAACTTGCCATTGTTTGCGATGTAGTTTTCCAAATTAGGACAGGAAAATTTATTACAATCTAGACTACGGTGATTTCAATTCTTAAGAACCAATTAGGTGTTCAGCATTACAGGCATGACCAACATGGTGATTTCCTCGCCTTCCTCTGTATGATCTAGTGGAGTAAGTAAGCCTGCCCTGTTGGGGAGTGACATGGAAAGTTTGACCTCATCACACTCCAATCCATTGAGCATTTCGATTAAAAAACGTGAGTTGAATCCTATTTGGATATCATCCCCTTGGTAATCACAGTCCAAGCGTTCTTCGGCGCTATTGCTGTAGTCAAAATCCTCTGCGGAAATCTGTAGTGAAGCACCTGCAATTTTAAGGCGAATTTGATAGGTGGTTTTATTTGAGAAAATGCTTACCCTGCGCACAGAATTTAAGAAGCTTGTTCGACTGAGCTTCATTTGGTTGGGATTCTCTTTTGGAATTACAGCTTCGTAGTTAGGATATTTTCCATCGATTAGACGACATGTTAGTGTAGAATCTCCAAAACGAAAATGTGCATTGGTATCGTTGTATTCTATCACGATCTCTTCCTGCATCCCTTGCAAAATCCCTTTGAGCAATTGTAAGGGCTTCTTAGGCATAATAAATTCTGCGGTTTCTGGCGCATTCAGATCAGTACGCGTATATTTTACAAGCTTGTGAGCATCTGTAGCTACAAAAGTGAGTGATTCTGATGAAAATTGAAAAAACACCCCACTCATAACGGGTCGTAAGTCATCATTTCCACTTGCAAAAAGGGTGCTGTTTATCGCTGTATATAGTATTGATCCCGAAATTTGGGTGGACTTAGCATCTGAAATTTGAGTGGTTTTTGGAAATTCTTCCCCCTCGACATATGCCACGGCATATTTTCCATTATTGGCACTGATTTCTACAGTATTTTTTTCGGTTTTTAGAAAGGTCAGTGGTTGTTCTGGGAAGGTTTTTAAAGTATCTAAGAGTAATCGGGCAGGAAGTGCAATGGTACTGTTGGTTTCAGACTCCACTAGGATTTTTGTAGAAAACGTAGTTTCTAAATCCGAGGCAGTAAGCGTCAAAGTATTGCCATTGATTTCGAATAAAATATTATCGAGTATGGGTAGGGTATTGGTATTATTTATGACGCCCCCAATCATCTGGAGTTCTTTGAGAAGTGCGGCACTAGAAACAATGAATTTCATGTATATTTTTTTAAGGTTTATCTATGGGTAGAACAAACAGTTTTAAACAACAAAGAGTTATAATACCTACATCAAATATATCCGAAAACCATTGAAACGTAAAAGAAACTTATCAACAGTTAGAGGCGTAAATGTTTACTTCTTGTAAGTTGAATTCCCCAACCAAAAAGCGTTGCGAGTAAAAGGGGTATTACAAGAAGAAATCCTTTCCAAAAAGAGGCATTCTGTTCCATTTTTTGAATGTCCAAGACCGCTACATTCCACGATTTTTCTCGGAGTGCCAATCGGTCTTTGTTGTTGGTCATAAAGTGTACGGTATTCATCACCAACCCGCGGTTGGCATATAAATTATTGGTCCACTTGTCATATCCTAAAGCCAATGGAGTTCCTTTTTCTGTTTGATTTTCAGCAATATTTCCATCTCCAAACAAAACCAACTCAACTTGTCCAGAGTCTAGAGGCTGTTTTGGAGTAAAAGGTTTGATACGATTCTTGAATAATGAATTTTGTGTACCCTGAACCAAGTATCCCAATACTTTTGAGGATTCACTAAAGTCGTTAGGTTTAATTTTTTGTGTTGCTTCTTCTAACTGAATGAGTGTGGGCACACTAGGTGTTTTTGTGAAATCTGAAGTTTTAAGTAACACTGTTTTTTTTATTGGATTTGCAACAGTATCAAGGGCACTAGAGAATCGACTCCATACAGGTCCAAGGTTTTTGCCAATGGAAGTATATTCTGGTTCTGAAAGGGGATAATAGACCCAAGGATACGGTACGTATTGCGTGTTGTTTTCACTACCACTAGCCAGCACCAGGGGAGCGCAATATAGATCTTGTACAAGTGTTTTTTGAATACGAAGCCCTTTGTGAAAGAAATAGTCGTCCAAATTCAACTCTTGTGGGAGGCCGTAGGTTTTACCCGATTCATTGAAGAGACTATCCCGATCGATACCCATACCATTGACCATCCACAAAAGTTTACCACCTCCTAATCCATACTGATCTAAAATATATTTTTCTGTTTGTGTAAAGGGATCTCTTGGGTTGGAAACCAGAAGAAGGTCAAAACGATTCAAATTATCCAAACTTTGCGTAGGAGCTACATTTTGATTTTTAAGGTTGAAAGCAGCTAGGTTGTAATAGGGCTTTAAGTTTTGAAGCAGATCTGCAAGCTTTATGTTTTCTGAAGTGCGATGAGAAGTCAGTACAGCTACGTTTTTCTTTTCTTTCAAGCTGACTTTATAAATACCGTCCATAATGTGGTATTCTAGCTGTTGTAGGGAGCGAATAATTTTATCATTTTCACTATCACCAAGTTGTTTTTGTAATAAGGCAACACGTTCAGAACGTTCGTTATAATTTACAATGAGCCACGGAAAGATGAGGCTTTCCTTTCGATTTCCATCTTTATTTTCAAACACAATTTCTGGTGACATACCATACTGTTGCATTTCTTTGACTACCGTTTCAGAAGTACCCAATTCAAAAGGGTCATTATATTGTATGATGAGGTTGTCATTATAGTATTGCAACTGATCTAAAAGTGCGTCCAGGTCATTGCGAAAACGCAGATAGGGGGTAGGTAAATCTCCGGAGAGGAAAACATCAATACGCAAGGGTTCATCTATGGTCTTGAGTTGCAATAAGGTGTTTTCTGAAAGGCTGTACCGTTTATCGAAGGTTAAGTCAAACTGTAAGAAAAGAGCATTGCTCAAGCGCATCAAAGCAAACACAAGAATAAGTACGATAAAAGGTTTTTTAAAGACTTGCATTTAAACTTGCTCTTTTTTAATGAGTTCAACACCTAAAATATAAAATACTGCAATGAGACCGAATAGATAGATCAAATCTTCAATCTGCAAAACCCCTCTACTCAAACTGGAATAATGCGTTTGAATTCCAAGATCTGAAATCCATTCATAAACCCAGGGTAGAGCGGAAAAATCCGCCAGAAAATTCCAAACAAAAAACTGTGTAAAACAAACCAGAACCGCCATCAAAAAGGAAGTTACCTGGTTTCGGAAAATCAAGGAGCAGCAAAGGCTCATGCATAAGAAAACAAGTGCTACAAGAATTAAGGCCAAATAAGAGGCGATAAAACTTCCCCAGTCCAATTCTGATTGAGGTTCTAAAAGAGCATTTATAGCAACTATGTTTAGTGAGGTTGGAATTAAGGCAATGAAGAGAATCAGGGCAACACCTATGAACTTGCCTCCAAATATTTCCACAGGTCGGAGTGGTTTGGTGAGCAAAAGTTCTAATGTTCCTGTAGTGCGTTCTTCGGAAAAACTTCGCATACTCAGAGCAGGAATTAAGAGCAGTAAGAGCCAAGGGCTCATCTCAAAAAAGGGAGTGAGGTCGCCAAATCCAGAGTTAAGCAATTGAAAAGGTGTGTCAAAGAACCATAGAAACAAGGTATTAATCAACAAGTAACTTCCTATCACCAAATAGCCGGTTAGGTTACTGAAATAAAAACGCAATTCTCTTTTAGCTATACTCCACATATTATTCGAATTGAACCGTTACAGGATCTCGATAATCCAATCCAAAAAGTGTTCCTGCACCTCCCACAGTCAATGGATTACTTTTATACACCGCCAGCTCTAAATGTCCAGCCGAATTGAATAAAGCAAGTTTTTTTCCATCTTCTTCACGCTTTGATTTGGGTAGATCAAAATCTATAGCATCGCCATAGCCTCTGTACACTTTTTTAAATTTTACGGAACGTGCAAAAATGGTAAAACTTCTAGACTTGCCCACTTCGTGAAAAAGACTTTGTTTAATATTGGTAACTAAATTCCCATAATTATCAATATAAATTACACTTCCCAAGATTTGATTTCCCTCGGGATGGATTACAGGCTTGATATTGGTTAGTTCTTTGAGATGAGTTCTCGGTTTTCCAATTACTTCTAATGCTCCCTTTCGCATAATATGTGCAGCTACATGGATAAAGACATCTAGTACAGGAAAAGAGCTCACTACATTTTGATGGATAGTAATTTCAACCAATTTTGTAGCTTTCAAATCTTCTTTTATCATCGAAAGAATTCCATTGTCTGCACAAATAAAATAATGCCCTTCAAATTCCATGGCCAAATGCACGTTTTCTGGTGTCCATTCCGATTCTACTCCAATGATATGTATACTTTCCTTGGGAAAGGCACGAAAAGCATTTTTGAGAATATAGGCAGTTTCAGAGGCGTTGTAAGGACTTATTTCATGTGAGATGTCAATCACAGAAAGATCAGGAATTTGTTGTAAAAGAGCCCCTTTGATAACAGATACAGAAAAGTCTTTATGCCCAAAATCAGTCGTTAAAGTTACGATGGCCATAAAGTGTATTTTATAGAATTATTTACGTTAAAATTAGCTATTTTTATCAGGAGTTTCCGTGAGTAATAACAAAAATAACCATTTTAAATTTGTAGCCTTTGAATGAGATTAAAATTGATTTGACTGAAGTAAATTCTCAAGAGTTTTTTGGGAATCAAAACTCGAATATGGCAAGGCTACGAACTTATTTCCCTAAAATTAAAATCGTTGCTCGAGGCAATACCTTGAAGGCTTACGGAGAAGAACATCTTTTAGAAGAATTTTCAAAAAGAACTGAAATGATGATCGCTCATTTTGGGAAATACAATATTTTGAATGACGAAATAATCGATCGGATTGTAATGGCAGGGGATCAGGAAAAAGAAGCTTTAAATGGAGGAACCGAAACCATGATACTTCACGGTGTGGGTGGAAGAATCATAAAAGCAAAAACCTTCAATCAAAAACGTTTGGTGGAGTCCATGCATGTAAACGATATGGTTTTTGCAATTGGTCCAGCGGGTACTGGAAAAACCTATACAGGAGTAGCACTTGCTGTAAAAGCCCTTAAAGAAAAACAAGTTAAACGGATTATCCTCACACGTCCCGCTGTAGAAGCTGGGGAGAACTTGGGATTCTTACCAGGAGACCTCAATGAAAAATTAGACCCATATATGCAACCCTTATATGATGCGCTACGTGATATGATTCCCAGTACAACCTTACAAAGTCATATTGAAAAAGGGATTATTCAGATCGCACCATTGGCCTTTATGCGAGGACGTACTCTTGACAATGCTTTTGTAATTTTAGATGAAGCGCAGAACACCACTCATTCTCAGATGAAGATGTTTTTAACCCGAATGGGAAAAAATGCAAAATTTATGATTACTGGAGACCCGGGACAAATTGATCTTCCCAGACGTATGATTTCAGGTTTGAAAGAAGCGCTTTTAATTTTAAAAAACGCTAAGGGTATTGGGATTATTTACTTGGACGATAAAGATGTAATTCGACACCCACTTGTCAAAAAGATTATAGATGCTTACAAAGCAATAGAACACGATAACTGATGATCGAAAATACAATAATGCATACCGATCTAAAATTGGACGGATTGGAATCCAAATACACGGGGAAAGTTCGCGAAGTGTATAAGCTCCAAAATAACCTTCTGGTTATGGTGGCCACAGACCGTCTTTCCGCTTTTGATGTAGTTTTGCCTAAAGGAATACCCTATAAAGGACAGATTTTGAATCAAATTGCGACCAAAATGTTGCGCGCTACAGAAGATATCGTGCCCAATTGGTTGATTTCTACACCAGATCCCAATGTGTCTATCGGAAAATTATGTGAGCCGTTTAAGGTGGAAATGGTCATTCGAGGATATTTGGCGGGTCATGCCGCCCGAACCTATAAAAAGGGATTGAGAACCCTTTGTGGTGAAACACTTCCAGAGGGATTGAAAGAAAATGACAAGTTACCCAATCCCATCATTACTCCAGCAACTAAAGCAGAGCAGGGGCATGACGAGGACATCTCTCGTAACGAAATTATTTCAAAAGGCATAGTGAGTGAAATTGATTATCAAATTCTAGAAAAGTACACTCTACAACTTTTTGAACGAGGAACTGAAATTGCTGAGAAACAAGGTTTGATTTTGGTAGATACCAAATATGAATTTGGAAAAACAAACTCAGGAGAGATTGTACTGATTGACGAAATTCACACTCCAGATTCTTCCCGCTATTTTTATAAAGAAGGATATGAAGCACTTCAGCAAAAAGAGCTTCCCCAAAAACAACTTTCTAAGGAATTTGTGAGACAATGGCTTATCAGTGAAGGGTTTCAGGGTTTGGATGGTCAATCACTTCCTGAGATGAAAGACGATCGAATACAATCAATCTCAGAACGTTATATTGAATTGTATGAAAACATTACTGGGGAAACTTTTACAAAAGCGTCTTTAGATGCCATTTC
This sequence comes from Flavobacteriaceae bacterium, assembly GCA_017852075.1. Taxonomy (GTDB): domain Bacteria; phylum Bacteroidota; class Bacteroidia; order Flavobacteriales; family Flavobacteriaceae; genus MS024-2A. The sequence continues at coordinate 10,360 of JAFMLQ010000026.1, read as the reverse complement.
AGAACGAATCCAAACCAACCTAGATACGTATTTCAACAATACCTATTCGAAATAGATATGTTTTAAAACATGCTCCACAAAAGGAGCTGTCATGCTTTCGTGATCCTCTCCAACAAGTACCTTTTGTTTTACAGTCCCTCCTTTATTTTCAATAGTTTGAGCCGCAAGACGGATTTGAGTGGAGTTCCATATTTTATCTTCCGAGCCTCTGTAAAAATGGATGGAAGCTTCTGCTGGCCAACCTTCGATTTGATTTTCCATCAGCACATCGAGAAAGGCAGTATCAGTTTCATTCAAAACACCTTTAATAAATGACGGGGTAAAAAGAGTTTTAGGATCATCTACCATTTGAGGGAGCTCCATGAGATGATCAATATTGGACTCTAAATCCATAAACGCATCATTGAAATAATAATTCCAAGGTCGGTTAAGCTCTGGATAAATCTTATTATAACTGTGAACCATACGAGCAAAATATCGGATTTTTTCGGGATTTTGTGAGCCAGATAGAAGTTGTTTTGCCCAGATCACTTTTGCAAAGGCTCCGTTACCCACTATGGTTTTAGTGACGTTTATTTTTGTTTGTTCTTCTAAAAATCGTTGTAGCGCAAGGGTTGCAATTCCTCCCTCAGAAAAGCCAGTTAAATAGAGTTTTGAATTTGTTTTTATCCTTTGTTGGATCAAGTATTCTTTGCTTGCTAAATACATGTCATAACTGTTTTTTGCAAGTGTAGCTTTATGCTCAAAAGGATGCCAGTGTAGGCTTGAGTTACCGTATCCAATATAATCAGGCACTAAAACTGCAAGTCCTGTACTTGCGATAAGGGCAGCATAAATCAAATCTTTAGAGCCTGTAGTGGATTCTGAAGGGGCATTAGCCGTTTTCAGCAATTCACCGTGATGAAATGAAAGTAAGGAAAGAGTTCCTTGTATTTTGGGGAGCAATAACACACCTGAAGTAACAATTTCTTTTCCATCGTAGTTTTCAGTTTTATATACAATCTTTATGGCATCGACATCTCGGCATGTGTAGGGAGCAGGTCGATCAAAAACACCTTTTGCTAAGGCATTCAATATTTGTTTTGAAAACGAATAATAGCTCTGAGAATTGATTAGTTTTTCTTCTGAAGTATTCAAATAATCAGTGCTTTCTAATTCTGGAGTATCGCAGGAACTTATTAAAAGTACAAGGAGGGTAATTTTGGCAAGTAGAGGTTTCATTTGTCATTCATTTAGTGCTGTAAAATTAAACGCGTACTTTTAATTTAACAGAAGGAAATCAAATAAACCCACCTAGAATGTTACCAAGGGTTAGATTATAAAAAATTTGAAGAGGTTTTGTGTAACGAACGGTAAGTTCAAAAAGACTTTCCCTCCTGAAGTTTGAAATGAAATAAAGGAGGGGTAAAACGGTCCTTCTTTTAGGCTAGAATAGCATTAGAATTTGTAATGAACGCAATTTAAATGAATATTTATTCGTCTGTCAATAGTTCATAGACTTCCTCAACAGGTGTGTTTGAAGGAAAACAAAGTGCATTGTCATATTTTTTAAACCAAGTGATTTGTCTTTTGGCATAACGTCGACTGTTCTTTTTGATTTCATTAACTGCATCTTCGAGACTAATTTCACCATCAAAATAAGGAAACAATTCTTTGTATCCGACAGTTTTAAGTGGAGCAAGCTCTCTGTAAGGGAGTAAAGTTTTGGCCTCAGCTTCTAAACCTGAAGTCATCATTTCATCTACTCGGTTGTTTATCTTTTCATAAAGTACTGCTCTCGGACTGTGAAGAACAATCATTTTTGAAATAAAATTACGTTCCGGTTTTGACTTTCCAAGAAATGAGGAATAGGGTTGATCTGAGGCGATACAGACCTCTAGTGCTCGTAATATCCGCAGTGGATTGTTGATGTCAACTCTACTGTAGTATTTGGGGTCTTTTTCCAGTAAAAGTTGTTGTATGGTTTTTAGTCCGTGAGATTCGTAAAATAAATGGACTTGTTTACGAACCTCTGTGGGGATTTCAGGAAATTCATCCATACCAAACATGATTGCATCGGCATACATTCCCGAACCTCCCACCATAATCAGAGTGTCGTGAGTTTTAAAAAGTTCGTTTAGTTTTATGATAGCGTCTTTTTCAAAATCCCCAACAGTATATACCTCTTCGATGGATTTGTGTTGAATAAAATGATGGGGTACTGCTGAAAGTTCTTCAGTGGTGGGTACCGCGGTGCCAATTTGCATTTCCTTGTAAAATTGACGTGAATCACATGAAATGATTTCAGTCTTAAATTTCTTTGCGAGATTTAAGCTAAGTTTTGTTTTACCGACTCCGGTAGGGCCAGCTATATATATGAGTGTTTTATTTGACATTGTTTAAGGTTTTTCCACATTGGTGGCAATAAATTGAATTTTCTTTGTGTTCTGTATGCATACAATAGGGACACGCTTGTGTATTGGTATCCACTGAAGATTTTTTACTCATTTCTGCAGTAACAATTCCAGTGGGAACAGCAATAATACCATACCCTAAAATCATAATGATTGAAGCTAAAAATTGACCTAGAGAAGTTTGTGGAGCAATATCACCATATCCTACCGTTGTTAGAGTTACAATACACCAATAGATACTTCTGGGAATACTTGTAAATCCACTTGACTCACTTTCTATCAAATACATCAATGTCCCAAAAATGATGCACAAGATGACAACTCCAAATATAAATACTAAGATTTTGGCTCTACTGGCTTTTAAAGCCTTCAGTAGGGTATTGGATTCTCCAATATAAGGGGTGAGTTTTAAAATCCGAAAAATACGAAGTAAACGCAATGCTTTTAAAGCAACGAGGCTCTGGGTACCCACAATAAGTAAAGAAATGTACTTAGGTAGTATAGAAATTAAATCCACAACACCGTAGAAACTACGAATGTAATTCCACGGTCGTTGCACACAAATAATTCTCAGTATGTACTCAACGGTAAATAAAATTGTGACGACCCATTCTGCTGCATTTAAATAGACACCGTACTGGGCGTCGATATAAGAGACACTCTCTAAGCCAACAAATAGTACGCTAAGCAATATCGTTACTAACAAGAGAATGTCAAACAGTTTTCCTGCAGGAGTATCAGCTTCATAGATGATACTGTGTAAACGTAGTTGCCACTTTTTCATTGGACGTTCCTTAAAGCTGGATTGAGTAGCGATTTAGGTTGGTTTTAATTTTCGTTATGCAAAGGTATTAACTTAATATATTTTTTCCTTGCTAAAAAGCTGTGAATTAATTTTTGAGTATCTGGGTTGTCTTTTATGTCAATCAAACGAGATTCAATCTGTTTTTTTGTTTTTACCTGATGATTCAATTCGAAATAGCCATATCCTTTGAATTGATTGTCCTCTATAAAAACGAATGCAGATTCACCATTTTTCCTTCCTTTTTCTACGATCAAAAAAGTTGAATGAGGATATGAAAAATAAGAGATTAATTTATCTACTCTTTTAGTATAAGATTCTGGATTTTCTTTGCCTAAACAGGCTCCATCACATTTCTTTAGATTGTAATTAAAACAGGCTTTATCTGTTTTCATCAAACTGGTTTTTTGCATGCAAATTCCAAAATCATCCATCCATCTGAAGACTGCTGCTTTGGCCGCTTTTTTGTTTTTGAAAACACTCAGATAGTTTTGATCTTTTTGAATTTGCTCTAAAATCAACTTCGGGTATTCTTCTGAACGATCGATTCTTATTCCCATTGGAAAAATACGATACTTCATCGCTTTGTTGAACAAGGGGGTGTTGATTTTGATTTCATTTTGTTCTTTAAGGAGGGTCACGAGTTCCCCTCCAGTCAAGGCATACGTGACTTGTGCTACTTCTTTTTGAAGGGAGATTGCCTTTTTTTGTTTCCCCGTAAAATGACTCAATACTCTTTTTTTGATATTGTTGCTCTTTCCGATATACACAATTTCATTGTCCTTGTTGTGGATGTAGTAAACACCCATTTCAGAGGGTAATCCATCAATGATTTTAAGGAATTGTGAAGGGGCTTTATTGGGGTTTAAATACTGGATGTGTTTTTTGATGATTTGCTTTTGCGTGTCCTTTTCCAAAAGAAGTTCAAAAAGTTTTAAAGTAACTTGAGCATCGCCATGAGCACGGTGTTGATTTGCAAAAGGAATACCCAAATTACGGATCAGTTTTCCCAGATTAAAAGAAGGCTGTTCTGGCAATAATTCTTGGGATAAATTTACAGTGCACAAAGTTTTTCGTTCATAGGCAAATCCTAGCCTTCTAAATTCTGTATTCAATATCCGATAATCAAACGCAGCGTTATGTGCTACCAAAATACAGTCTTCGGTGATTTGCACAATTCGTTTGGCTACTTCGTAAAATTTCGGAGCATTTTTTAACATCTTTTCGTTGATTCCTGTCAGTTTTACCACAAAGGGTTGAATGCTCTTCTGGGGATTGATTAAACTGCTGAATTGATCTGTAATCTGTTCCCCGTCAAAACGATAGATGGCTATTTCAGTTATTCCTTCTTCATCGTAATTTCCACCCGTAGTTTCGATATCCAGTATGGCGTACATGCTTAGTAATTCCGTTCTCCAAAAATCTTACTCCCTACACGAATCATATTAGATCCTTCTTCAATTGCAATGGGATAATCACCGCTCATACCCATAGATAATATTTCAAATTCGGGGTGTTGATTGTAAAGATGTGCTAGTTTTTTGAATTCAGCTCTTATTTGCTCAGTATCTGAAGTAAAGCTAGCCATACCCATCAATCCTTTAATTCTAACATTTTTACACGTAGATGCTGCTTCCAGCATCGCATCCAGATCAGATTCAGCCAAACCAAATTTGGTGTCTTCTGTTGCAATACAAATTTGAATTAAACAGGAGATGGTACGGTTGTTCTTTTCTGCCTGTTTTTGTATTTCATTTAAAACCTTGATACGATCTACAGCATGAATGGTATCCACAAAAGGAGCTATGTATTTCACTTTATTTGTCTGCACATGTCCGATCATATGCCATTGGATGTCTTTAGGGAGTTGTTCCCATTTGGAAACCATTTCTTGGATTTTATTTTCACCAAAAATGCGTTGTCCTACTTCATAGGCCTCCATAAGGTCACTTTCAGGCTTCGTTTTAGAAACAGCAACCAAGGATACCTCCTCTGGGAGACTCGATTTTAATTCCGTCAAGTTATCTTGAATTTTCATGTCCTAAAAGTACAGTATCGACGATAATTTTTTTCTAAAAAAATCAATTCAAATGTATTAAAAATAAAAAAGGGCTACCGTAGGTAACCCTTTTTAAAAATTGTAAAAGCTTAAATTATTTTGCAGCCTTCATTCCTTGTTCAATGAGGTCGTAAAATTGATCTAATTTAGGAAGTACCACTATACGTGTTCTTCTATTCTTAGCGCGGTTTGCTGCCGTATCATTATCAGCTATAGGAAGATAGTAACTACGTCCTGCAGCAGTCATACGAGAAGGAGCTACAGCGAAGTCTTTTTCCAAGATTCGAACTACAGCAGTAGCACGCATTACAGAAAGATCCCAATTGTCTTGAATACCGTCTTTATTGATCGGTACGTTGTCTGTATGTCCTTCTACCATAAATTCGAGTTCTGGCTTGTCATTTACTACTTTAGCAACTTTCCCTAGAACTTCTCTAGCTCGGCTTGTTACCGTATAGCTTCCGCTTCTAAACAAAAGTTTGTCAGAAATAGAAACGTATACGACTCCTTTTTCAACATTGATTTCAATGTCTTCATCACTCATATTTCCGAGCACCCCTTTTAAGCTAGTGACCAAGGCAAGAGTTACAGAATCTTTTTTCGTTACAGCATCTTGCATACGCTGAATACGTATGTCTTTTTCTTTCATACTCTCAAGAGACCGTTCCAAGTTGTCTGCTCCTTTTTTAGATAGAGTGGTCAGATTACCAATATTGTTAATTAAATCTTGGTTATTTGCTTTTAAGAATTGATTCTGTTCAGTCAATGTACCAAGTTGAGCTAATGCAGCTTCCTTTTCTTCGTTACATGAGTTCAACTGAACTGTTGTAGAATCCAAAAGATTTTTAGTGTTTTGTTGTAATTCTTCTAATTCCGTGAATTTTTTTTGAGATACACAGGAGGCCAATAACACTCCCGTTATCATTAAAGCGACTGCTTTTTTCATAGTGAATTTGATTAAGTTTTTTAATTATTACAAATTAAATGAATTTATTTAAATTTTTTATCCAAATTGCTGAAATATAATCTTCTCTTCAAAAAATAGTTTGACAATATGTTGTTACTAAAAAAATAATTGGTCTTTCGCGGTTGACCATTCCCCTTTTTTATCATGCGTTTGAATGTTCTATAAAACTCGAAATGGGCGCGAATTATTGCCCATGTATGTAGAAATTTGAATTGGATACAATATCCCAACCCAATAAACCCATCTAAAGTAAGTCTTGTGAGGAGTATCAAAAATCGTTTTTGCTTTGGAAGATTTTTTGCCAACATATACAGTGAATTTCTATGGTTTAAGAATACTTTCTGTACGGACGGAGCTAGTGTAGCGCCTCCTACGTGGTATACTTTTGAAGTCCCAACCGATTGTGTTTTATAGCCTTGATTGAAGGCACGCCAACACAGATCGATTTCTTCTTGGTGTGCAAAAAAGTCAATATCAAAGCCTTCGAGTTTCCAAAACACCTCACTTCGAATCAAAAAACAGGCTCCACTTGCCCAGAAAATGGTATCAACTTGATCGTATTGACCAGTATCTTGTTCAATGGTTTTAAGTATTCTACCTCTACAGAACGGAAGTCCGTACTGATCGATGTAGCCGCCTGCTGCTCCTGCGTATTCAAAATGAGATTTTTTATTGTAGTCTAGAATATGAGGTTGCAGAATGGCAACCTCCGGTTGTAATTCAAATTGATGAAGTAGGGGAGGTAGCCATTGGCGGGGAACCCATAAGTCAGAATTAAGTAACCCATAAAAACGATGTTTTACATGTTTAAGCCCTTCATTATAGCCCCCGGCATAGCCGTAATTTTTATCCAACTCTATACATTGAAGTTCAGGATGATGGGTTTTAAACCAGTCGGTAGAACCATCAGTAGAATGATTGTCAATAAGAACCACATCCGCTTCAGGACTGTGCGCAATGACATCACCCAAAAACTGTTGTAACAATTCTAGCCCATTGTAATTCAATACCACTAATGCAATTGATTTCATATAGTAAAACTGTAATCAGGAAGCGTTTCAATGAATATAAGTTGATTTTCTTCAAAATTCATTTCACAAAAATAATGATTCAGTCCATTGCTAACCATTAAATATTGACATTGTAGTGCAAGGTTGTATCTTGTTATTTGGTCAAAGGTTTTTTGATCGATTGGAACGGAAGGAGCCTTACATTCAACCAAAACATGAGGTTTCATGGTAGCATCAGAAACGACTATGTCAAAACGTTTTCTAGTGTCAAAGACTCGAAATTCTTGTTCTATACGCATCCAAGAGGCGGGATATCCTTTGGTTTCAATAAGATAGTTTACACAATGAACACGAACCCATTCTTCCGGCGTACAAAGCAACCATTTTTTACGCACTCGATCGAAGATATAGGGTTTATTTTCCCTATTTTTGAGATTTAACTTATAGTATGGAAAATTGAGTTGATCCATGCTGTAAAAGTGCAATAAATTTTTATAATGCAAGCGTTTTTCACGCTACTTTCCAAGATACAAAAAGAACAATTTTCTCCAGTTTATCTGCTGTCGGGAAATGAATCCTTTTATATCGACGCTATTCTTAAAGCCTTGACCGACAAGCTTGTTCATGAGGCCTCTAAGGATTTTGACTATAGCCTATTTTACGGAAAAGAAGCCCAAGCTTCTGAAATCATTGAAACCGCGAAGCGTTACCCTATGTTGTCCCAATACAATGTAGTGGTGGTCAAAGAAGCACAATTTATGAATGTTTCTCAATTTGATCTTCTCGCCACTTATGCTGCACAACCCATGCCTCAAACTGTGGTTGTGATTTGTTATAAAAACAAACCTTTTGACAAGAGAAAAAAATTGTACAAAGCCATAGAGAAATCTGGAGTAGTACTCACAGTAAAGCCTCTTTACGACAATCAACTTGCCCCTTGGATTAGCGACCAAGCCCGTGTTTTAAAGCTTCAAATGGAACCTGTAGCGATTGAACTACTCGTCGCCTATATCGGAGCTAATTTAAGTCGTTTGGAAAGCGAAATGAAAAAATTAAAGCTTGTGGTTGCTGATGGGGAAATTGTAAGTCGAGAGCATATTGAGAAGTATATCGGAATTAGTAAGGAATTCAATAGTTTTGAATTGCAAAAAGCCATTGGTCTCGGTCAGTTTTCAAAAGCATTTCAAATCATTCAATACCTTACAAGAAATCCAAAAGATCATCCCCTCGTGCTTACCTTGGCCACTTTACATGCATATTTTCAAAAACTACTCTTGTTGAAAGGTATAGGGAGTGACCCTAAATCACTAGGGATAAGCCCTTATTTTATTAAAGAGTATCAAGTCGCTGCAAATCGATTTTCTATGCGTCAACTGACTCAGGCCATGGAGTTTGTCATGGAGGCCGATTTAAAAAGCAAAGGAATTGACGCTGTAAATCAGAGCCCTAAGGAAATTTTGGAAACACTTCTTCTGAAATTGTTCTCACTTTAACTTTTACAAAAACTTAAAGTGGAAAATCCTGCGGATTGGATTCATTCATAATGGAGTACACCGCTTCAAAAATATCATCTTCGGAAGGCTTGGAGAAATAATCTCCATCGCTCCCGTAGGCTGGTCGGTGTGCTTTGGAGGATAACAATTTTGGTGCGACATCCAGCAGATTAAAAATGTTTTGTTTTTCAATCAACTGCTGTAAAATATAAGAAGAGGCACCACCAGGAACATCTTCATCTACAATTAATACCCTATTTGTTTTGGCTACACTTTCCTTAATCTCTTCATTCAAATCAAATGGTATAAGACTTTGAATATCAATTACTTCAATTGAAATCCCTTCTTGTAAGAGTTTTTTGGCAGTCGCTTCTACTATTCTTAAAGTGGAACCATAAGACACTACTGTTACATCTGTACCTTCACAAATGATTTCAATTTTCCCAAGTGGAACAGTAAACTCACCAAGATTAATTGGAGGTTTTTCTTTTAGTCGATATCCGTTTAGTGATTCAATGACAACTGCAGGTTGATCGATTTGTAAAAGCGTATTATAAAAGCCTGCTGCTTGGGTCATATTTCTGGGTGTAAGAACGTGAATCCCTCTAAGTAGATGTATCAATCCACCCATGGGAGAACCCGAATGCCATATACCTTCCAGGCGATGCCCACGTGTACGAATAATAAGCGGAGCGATTTGGCGTCCCAATGTCCTAAAACTCATGGTGGCAAGATCATCACTTAAAATTTGTAAACAATACAGTATATAGTCGAGATATTGAATTTCTGCTATAGGACGCAGCCCTCTGAGAGCAAGTCCAATGCCTTGACCAGCGATTGTTGCTTCTCTAATCCCTGTATCTGCAATCCGAATATCTCCAAATTTTTTCTGAAGACCTTCCATTCCCTGATTCACATCTCCAATTTTTCCGACATCTTCCCCAAACATAAGTAGTGTGTCATATTTTTTGAAAAGAGCATCAAAATTATCCCGTATGATGATACGGCCATCTACCAGAGGATTGTCTTCATTATAAATGGGTGGAGTACTTTCAAAGGCAAGTAGTTTTTCCTTGGAAACAGTGTAGAGTTTTGAGGAAATCTTTGAAGTTAGGGTGTTGTAAAGTGTTTGATACCAGTTTTTGAACTCCTGTACATTGGCTTGGGGGTATTTTGCTAATAGCAAATTGATTTTTCTGCCAACAGAAATGAGATCTTTAAAACTCAATTCCTGATTTTGTTCAATTTGAGAAAAAATTAACTGTACTTTAGGATCATTATGTGTTTCGGATTTGAGAGACGATTCAAAGTTCATTAATTTTTCAAGCTCTTTTAAAATGGGAGCTTGATAGGCATTCCAAGCCTCTCTACGTTCAGTCCGTACTTCACTAATAATTTTTTTCTCAAGATTCTCAAGCTCTGTCTCGTTAGCAAGTCCTTCTTGGATGATCCAGGTACGCATTTTTAAATTACAATCATATTCCTTTTCCCATTCCAAACGCGCTTTTGATTTATATCGTTCGTGCGATCCTGACGATGAGTGCCCTAAAGGTTGGGTAAGCTCTGTGACATGGATCAATAGAGGTACATGCTCTTTTCTTGCGATTTTTGAAGCATACGCATAGGTTTCGATCAG